>CATPBO010000236.1 GCA_955652835.1 Candidatus Dormiibacterota bacterium
GACCACATCTTCGGGAGACAAGGTGCTCACCACGCTGCCGCCCGTTCCAGGGCGCGGCGTCAACCCAGACGAAGACGACAGCTTTCTGAGCTTCTCGCCCGACGGCCTGTACATCGCACTCGTGCAGACATTTCATGTGGGAGGCAGTGGTGCGACCGCGCCCGACCAGGTTCGTAAGGCGAGTGACGGCTCGCTCGTCTATTCGACCTCCGGCATGACGATGGGCGTCTGGGCTTCCGTCCCGAGCCGCTTGTTCTTCCGGGATTCGGCTGGGGCGGTGCACCGATGGGATCCCAGCAGCGGACTCTCGTCCATGCTTCCGGTGCACGGGATTCAACCGAAGGCATCGCCCGACGGTCGCTGGATCGCTTACACGTTCCGGACCTCGAGCGGGCTGGGTGGGATCGGGCTCTACAGCGTGCAGGCCAACAGCGTGTCGAACACGACGCCGCCAGGGCGCTCGGGCGCCAGGTTTCTCACCAACGACCTCTTCTGGTACATCGGTGAGCGAGCCTGTTCCACATGTCTCGGGGGCCAGCCGACGCCGACAGGCGTGACGTTCATCTACGAGATCGCCGGCGCGAGCGAAGTCGTCTCACGCCTGTCGGGCGTACTCGACGCCTGGCCGCATTCCACGCCGCCAGGTATTTAGCTTCGCTCAAGCCATCTCTCGGCGGCCTTCGCGGTCGCGCTCCCCGTGGACGGGCATCCCAACCATCATCTCGATCACAGCGCGGTAGTGGAGCAAGGCGCGGCGCATGCCTTCGGTCTTGTCGCCCCTGCGAAGCGAGGCTTCTTCGCGAGCTAAGTGCAGCTCGTTTGGCAGCCGTCGCGAGTCGAGCGGGTGGCGGCGTTCGCGAAGCAACGCGATGACCAGCCCGTCGGCCTCGCTCACCGCTTCTTCGGGCGCATCGACGAACCGCGTCTCAATCCGGTCCCACTCCGTCAGGTAGCGATCGCGTGACTCGTTCGACAGTGCGATGAGGTCGTGGCGACGACCGCCGCCTCTCGCGAAGAGGAGAACGAGAACGATCAGGAGCACGGCAAGGCCGATGACAACCAGGGCAGTTGTATCCATCTAAATCAGCACCTCCTCTTGAAGAACGCCTCCCAGGAGCATTCGACTCGGAGACCATGAGGCTGGAGTCAGCGGGTTGAGCTGCCGGATAACCCCTGGAGCCCGCGAATTGCCTCGATCATGCCGAGGTGCCTGCTCAGATGTTCGAGATAGATGATCACGTTATCCAGGTTCGTATCGCCGTCGGCGTCATCCTTCGCCACCTTCAGCATGAGTTCGTCCGGAATCGCGGCGATCGCATCCTCGGCGAACGCGAATGCCCGCCGAGCGTAGTCGAGGACCTTCGAAGCCTCGGGGAAGTCGATCAGCTCCGCGTCGACGTCCGCCATCTCGGTTCCAGTGTCACGACGGCCCATCGACCCGGGCGATAGAGACCAATCCTCAGCCAGGGAATCACGTTCCCATACCTGAGTTGCCGGTTGACGATCGAGGTCGCCATTCACATGCGCAGCCAAAAAGTCGTCCCATCGGGCGCAGTGCCACAGCTGCCATTCGACCGAGTGAAGGCTGGGCCCCGCGCTCCAGTTGAACTGCTCACCGGTCAGGTCCTCAGACACCTTCAGCAGGCGCTCGTGCGTAAGCCGATAGAAACGGAGGACGGTCTCGGCCAGGGTTCGGGGCCCCGTGCTCATGGCGACGACGCGAACGATAGACCACTGACGGATTCGGGAAAGGTGCATGCGCGGTTTAGCATGCGATCGTGTCGCGCCGCTTCCTGGCCCTTGCGGCAGCCTGTGCGGCGATGGTCCTGACGGCCAGACCCGCCTTGGCCGATGCCGCGCCGCCCATCGTTCCGGGTGATCCGGTCGGTCTGCCGTCAGGACTGGTGAAGGATGTGTTCATCGAGCACGAGGACCTGACAATGGATCTCTCTGGCCTGAACGACAACACATCGGTCGACACTGCACGGGCCGCGGTTCTCGCCACGTACACCTTGCGCAACGATGGCGATGCGAAAAACATCGACCTCGTTTTTGTCACGGCCTCCCAGGACGTCAGCGCCGTAGAGGTGGTTCTCGACCAGGTGCCGGTGGCTGCCACGGTCGGACCGCTTGCACCTGTGCCTGCGAGCTGGATGCCCCCCGCCGGAACGCCCAACCTACGAGGTGGGCCGGACCTGCCCTACGAAGTAGATCGGCCAGCGGGGCTCACGTTTCGGGTGTTCCTGATCTATGGGCGCCACACACTCACGACGCGGTATCGAGCCCTCCCCACTCAGTACAGCGGGAACGCCTATGCCTACGAACCCCACTTCTGGCAGCTCGCGTTCGTGCTCTCGCCGGCCAGGCAGTGGGAAGGCTTTGGTCATCTGGCGCTCACCGTTCGAGTGCCTCCTGGCTGGCCGGCGGCCGTCCGTCCCACTCTTGTGCGCAGTGGCGATGCGCTGACAGGTCACTTCGACGGCGTCCCCGCCGACGCAATCGGAGTGACGACTCGCATGCCTACACCTCCCGACTGGACACAGGCTGGGTGGGCCGTAAGCGTGCTCGTCGTTGTCATCGTGGGTGTGAGCGCCGGTTGGCTGCTTGGCCGTCCGCGCCGGTGGCCGTGGCTC
>CATPBO010000237.1 GCA_955652835.1 Candidatus Dormiibacterota bacterium
CTGGAACTTCATCAGGTTCAGCGAAAGCAAGTTGCACGCGGTGTCATCGAGGAAAACGAACTCGGAGCATGGATTTGTCGCGTTGATGCGTCCGGTGTTCGGCACGACGTTCCAGTCCTGGATCGTGGAGTCGAACTGCAAGCCCGGGTCGCCACAGATCCAGGCCGCGTCTGCGATTTCCCGCCAGAGGTCCCGAGCACGGTAGGTGTCGATGACTCGGCCGTCCACGATCGCCTTCGTCTTCCACTCCTTATCGTCGGCGACCGCTTGCATGAAGTCGTCGCTGACGCGGACGGAATGGTTTGCGTTCTGGAACTGGACCGAGTCGTACGCGCCGCCCGGCACGTTGAAGCCGACGTTGTAGCCGGCTTCGATCAGGGCCCAGGCCTTCTTCTCCTCCTCCGCCTTGCAGCGGATGAAGTCGAGGATGTCCGGGTGGTCGGCGTTGAGGATGACCATCTTTGCCGCGCGGCGGGTCGTCCCGCCTGACTTGATCGAGCCGGCGAACGAGTCGTATCCCTTCATGAACGAGACGGGGCCTGAAGCGGTGCCGCCGCCGGACAGCTGCTCCCTGGACGAGCGCAGCACGGACAGGTTCGTGCCTGTGCCGCTGCCGAACTTGAACAGCATGCCCTCGGTCTTGACGAGATCGAGGATCGACTCCATCGAGTCCTGGACCGAGTTGATGAAGCAGGCCGAACCCTGCTGGGCGCGGTTGGGCACTCCGATGTTGAACCAGACTGGGCTGTTGAATGAGGCGTGCTGGGTGACCAGGAGGTAGCGGAGCTCTTGCGACCAGTTCTCGGCATCTTCCTCGCTGGCGAAGTAGCCACCTTCGCGTCCCCAGGTGGCCAGTGTTTCGACCACCCGGTCGATGATCTGGCGGACGCTGGTCTCGCGCTCAGGGCTGCCAAGGCTGCCCCGGAAGTACTTCTGGGCGACGACGTTGATTGCCAGTTGCGACCAGGAGCGGGGAACCTCGACGTCCTTCTGCTCGAAGATGACCTGGCCCTTCTCGCCGGTGATGGCCGCGGTGCGATGCTCCCACTCCACCAGGTCGTACGCGTGGCTGCCTGGAGGTGTGAAGCGACGGCCGAAATGAAGCCCCTTCGTGGTGCCTGCTCTGGTGTGACTCCCGTTGGGCTTGCCTAACGCGCCCGGCGCGCGCCCGGCGCGGGCTCCTGTGAGGTCGGCGAGATTCTTGGCCATTTCTTTAGAGAACGCCTCCTTCAATCATCCCCGATGAGGGTGAATTCGAACCGCTGGTAGTGGGACGTGGGCTGGGTCGTTGAACTTGTACGTTTGGGGATGGAAGAGGCCCCAGAGCATGCCCGCCACTTATGCCCCAGGGCCTCGATCTAACGCACTGGATGATACGGGCCACTTTTGGGCTTGTCAAGACCCAAAACACAATATGTGAGGTCTTAACAGGCCTTTACCCCCAACATGTTGGTGGATTACCTGTGGATATCCCTGGGACCAAATTGGGCACAGGCTGCGCAAGGACTGTGGGAAAGTGTGCAAAACCAGCCTTATTGAACTGATTCGACGAGGGCGAGCTGGGCTGGGTCTGTGGAAAGGTTTTCCTCAGGTTTCTCCGTCATCTGGACGCTTTGCGCCGAGGCTCGGATCCTTGCCGACACCTGCTTCCCCTCGCCGTAGGCGTTCTGGAGCATCGTGACCGCCCGCTGCAGCTTGTTCTCGAGCACGCTTTCGAGGGTGTCCAGGTGGCGCTCCACGTCGATGAGCGCGGACTGGAGCTTCTCCATGTCGACCGTGCGGGCGAACTGTAGGTGCAGCTGATAAAGGGTGAGGAGGTAGGGAAGGGCCATCGCGTAGCCAACGACCATCACGTGCCGCTGGTGGGCGCCGACGATCGCTCCCCGGCAGACGTCGTAGGCCGCATCGGGAATGACTGCCAGCGCGAAAGGCGAGGTGGTGCCGGGGTCGATGTACTGGCTCACCTCTCGCACCCGTCTTTCGACTTCGCGCTCCACCTGGGCAGTGAGCTGAGCTCGGCGCGTCGCGTCGAGCGCTGGGTCCGAGAGCTGCTCCAATGCACCGCTCGAGACCCACTTCGAGTCCATCGGCAGCAGCTTGCCGCCGGGCAGGCGCAAGGCCAGCTCGACCACCTTGCCGCCGACCCAGACATTCCGCTGAAGCATCTCGGGTGGAAGGTGCCGGAGCGCCTCCTCGAGGATGTTCTCGCCCGCGGCGCCGCGAGTCGAGCTGCCAGCGATGACGCTCTCGAGCCGCCTCAGGCTGGCCCGCGCCTCGTCTTCGACCGGCTGGCGGGCGGAAAGGGCCGAGCGGAGTCCCTCGATGACGGACTGCGTCTGCGCCAGGCGCTCGCGCAGCTCGGCGGCTTGTGTGCCCTGGGCCTGCCCGCCGGCTTCGAGCCGGATCTTCAGCTCGGCGACGTCACGGGTCTGCCCGTCGGCGCGGCGGACGAGGTTCCAGACGAGGAACGCCACACCCGCGATTCCGGCCAAGAGGCATACCAGGAGAAGGGCGAACAAGAGTTCGAGCACCGACATGTTGCGCATTGTAGTCCCCGAAAAGGGTATAGACAAGCCTGTTAAGAGCATGAAAGGGAACCTGTCGGTTCCCTCTCATCGCGGCGTCGGCGAAGCCGACCCGGCCTGCGGCCGGCAAGCGCCGCTGCTCACCCTCCCGCTGTTGTGACAGGTATAAATGTGACTGAAATGGCCGAAGTCAAACCCCTTCCCGAGTCCGACGAGGCGCCTGACCGCATTCCGCTGGAGGAGGTCTACATGCGCATGGCCGAAGAGCTCGCCAAGCGGTCGACCTGCGCCCGCCTGCAGGTCGGCAGCCTGATCACCACGCCCGACCTGACCCAGGTCCTGGGCATCGGCTACAACGGCAACGCGCGAGGCCTGCCCAACAGCTGCGACTCCTCCGAACCGGGAAATTGTGGCTGCATCCACTCGGAGCAGAACGCGCTCATCAAGGCCGGCGCTCAGCTGCCCGGCAAGGTGATGTTCGTCAGCGCGTCGCCCTGCGTGATGTGCGCCAAGATGATCATCAACACCAACGTCGGGCGCGTCTACTACCGCGAGGCGTATCGCGACCCGGCCGGGCTCGACGTCCTCCGGCAAGGCGGTGTGGAGGTCATCCACTACGACCGCTGGCGCGACCTCTGGCGCTAAGACCTCTTTAGTCCCTCTGTATCTCCCAGCCTGATTCGGTCTGCACCATCGTCGGCTCGACGATCGGCACCTCTTTCAGCCGGCGCGCGCGGGAGAAGAGCTTCGTCTCGTTCTTGTCCCCCGCCACCGACTCGAGCACCGCGCGCGTGGCGTAGACGAGCGTGATGTCCGGATTGGTGAGTGCCGACTCGGGCGCGATCCACAGCCAGTCCATCACCTCGCCGTCCTGCGGGCGCACGATCTGGCCCGGCGGCAGGTGCGCGAGAAAGAAGCGGGCGTCGTAGCGCCGCCGCAGCTGTGCGGGCGTCACCCAACGGGCGAAGAGCACCAGGCGGTCGAGCGCAGGCTCCAGCCGCAGCTCGCGCAGTGCCTCATCAAAGCTCTTCTCGCTTTGGATGATCGCGCGCACGCGATCGCACTCGGAATCGCGGGCGAAGCGGCGTCCGCGACGCGCGAGCAGGATGCCGACCTCCTCAAACAGCTCTCTTGTCGCGGCCATGCGGATCTCGTCGCCCCAGCCCATGTCGTCGGCGTGCACCGTGCCTCCGGGAAAGACGTACGCGCCCGGGGCGAAGTCGGAGCCGCCCGGACGCTGCATGAGAAGCAGCTCCCACGGGTCACTGCCTCGAATCAGCAGCACCGTCGCCGAAGGACGCGGGGTGACGGGCGGTCCTTCGTTGATCGCCCCTGGCGGCAGCATCTCATTAGGATGCGCGAGTGGAGCTCGGCATTGCGGGCAAGGTCGCGCTCGTGACCGCCGGCACGCGCGGGATTGGCCTGGGGATCGCACAGGCGTTGAGTAAGGAAGGCGTACGCGTGGCGGTGGCAGCGAGAACCGAGGCTGGCGTCAAGCGCATCGCCGATTCGCTTGGCGGCGTCGGTATCGTTGCCGACCTGATGACCGAGGAAGGCGGACACCGTGCCGTCAAGGAGACCGAAGACGCGCTTGGCCCGATCGAGATCCTGGTCAACAACCTCGGTCTTCGCGCCGGCACCGCCTGGAGCGACACGGGTCCGAAGGAGTTCGAGACCGCCTTCAGCGGCAACGTGGCAGTCAGCGTGCGCATGACCCAGCTGGTGCTGCCCGGCATGCTCCTGCGCGGATGGGGGCGCATCGTCGCCATCGCGTCGGTTTGGGGCCGCGAGACCGGCGGGGCACCCGCCTACAACGCCGCGAAGGCGGCAGAGATCAGCTTCGTCAAGTCGCTGGCCAGAGAGGTCGCCTCCAAAGGCGTGACAGTGAACGCCGTTGCCCCTGGATCGATTCTCTGGACGGGCGGTGGATGGGATCGCCGCCAGAAGGCGGACCCGGAAGCCATCGCGGAGTTCGTCCGCCAGGACATGCCGTTGGGTCGGTTCGGAACCGTTGACGAGGTCTCGAGCGTCGTGGCTTTCGTCTGCTCGATGCAGGCAAGCCTGGTCAACGGTGCCGTCCTCGCGGTCGATGGGGGCCAATCGCGCTCCGGAATTTGATGCGACGGGTAGCCCTGCTGGTGGTCCTGGTGCTCGCGGTTGCGTGCTCGAGCACGACCGTGACCAACCAGGAGTCCGATCCCCATTCCTTTACCGGGACCATTGGAGCAGCCGCCTATCGCGTCGAGGTGCCGGCGGGGTGGAACGGGACGCTGTTCCTTTACAGCCACGGATATGTAGCTCCCGGCGGAAACAATGACGCGGTCGCTGCGCCAGGCGTCGATGCCACCGCATGGTTGCTGGGCCATCACTTCGCCATCGCCGGCTCGTCGTACAGCTCGACTGGGTGGGCGCTCGAGGATGCGTTCAAGGACCAGATCGCGTTGCTCGATTTCTTCGACCGGCGCGTCGCCAAGCCAAAACGCGTGATCGCCTGGGGTCACTCGCTGGGCGGCATCGTCACGGCCGGGCTGATCCAGCTCTATCCCGAGCGTTTTGCGGCGGCGATGCCGATGTGCGGCGTGCTTTCGGGCGGCATCGCGACCTGGAATGAGGAGCTCGACTCCGCGTATGCGTTTCGGACTCTGCTGGCCAGGGGTTCAGCGCTTCAACTCGTTCACATCACCGATCCCGCAGCCAATCTTCAGCTCGCGCTCCAGATCTTCGGCCAGGCCGCGGCGACACCGTCCGGCCGCGCGCGCCTCGCCCTGGTGGGAGCGCTGATCGACCTTCCAGGATGGTTCGACCCGAGGCTGCCCGAGCCCGACCCGAACGACTTCGTCGCCCGCGCGGCGGCGCAAGCATCCTGGGAGTCGCGCGTCGATTTCAGCTTCGCGTTTGGGTATCGGGCCGAGCTCGAGCAGCGCGCAGGCGGCAACCCATCGTGGAACACAGACGTCGACTATCGCCATCAGCTGTCCATCTCGCCCGACCGCGAGGAAGTCGCCGCGCTGTACCTTGCGGCGGGCCTCGACCTGCAAGCAGACCTGGGGGCGCTGGACACCGGTGAACGCATCCATGCCGATCCGGCAGCCGCGCAGTACCTCGATCGGAACATCAGCCTCGACGGTCGCTTGAGCATCCCGGTCCTGACGATGCACACGACAGGCGATGGGCTGGTCATTCCTCCCAACGAGAGCGCGTACGCCGGCGCGGTCGCGGCAGCAGGCGACAGCGGCCTGTTGCGCCAGACGTTCGTCCATCGAGCCGGCCACTGCTCTTTCACGCCGGCGGAGACGATCGCCGCGACGCAGGTGCTGATCAAGCGACTCGACACAGGGCACTGGGACGACGCGGCCTTGACGCCCGCGGCATTGAACGCCGGCGCGCAGTCGCTGGACAGCAGCTTGAACGCGTTCTTCGGCGCCGCGACGCTACCCGCGTTCACCGATTTCAGCCCATCACCGTTTCCGCGACCCTTCGCAAAGGGCTCACGACTGCCGGCCTAAAATCGTTCGATGGTCAGGTTCAAAGGCACGCTCACTCCCACGCCCCGAGGTGGCGGCGGATGTTTGGTTCCGGTGCCGCGAGAGGTCGCAGCGAAGCTGGGCCTTAAAGGCATGCCGAAGATCCAGGCCGTGATCGCCGGGCAGCCATACCGAGGCTCCCTGATGCCGATGGGCGACGGCACCTACTGCCTGGGCGTGTTGAAGTCGATCCAGGATGCCGCGGGCGTGGGGTTCGGCGACACCGTCGCGGTCTCGCTCGAGCTCGACACCGCGCCGCGAGTGGTCGAGCCGCCCTCAGACCTCGCCCTCGTGCTGGCAAGTGACAAGAAGATGGCGGAAAAGTGGGAGAGGAGCTCCTTCACCAATAAGAAGGAGATGGCGCTGAGTCTCGAGGGGGCCAAGAAACCGGATACCCGCGAGCGGCGGCTTCGGGCGGCGATCGCAAAATTGCGCGGGGCTTAACGCCCTATTTCGCACCGTTGGCGCCTGACGTGCGGAATATGCAGCGTGCAGGCGCGCGGTTGGCGCCAAACGCGCGGAATCCCGCTGGCTAAGGGCTGCTGATCGGGTTCGCGCCCAGCTGGCCGGCGATAAGCAGCGTCGTCGGGTAGACGCCCAGTGCCACCGAGGCCAGGCCGCTCAGCCAGACGACCGACCGGCTGCTGATCGAGGCGGGTATGCGGTCGGTCCGGGTCGAGGTCGACCACACCGGTACCAGCACCCGCACGTAGTAGAAGACCGATACCACGCTCATCAGCACCGCAAGCACGACCAGCCACGTGTACCCGGCGCCCACGCCGGCGGTGAACAGGAAGAGCTTTCCGAAAAAGCCGACCGATGGAGGAAAGCCCGCGAGCGAGAACATGAAGACGGTCATCAAGATCCCCATCACCGGGTTTCGGCGGCCCAGCCCCTCGAGGTCCGAGATGTGATCGCGGTCGCCTTCAGGCCCCGCGAGCAATGTGATCACTGCGAAAGCCCCGAAGTTCATGAACATGTAGACGAACAGGTAGTAGAGGACGGCCGAGAGCCCGTTCTGACCGCCGGCGATCACGCCGATCAGGATGTAGCCCGCCTGCGCCACGCCTGAATAGGCGAGCAGACGCTTCAGGCTCGACTGCGCGATCGCCATCAGGTTGCCGACGATCATGCTCGTCGCGGCCACGAAGGCGAGCAGCGCCTGCCACTCAGGCGCGAGGTGGGGGAGACCGCCCGCGAAAACGCGCACGATCATCGCGAAGGCGGCCGCCTTGGTCCCGACTGACATGAATGCAGTGACCGGAAGCGGTGCGCCCTGGTACACGTCCGGCGTCCACATGTGGAACGGCGCGGCGGAGACCTTGAAAGCGAAGCCGACGCCCATCAGCACGATCCCGAGCAGGATTAGAGGGTTGCCGGTCGCCGCCGAACCGAGCCGCTTCGCGATTTCGGGTATCACCGTGGTGCCGGCGCCCCCGTAGATCAGCGCCATGCCGTAGAGGACAAAGGCGCTCGCGAAGCCGCCCACGAGCAGGTACTTTGCGGCCGCTTCCTGCGACCGGCTCTCCGTGCGGGCGTAGCCGCACACGATGTACAGCGCGATCGACAGCAGCTCGAGGCCGAGGAAGACGGTGACCAGCGAGGTGGCTGAGCCGAGGACCATCATCCCGATCACCGCGGACATGATCAGGATGTGGAACTCCGACTCCAGTAGACCGCGCCTGCGGAGATATGAGTGCGAGAGGGCGACGGTCAGGATGCCAAGGCTGGCAAACAGGATCTCGAAGAACAAAGCAAAGTTGTCGCCGGTGGCGAACTGGTGATATGCGTAACCGCCCTGGGCGTAGAGCCAGCGATAGACCGCCGTGCCGAGCGAGTAAGCGAAACCTGTCACCGCCACGATGGCCACGGCGCCGCCGCGCCGGCTTTTCGGCAGGACCAGGTCGACCACGATCGCGAAGAGAAAGAACCCGGTGAGGGTCGCGATCGGCGCGATCTGGCCGAGGTCGGCGAGCGCCTGCGACCAGGTGTAGGTGAGGTCGGCGGCGAGCAGGGTGCTCATCTCGCGAGCCCCGACTGGCCAAGCGACGTCATCAGGTTGGTGAGCACGTTCGGGTAAAGGCCGATCGCGAACATCAGAAGCACGAGCGGCGCCAGCAAGACGAGCTGTCCCGTGTAGATGTCCGACCTCGGCACCGGGCCCGCGGGAATCCCCTGCATCACCCCCTGGAAGAGCCGAAGCATGTAGACGGGCGCCAGCACCAGCCCGATGGAGCCGAACACGGCAAGCAAGGGCGCGCGCTGCCAGGCACCGAGCAAGGTCATGAACTCGCCAACAAAGCTGTTGAGGCCTGGAAGTCCCAGCGCGGCGAGGGTGACGACGAAGAACACGCCGGCCATCACCGGCATGCGGGTCGCCAGCCCGGCCATGGCCGAGCGATCACGAGTCCCCACGCGATCGGAGATCCAGGCCACGAGCAGGAAGAGGGCCGAGATGATGAGCCCGTGATTGACCATCTGCACGACAGCGCCCTGCTGGCCCTGCACGTTGTAGGCAAAGATTCCCAGCACGATGAACCCCATGTGGCTCACGCTCGAGTAGGCGACCAGCAGCTTCATGTCGCGCTGGGCGATCGCCATCAGCGCGCCCCAGATGATCGCGGCGACCGCCAGCACCGGGACGACCCATCGCCAGTCCCACCAGCCCACCGGCTCAGGGAACAGCGGCACCGCGATGCGCAAGAAGCCGTACGCCCCGGCCTTGCCCATCACGCCGGCGAAGGTGACCAGCAGCGGCGTAGGCGCCGCCATGTAGGCGTCGGGCAGCCAGCTGTGGAAGGGGAACAGCGGCGTCTTGATCGCGAACGCGAGCGCGAAGACGAAGAAGAGGCCGAACTGGATCGAGGGCGATGGCGCGAGCGTCGCGAGGGTTGCCAGGTCGAAGGTCTGCTTGCCGGTGAAGACGTACTCGCCGATGACACCGACCAGCATCAAAAGGGAGCCCGCGAGGGTGTAGAGCACGAACTTCACCGCCGCCCGGCCCGGTCGCTCGCCCTCGCCGAAGATCCAGAGCAGGAAGTAGGCCGGGATGAGCATGGCCTCCCAGAACACATAGAAGAGGACGAGGTCTGTCGCCATGAACACGCCTGCCAGCCCGGCGGACATTGCGAGCAGCAGAGCCACGAAGCGGCTCACGTTGCGCGTCGAGATCGGCGTGGCCAGGATGGCGATCACCGTCAGGAACGCGTTGAGGACGACCAGCCACAGGCTGATGCCGTCGACGCCGAGCCGGTAGAAGATTCGCATCTGCGGGATCCACGGCAATGACTCCGAGAACTGGTAGCCGCGATACCCGGGCGCGAATGAGAACGCGACGTCCGCTGCTACCACCAGCGCGGCGAGCGCCACCACCACGCCAAGCCATTTCGCGAAGCGTGGTGGCATGAAGGCGATGAACGCCGCGCCGACCATGGGCAGCAGCCAGATGGCTGTGAGCATCATCCAGCGGTCCTGATCAGAAGGATGACTGCCGCCACCACAGCGCCGCCGACGAACACGAGGATGTAGTTGCGGAAGTAGCCGCTCTGGGTGAGGCTGAGGCTTTGTGCCCCGGCTACGGCCGCGTGTCCGGTACCGACGACGGCGCCATCGAGGATCGGCTCTTCGACGTCTCTCATGCCCCAGTTCGCGATCGCGTCCATCGGGCGGACGAACGCGGCGTTGTAGATCTCGTCGAAGTAGTACTTGCGCTCGAGCAGCCGCTGCGCCGAGGGGAAGTTGCCGCTCCATGTCTTCCACGACCGCTCGACATAGAAGCGATAAGCGCCGAGGAAGAGGAGAGTGCCGAGGGCCATCGTGACGAGCCCGACGACGACCACCCCTGTGCTTTCCTCCCAGCCCATCCGGCCCAAAACCGAAGACAGGAAATCCGAGACGGCCGAAGGTCCAATACCAAGGGCTCTGGTCTGGATGAACCCGCCGACCACCGAGAGGGCGGCGAGGATGAGTACGGGAACCAGCATGACCAGGCGCGCTTCATGCGGGAGCGCGACGGGGCGCTGGGGCGACGGCCTGCCGCCGAAGGCCATCCACCACATCCGGCCGGTGTAGAAGCCCGTGATGAGAGCAGTTACGGCACCGATCACCCAAACGGCGAGCGCGAGCGAGTCGTCGGGTTTTGAAAGAGCGGCGCCGAGGATCTGCTCCTTGGAGAAAAAGCCGACGAGCGGGATCACGCCGACGAGGGCGAGCGAGCCGATGAGGAAAGACGACGAGGTGCGCGGGAGCTGGCGAAACAGACCGCCGTACTTGCGCATGTCCTGCTCGTCGTGCATCGCGTGGATGACGTTGCCGGCGGCCATGAAGAGAAGGGCTTTGAAGAAGGCGTGGGCAAGCAGGTGGAAGAAGCCGGCGGCGTACGCGCCGATGCCGACCGCCAGGAACATGTACCCGATCTGGCTCATCGTCGAGTAGGCGAGCACGCGCTTGATGTCGGTCTGCACGATGGCGATGGTCGCGGCGAACAGCGCGGTCACCGCGCCGATGATCGCCACCGCCCCGTGGGCATACGTCGCGATGTCGTAGATGGGATGCATGCGGCCGACGAGGTAGACGCCGGCCGTGACCATGGTCGCCGCGTGGATCAGGGCGCTAACTGGGGTGGGGCCTTCCATCGCGTCGGGAAGCCAGGTGTGTAGGGGCAGCTGGGCGGACTTGGCGATCGCACCCACGAGGAGCAGGAAGGCGGCGAGCTCGAGCTGGAGGGTGTCGGCATAGGGAACTATGGGGAGGGCACAGGGCGGTGGGCCGGGGAGGCACGCGTTGGTGTGCGCGAAAACGCCCACGTACGTCACCGCGTGATACGTCACAAAGAGGACGAAGGCGCCGAGGATCATGCCGACGTCGCCGATCACGTTCATCACGAACGCCTTCCGGGCGGCAAGCACGGCGGAGCGGCGCTGATACCAGAATCCGATCAGCAGGTACGAGCTCAGGCCGACCAGCGCCCAGCCGACGATCAGAAAGACGAGGTTCCCGCCCAGGACGAGCAGCAGCATCGAGAAGATGAAGACGTCCATGTAGGTGAAAAAGCGCGCGTAGCTGGGGTTGTCCTCGTGCTCCATGTAGCCGACCGAGTACGTGACGATCAGGCCACCCACGCCGGTGATGACGAGGCACATGAAGATCGACAGGTTGTCGATCAGCAGGTTGAAGGGCACCACGAATGTGCCGCTCTTGATCCACGTCCA
>CATPBO010000238.1 GCA_955652835.1 Candidatus Dormiibacterota bacterium
CCAGCCGGGACCGCGAGTCCCAGTCGAAATGAGCAAGCAGCCCTCGAAGCTCCCTCTCTCGGGGCACGCTGTCCCGTCGCCCGGCGCGCACCTCCGAACGCCACAGCTCGACCAGTGCGGGAAGGTCTTGCGCCCGACCAGGCCTCATGCGGTCGCCCGCGCCACGACCTCCTGCACTTCCGGGAGCGCGCGCCGGATCTGCTCCTCCAGCTCTGTCTCGATGCGGTGGGCGTCCTCGAGGCTGATATCGCCGGCGACTTCCGCGACCACGTGAGCATGGATTCGCCGGTGGCGGTCGCTCAGCTCGACGTCCACCAGGCGTCGCACCTCGGGATGTGATTCCACGATCTCGCGCATGCGGGCGGCCAGCTGGGCGCGCCTCACCGTCACATCCTCGCCGCGCACCACGTGAGGCTCCATCGGCTCGAGGTGGACGTCGATTCGAGTGGCGTTGGGCAGCTCGGCGCGCAGCGCTTCTTCGAGGGCAGCGCTTGCCTTCGACGCCGCGGCGAGGGTCATGTCTCCCGGTAGCTTCG
The DNA here is from genome assembly GCA_955652835.1 of Candidatus Dormiibacterota bacterium. GTDB lineage: Bacteria > Chloroflexota > Dormibacteria > Dormibacterales > Dormibacteraceae > Palsa-870. Next base: position 537 of record CATPBO010000238.1, read on the forward strand.
CGTGCATCGTCAGGTGAAGTGACCCGTCGGCCTCACGCTCAACTGTCACGTTGTGGAGGTCTCGCACGCCCCCATTGCGCGCGGCGGCGGCGTGGATGCGCTCGACGAGGTCTCCCTGCAGAGCCTGTCCTTCCACGACCACCGACAGGTCGAGGGTGGGTAGGACCGAGCGAGCCTGGCGCTTGATGTCCTCAGCCAGCGCTCCCGCCGCCTCGACCGAAAGCATCCTCCGGGTCGCGATGCTGGCATCGCCGATCAGGTTGGGGCCCGAGCGCCGCACGCGCACCGAGCGAACCTCGCGCACTCCGTTCACGCCCTGGATCGCGGCGCGAAGCTGCCTTTCGGCGCCGGCCGCCGCGCGGTCTATGAGGATGTCGCCTGACCGCCAGGCGAGCATCGCCGCCGCCCGGCCGATGATGGCGGCCACGAGCAGGGCCGCGACCGAGTCGGCCCACGTGAAGCCCATGCGGACTCCGACGAGGCCGGCCAGGACCCCGACGGTCGCGAGCACATCCGCGATGCGGTTGGTCGCATCGGCCAGCATCGCGTCGCTTGAGGCCAGGCGGCCGACGCGCCTGAGGACGACGGCTCTACCACCTTCGATCAGCAGGGTTGCGATCAGCAAGGCGAAGGCGTAGCCGGCCGGGTTCACGGCCGCGCCTCCGACAGCGAGGCGACGGAACGCCTCGAACGCTATCCCGGCCGCTGTGATCAGGAGGAGGATGCCCTCGGCGAAGGCGGCGACGTTCTCCGCCCGACCATGACCGTATGGATGCTCGCGGTCGGCAGGCTTCCGTGCGGTGCGGACCGCCACCAGGGTGAAAGTGCTCGCGGCCACGTCGAACAGCGAGTGCACCGCCTCGCTAAGGATGCCGAGGCTGCCCGTGAGCAAACCGACCACGAGCTTGCCCAGCACAAGGGCCACTCCGATGAAAACAGCACCAAGCGCAACGCGCTCTGGCCGCCTCGCCAACGAGTCCATCGACGTCACTCTAGCGGCATCTTTCGAGGCCACCGGGGCAGCGGTCAGCCGGCTATTTCAGCAGCGATGCAGACTTGAGCAGCTGAGCTTCCGAGCCGAGTGCGATCAAGAGGTCACCCTCTTCCAGCCGAATGTCGGAGCTTGGGCTGACGTGCAGCGTTCCGTCCCGGCGCCTCAGCGCCAGCAGCTTTGCCGCCGACGGATCCAGCAGGCCGGCCTCCTCCATCGTCTTGCCGACCGCCGCCATACCGGTCCCTATGAGCAGCTCCTCCACCCCAATACCGGCCTCGCCGTGGTGAAGCGTGTCCAGCACGTCGACCAGCGCCGGTCGGACGGCAAGCTCGGCGATGCGATGGCCGGCCATCTGATAGGGAGAGATCGTCCTCGTTGCTCCCGCGAGCTCGAGCCGACGGATGGATTCGGGCCGGCCAGCCCTCGCGATGATGTAGAGGTTCGGGTTGAGCGCGCGGGCGGCGAGGACGATGTAGACCGCTCGCTCGTCGGAGTCGACCGCGGAGATGAGGCCGCGGGCGCGCTCTATGCCGGCCTGCTTGAGGAGGTCTTCGCTCGCCGCGTCGCCTTCGATATGCAGGCGCCCCTCCGCGCGCAGGCGGCCAACGGCTTCCTCCGTCTGGTCGATCACCGCGTAAGGGACCTTGTGGTCTTCAAACTCAGTGACGATTTCGGTCCCTATGCGCCCGTAGCCGCACAGGATGAAGTGGTCGCGGAGCTGGTTCAGGCTGCGCTCCAACTGCCGCTCTCTCCTGTAATTTCCAAATGAGTTTTCAGCGAGCGTTTCGGCGAATACACCGAAGCCATAGAGCATGGTAGCCACGCCGGTGACGATCAGTGTCGAGGTGAAGATGCGGCCGGCGGCTGACTGTGGGTGGATCTCCGTGTAGCCGACGGTGCTGATGGTGATGATCACCATGTAGAAGGAATCGAGCAGGTTCCATCCTTCGATCAGCATGTAGCCGGCGATGCCGTACGCGATGATCACGCCGAGCAGCACGACAGCCAGGCGAAAGCGGGACAGCGGGTTGCGCAGCCGAGCTCGTCTCAATTCTGTGCCCGGTTTGGCTTCTCCTTTCGGTCCTTAGCCGCCGCCTCCGCCCGGACCTTCCAAACCTGGTTTGGTCATCTTCGCAAGGTCCAGCACCTTGTTCAGCGTCGACTCGCTCACTCCCTTGCTCCGCGCGAGCTGGCGGATGCTGCGTCCGGTGCGCATGGACTCCTTGGCGAGCTTGGCCGACTCGTCGTAGCCGAGAATCGGGTTGAGCGCGGTGGCGAGCATCGGGCTTCGCTCGACGAGCTCGGGCCCCCGGTCGGTGGCCTGAAGGCCTTCGACACAGCGCTCCGAGAAGTTACGGACCGATGCCGCGAGCAGCGTGACGGATTCGAGTGTCGCAACGGCGGCCACCGGCATCATCACGTTCAGCTCGAATAAGCTGCCCGACTGTCCGGAGATCGTGACTGTCAGGTCGTTGCCGTAGACGCGGGCGATGACCATCAGTAGGGATTCAATGATCACCGGGTTGACCTTGCCCGGCATGATGCTCGAGCCCGGCTGTGTCTCGGGGAGCCGCAGCTCACCGAGGCCGGCGATCGGGCCTGTGCCCATGAGCCGGATGTCGGAGCCGATCTTCCAGAGGCTGGTTGCGATTGTCCGCAGCCCACCGTGCGCCGCCACCAGCACGTCAAGCGTGGCCTGCGCGTGGAAGTGGTTCTGCGTTTCACGGACTGGCAGGCGGGTCGCTTTGGCGAGGCGGGCGGCTGCCATGCGCGCGTACTGCGGGTGCGAGTTGATGCCGGTTCCGACGGCGGTGCCGCCAAGAGGGATCCTGGCCAGCTCATCGACAGCCGCCCTCGCTCGGCGGATCGATTCCTCCACCTGTCCGGCATAGCCCTTGAATTCCTGTCCGAGCCGGATAGGAGTTGCGTCCTGGAGGTGTGTTCGGCCGGTCTTGACGACCGGCCAGAACTCCTTGCTCTTGGCCTCGAGTGCTTTGTGCAGCCGCTCGAGGGCCGGGATGAGCTCGTCCTGGATCGCCATCGCGCACGCGAGCTGGATGGCCGTCGGGACGACGTCGTTAGAAGATTGACCGAGGTTGACATGGTCGTTGGGATGGACCAGGCGCGAACCTCTCTCACCGCCGAGGATCTCCGTCGCCCTGGTCGCGATGACCTCGTTGGCGTTTGTGTTGGTAGATGTGCCTGAGCCCGTCTGATAGATGTCGATCGGAAACTGCGCGTCGAGCTCTCCATCGGTTACTTGCTGGGCGGCGGCTGCGATCGCTCGGGCCCGCCGGCGCGAGAGCAGGCCGAGCTCGCGATTGGTCTGCGCCGCCGCCCGCTTGACCATGCCGAGGGCACGGATAAAGCGTCGGGGCAGAGCTTGGCCGGAGATCGGGAAGTTGAGCACTGCGCGCTGGGTGGACGCGCCGTAGTAAGCGGCGGCCGGGACTTCCATCTCGCCCATTGAGTCCTTCTCGATTCGCGTGCCCTTCCTGGCCACGGCCAGATTCTAGATGCCGGGTGTGGGGCACTTAGAGTAGGCGGATGCGTCTGGCCGCCGTCGACATCGGGAGCAACACCGTGCACTCCCTCGTCGCGGACGTTGTGCGGGGGAAGCTCGAGGACGTCGCCCATTACGTCGAGATGCCGGAGCTCGGCGCGCAGGTGGCCTTGACCGGAAAGATCGGTGCGGCTGCAAAACCTGCGATCCGCGCTTTGCGCTCGGTCGTCGCGAAGGCACGCAGCCACAACTTCGAGCTGCTGATCGCCGGTGCCACGGAGGCGGTCCGCCAGGCGTCGGACCGGGACGAGTTTGTGCGCGAGGCGGGCGAGGCGATCGGGGTGCCCGTCCGCATCATCTCAGCGCACAGGGAGGCGGAGCTGAGCTTCCTCGGCGTGGCCAGCCGGCATGCTGTAAGACGGGAGTGGGCGATGGTCGACCTGGGGGGCGGGTCGACGGAGGTGGTGATCGGTCGCGGGCACGAGATGTTCCGGTGGGTGAGCTTGCCGATCGGTTCCGGAGTCCTTGCCAGCACTTTCTTCTCTGACCCGCCGAAGCCCGAGGAACGCGCGCGCCTGCGCAAGGCTGCACTGCATGAGCTGGCGCATGCCCCAGATGCCGAGGTCGAAAGACTCGTTGCAACAGGAGGCACGGCCAGCAACCTGCCCCGCGTCCTGGCTCGCCGCAACCCGCCCCCCGTTTTGACCACAGCCGACCTGCTCACATGCGAGGCCCGGCTCGACCGCGGTCGGGCGTCCGAGGTGGCGACGCTGGTCCAGCTGCCGGCCAGCCGGGTCAAAGCCATGCGGGGCGGGGTGGAGGTGCTTCTTTTGCTGCTGGACTGGTACGGCCTGGCCCTGCTTCAGATCAGCCACCAGGGCGTGCGCCAGGGCATGCTCCTGGCCTACCTCGAGAGGGGCAATGATTGGTGCCGGTAGAACGTTGATCCGAGTGGGTATGGTGAATTCATGGAACAGGTGAGATCTCGCGGATCCGCGCTCAAGATCGCGCTGGCGCTCACCTGCGCCGTTCTGGTGGTCGAGCTCGTGGGAGGCCTGATCTCGCACTCCCTGGCCCTCCTTTCGGACGCCGGCCACGTGCTCACCGACGTCTTCGCCCTTGGTCTGGCGTGGTTTGCGGTGGCGCAGTCGAACCGTCCCGCCGACGCACGGCGCAGCTACGGCTACCACCGCGTCAGCATCCTGGCCGCCCTGGTCAACTCGGTGACGTTGATCGTGATCGTCCTCGCGATCGGGTACGAGGCTGTACGAAGGCTGGCGCACCCGGAACCTGTCCAGGGCGGCGTCGTCATCGTCGCCGCGCTGATCGGCATCGCCATCAACGCATTTGTCGCGTTCGGCCTACGAGGTCATAGCCGGAGCCTGAACATGCGTGCCGCTTTGATGCATGTGGTGGGCGACATCGGGGCCTCGGTCGGCGTCGTGGTGGCAGGGCTCGTGATCCTGCTGACCGGCTGGCTCTATATCGACCCGCTGCTCTCGCTAGGAATCGCCGTCCTCATCGCCTTCGGCGCGTGGCGGATCGTCCGCGAGACGGTGAATCTCCTCATGGAGGGCACACCCCGAGAGATCGACCTGGCTGCTTTATCTCGGGAGATCACGAGCACCGAGCTGGTGACGAGCATGCATGACCTTCATGTCTGGGCCTTGTCCTCGGACGAGATGGCGCTTAGCTGCCACGTGGTGGTGGGCGAATGCCCGCTCCGCGATGCCGAGCACGTGGTGCGCGACCTGGAAGGCCGCCTCTGCGGAAAGTTCGCGATCGGGCATACGACGATCCAGGTCGAGAGCTGCCACCCGTGCGGCGAGATTCACCACGGCGCGGGCGATCACAACCACCCGCACGAGCATGCCGTCTTTGTCAGCTCTGAGGTTGGAGCGCCTCCTCTCGCTGCAGGATCCTCCGCGCGACGGCGATAGCCGACGCGTACGTCGAATCCATGCCCCGATAGCTGAGCCCGCGCGCGCCAAGCGTGCGAGCCTGCGTGTACGGAGTGTCGGATGCGTAGTGCACGATCCCGAGGTCGAAGTTGATCTGCGCCATGTTGACGCTCTCCCCGAGCGGGTAGCGGTCAGGCTGCACGATCTCGTAGCAAGCGTCGAGGTAGGGCCCGGCCTCCATCTCCACCACGGTGTAGCGTCCGTGGTAGTAGAAATCGAGGTAGTCGCGGTTCTGAAGGAATGTTCCGCGAACGGTGACTGCCCGCTGGTTGTCGAGCGCCGAACCGTAAACA
>CATPBO010000239.1 GCA_955652835.1 Candidatus Dormiibacterota bacterium
TACGTCGCTCAGCGAGAAAGGGTCGCGCGAGTCGGGCCCGGCCATCACCTGCAGCCCCAGCGCCGCGTCCTCGACGGTCCGCGTCAGCGTCCCTTCGAAGAGGAATGGTGTGAGGCTTGCGAACGCGTTGGGCCGGCCCGTAAACGGAACCCGTCCGTAGGACGCCCGGTACCCGTACACGTTGCACCAGGCCGCGGGGATCCGAATTGAACCCCCGGCGTCCGTCCCTTCGGCGATCGAAACCAGTCCATCGGCGACCGCAGCCGCGCTGCCCCCAGAGGAGCCGCCCGGGTTGCGGCTCAAGTCAAATGGGTTGTGTGTCGGCCCGAACAGGTAGTTGTCGGCGATCCCGCGCAGACCCATCACCGGGGCATTTGTCTTGCCGACCAGGATCGCCCCCGCGCGCTCCATTCGCTCGGAGTAGGTGCAGTACGCGTCGATGACCTGGTTTCGGAGCGCGCGAACACCCCCGAAGGTCGACGGCCATCCCGGCTTGAAATCGAAGAGGTCTTTCATCGCGGCGGGCACACCGTGGAGCAGTCCCAGATTCCCTCCGGAGATGAGTGCCGCCTCAGCGGCGCGCGCATTCTCCATGGCCTGTCCTAAGTCGAGGTAGACGAAGGCGTTCAGGCTGGGGTTGCGGCGCTCGATGCGCTCGATGGTCGAGGTCATCAGCTCGACCGGCGACAGCTCGCGGTGGCGAATGCGCCGCGCCAGCTCCGCCGCGGAGACCCAGGCGGTTTCGTCGGTCATATCCCTAGTCTATGGAGGTCTGATGAGTGGATCTTCGTTGAGCGAGGTCGGCGCGGCCGTGGTCGGGACGGGCTTCATCGGCGCCGTCCACGTGGATGCGCTGCGCCGGCTCGGCGTCCAGGTCCACGGTGTCGTCGGCTCGAGCAGCACCCGAGCCGCAGAGCGAGCGCGGGCTGCGGGACTGCCACCGGCGTATGAATCGATGGAGGCGATGCTCGAGGACAAGCGGGTCGATGTCGTTCACATCACCTCGCCCAACCACCTTCACCACGCGCACGCGAAGGCCGCGTTGAACGCCGGCAAGCACGTGGTCTGCGAGAAGCCGCTGGCCATGACGTCGGCGGAATCCGCCGATCTCCTGCGTGTGGCTGAGTCCAGTGGGCTGGTCCACGCCACCAACTTCAACATCCGCTTCTATCCCCTGTGCCAGCACGTGCACGAGATGGTCCGCGAGGGCGGGCTAGGCGAGGTGCGCCTGGTCACCGGGCACTACCTCCAGGACTGGCTGCTCCTCGACACCGACTGGAACTGGCGACTCGACCCGGCCCTGGGCGGCTCGCTGCGCGCCGTCAGCGACATTGGCTCGCACTGGATGGACCTGACATCGTTTCTAACCGGTTCGCGAATCGTCTCGGTTGCGGCCGACCTGGAGACTTTCATCAAGGTGCGCCGCCAGCCGACGGGGCCGGTCGAGACCTTTGCGACGGGCGCGGCGAAGGACACCGTGGCTCGCCAGATCGCGACCGAGGACTGCGCCACCATCCTGGTCCGGTACGAGAACGGCGCGCTGGGTCAGCTCGCCGTCTCGCAGGTGAGCGCCGGACGCAAGAACTCGCTGCGGGTCGAGATCGACGGAGCGACCGGCTCGGCGGCCTGGTACTCGGAGCAACCGGATGAGCTCTGGCTCGGCCACCGGGGCCGGCCAAACGAAGTCCTTCCCCGCGACCCAGGCCTCATGAATGCCGCGGGCGCTGCCGCGTCCTTCTTGCCCGGAGGTCACATCGAAGGATTCGCGGACACGTTCAGGGCGCTTTACAACGCTGTCTACCAGGCTGTGCTGGAAGGCGGCCCTGCCCAAGGTCGATACCCCACCTTCGCGGATGGACATGATGAGGTGGTTGTCTGCGAGGCAATAGAGCTGAGCGCGCGCCAGGGTAAGCGCGTCGAGATCAAACGCAACAGATAACCAGGAGGAACCATGAGCTCATTGATCGACCGTCTCACCTACGAGGACGTGGCCAAGACCATCGACCACTCCCTGCTGCGCCCGGAGCTTGACGACCAGTTCATCGAGGGCGGGTGTCGGCTTGCGGCCAAATACGAGGTCGCCTCGGTGTGCTGCAAGCCGGCTGACGTTCCCCGCGCGGTAGAGCTGCTCAAGGGAACCAGAGTCGCCGTGGGCACGGTGATCGGATTCCCGCACGGCGGCACAACCACCGAGGTCAAGGTCTTCGAGGCCGAACAAGCGCTGCGTCTGGGCGCCACCGAGCTCGACATGGTGATCAACATCGGCGCGCTGCGATCAGGTCGAGATGCCTACGTCAGGGACGAGATCGCGGCGATCGTCGCGGTTGCGCACCCCGCGGGCGCCATCGTCAAGGTGATTCTCGAAAACGCCTACCTGGACGATGACCAGAAGGTGCGCGGCTGCAAGCTGGCCGAGGCCGCGGGCGCCGACTTCGTCAAGACTTCTACGGGCTTCGCCCCGACGGGTGCGACGCATGAGGACCTTGCCCTGATGCGCCGGTCGGTCTCGCCGCACATCGGCGTGAAGGCGGCCGGCGGAGTGCGAACGCTGGACGCTCTACTGGCGGTCATGGAGCTGGGAGTGACGCGGATCGGAGCGACCGCGACGGCCACGATCCTGGATGACTTCCGCACCCGCAAGGCGCAGGGCGCCGAGGCCAGGACCGCGACGGCCGGCTAGATTTCGCTCGCCGTTCGCATCTCCTCGATCTGTTCGGCGGTGTAACCCAGCTCGGTGAGGACCTCGGTGGTGTGCTCGCCTGCATCTGGCGGAAGGCGGCGAAGGGTGGCTTCTCCTGAGCTATACCGGACCGGGTGCTTGAGCACCCGCACCAGCCCGGCGCGCGGGTGATCGAACTCCAGGACCGGCGCGATGTGCTTCACGGCGACGTCATCGAACGTCTCCTCCAGGCTGTTGACGGGTGCGCACCAGATGTCATGCGCACGAAGGAGTTCCAACCATTCCGCCGTCGTGCGCTTGCGGAAGTAAGGATCCAGGGCCTCGCGGATCTCGTCCCGTCTGGTGTAGGCGATCGCGGGATCCTCGTATGGCTTCAGCGCAGCGGGGCGGCCGAGAACCTCGCTGATTGCACTGATCGGGGCCATCGAGATCGCCAGGTAGCCGTCCGCAGTCGCGTAGAAGCCGTAGGGCACCGAGTGAAACGTGTCGGCAACGGGGGTTCTCGGACGCCGCAGCTTCGCCCCGTTGAGGTGATAGACGACCGGCTCGGTCTGGATGTCCAGCGCGGCGTTCATCATGATCAGCTCGACTCGCTGACCCTCGCCTGTGCGCTCTCGATGCACCAGCGCACCGAGAATGCCCATCGCAAGCAGGCTCGCGCTGTGCTGATCGACGATCGCAGCCGGCGACACTGTGGGCCCGCCCGACTCGGTGCCGGTGTTGGCGCCGAGGCCTGAGATGGCCTGGATGAGCAGATCCTGGCCCGGAAGCTGGCTGTATGGCCCGTCGCTGCCGTAACCCGAGCCGGATGCGTAGATCACGCGCGGGTTGAGGCCTCGAACCTTTTCGTACCCAAGGCCGAGGCGATCCATGACCCCCGGACGGTAGTTCTCGATGATCACGTCGGCGGTCTCAGCGAGCTTGCGTGCTGCCTCCACACCTCGCGCGCTCTTGAGGTTCAACGTCACGCTGCGGAGGTTGCGGTTGGCGAGCAAAAAGAATGCGCTTACGCCGTTGATGAACAGGTCGGCCCCGGCCCAGCTGCGCTCCCAAGCGCCTCTTCCAGGCGGCTCGACCTTGATCACATCCGCGCCCATGTCCGCCAGGTACTGGCACGCGGCCGGGCCCAGTAGGAACTGTGTGAACGCGAGGATGCGCACGCCGGCCAGCAGGCTGAGGCTTTTCTGCTCTGTCAATCGACCAGCTGCATGATGTGCGTGGCCACGGCGACCAGCTCGTCGCGCTGGTTCTTGACCTCGATCTTCGCGATCGTACGCTCCCGATCGCGATCGATTGCGGTGATCTCGTAATCGATCGTGATGGTGTCGCCGAAGTACACCGGTTTGAGGAACCGGATGCGGTCGTAGCCTACCGATACCATCGGCCGCTCGAAGTCTTGCAGGATGCGGGTGGATGCGGCCGATGTGTAACCGACGATCAGCGCGCCGTGCGCAACCCGGTGACCGAGGCTGGTCTTACGGCAGTACTCCTCATCGACGTGATTCGGGTCGAGGTCGCCGGTGATCCCCGCAAAGAGGTAGACATCCGATTCGCTCACCGTCTTGGTGATTCGAGTCTTGAGCCCGATGGGGACGTCGTCGATGCTTTTGCCGCTCATGTAGTGCGACCTACCACCACGCGCTTCCCGCGCTCACGCCACCATCCACAAAGATGGTCTGACCGGTGACAAAGCGTGCAGCGTGAGAGACCAAAAAGAGGACGACGTCGGCGACGTCATCCGGCTGTCCGAGACGTCTGAGCGGCGTGTTGGCGATGGTCGCCTCGACGCGCTCGGGGAACTGGTCCATATAAGCCTTCGTCAACGGAGTCTCGATGATGCCTGGGCCGACGGCGTTTACGTTGACGCCCTGCGGGCCCCACTCGATCGCAAGCGCCCGAACCAGCCCGGACAGGCCTGCCTTCGTCGCCGCGTAGGCGGCGCGCAGATCCATTCCGTGAACCGCCGAAAGGGAGCTGGTGATCACCACGCGGCCGCCTGGCGTCGCCAAGAGCAAAGGCCCGAACACCTGGCAGGTGACAAAAACTCCATAGAGGTTGGTTTCGAGCATTTCGCGAAGAGGCTCATCTGGCAGGTCGAGTGCCTTGATGCGCGTGTTGACACCGGCATTGGGAATGAGGATGTCGAGCTGCGTGAGCTTGTCTCGGAGAGCCTCGAGCGACTTGCGGTCGCGCACGTCGGCAAGCTCAGCGCCGCAAAGCGGATCCTCGGCGAACTCCTTATGAAATAGGTCTACCTGTTCTTGGGATTTGCTGATCGCGACGACCCTGGCGCCATTGCGCCGCAGGGCCCGCACGATGGCCAGGCCGATCCCGCGCGTGCCTCCGGTGACGAGCGCCGTTTTGCCCTCCAGACTGCTGCTCTCCTGGTTGGCCTCGAGGCTCATCGCGCCGCCTTCGCGCGGACTTTCGCGAACGGTTCCAGGATGTGTTTGGAGAAAAGTTCGAGCTGATGGGTGTCGGCAGTCATCGTGTGGATGAACATCTCCTCGATTCCTGCATCAATGCGCTCCTGGATGCGGCGCTGAACGTCGTCGATCGTCCCGGTCAGATAGACCGCTTCGATGTAGTCCCACGGTCGCTCGTCCGAGACGACGCCCATCATGTAGCGCTTCTGCTCGGCGACCGCGTCTTCTCTGGAAACCTTCTCACTGAGCCAGCAGAAGTTCTCGTGAGCGACTGTGAATTTCTTCTCAGCGCGGGTGGTGCCCAGGCGCGCGAGCTCGGCGTCGATCAACGCCAGGTCGTCCTTGATTTGCGGAGGAGCCGCGGTGGGCCGGGCGATCCAGCCATCCCAGCGGCAGATGCGGTCCAACACTTTCGCGGACATCTCAGGCTGGTCCGGCGAGGCCGCATGCGCGTACTGGGCGCCACCTGCGACCCATACGGGCGGAACGTGGCTCAGCGGCTCGACGGTGATGTCGCTCCACCGGTAGTAGGCGCCGTCGAAGCTGACGTGGCCGGCTTTCAGAAGCTGCATCGAGGCCTCGAGCACCTCGTCGGTGCGCGCTCCGCGCTGCTGGCGAGTGCTCCCGGTCGACTCGAACTCGGGCGGATACCACCCGGTCCCCACGCCGTACACGAACCGGCCGCCGCTCAGGTGCTGCAGGGTGGCGATCTCCTTGGCCAGCACCACCGGCTGTCGCGTCGGCAGGACGAGAACCGAAGTGCCGAGCTTGACCCGGCTGGTGACGGCCGCAACGTGGGACAGGGTCAACATCGGTTCGGTCCAGCTGACGCGGTAGAACCTCGATGCCGTGAGCAGGTGGTCGGTGATGAACAGCGAATCGAAGCCCAGCTCCTCCGCCTTGACCGCAAAGCGGCGGATCTGGTCACCGTGCTTCGCATCCTGGCCGGGGAGGAGGTACGAAGGGACAAAAGAGCCGAGCTTCATGAAGAGGCCTCCCCCACGCCGACCTTCTCGTCCAGCTCGCCGGCGAAGATCAGGGCCTTGCGGATTCGCTCGCGTTCGCCTGACGAGATGGCCAGAAGCGGCGGCCGGACCGTCTCCAGATCGAGGATTCCCTGCATCACGAGCGCGGCTTTGGTGCGCGCCCGATAGTTCCTGACCGGCGGCGCGAAGATCTCGTCGACCAGTGGCGTCAGGCGCTCCATGATCTCGCGCGCCTGCTCGTGCCGGCCGGCCAGGGCGTGAGCGATCAGATCGACCTGCTGCTTGGTCGCGACTGCCCCGAAACCGATGAGCGCACCCTCCGCACCGAGCAGGAACGATTCGTAGATGAAGTTGTCGTTTCCGGTAAGAAAGACACAGTCGCTGCGGGCGGCCTTCACCGCATCGTGGACTTCCACAAACCGATCGCGGTCGAATGACGCCTCCTTGATGGCGACGACCTCGGTCACCCTGCAGAGGCGTGCGAGCGTCTCTGGCTCGAAGTTGACGCCGCCGAGGGCCGGCTGAAGCTGGAAGAGGATGAGGGGCAAACCCGTGGCGTCGCCGATCGCTGCGTGATACCTCACCGGCAACTCGGGATCCAGCGGCAGACCCTGGTAGGCGCTGATCGGGAACACGAGCAGCGCGTGGACTCCTGCGTCTTTGAACTCGCGCGCCAGCGCCACGGCCTGGTCCGTGAACTGAGCGCCCAACCCGGCCACGATCGGAATGCGGTCGCCAACCTCCTCCAACGCTATCTCCAGGACTCGAATGCGCTCCTTCGGCCACAGGTGCGGGCCTTCTCCCGTGTCCACGTTGATGGCGAGCGCTTTCGGTTCGGCGTTGGCCACATGGCGTATGTACTTGCGCAGGCCGTGCTCGTCTATCCGCGCGTCCTCCGTCATGGGCAGGACCGTCGCGGGAATCAGACCCCCAAGATCGAGCTTCATCTACACCTCCCAGAACAACGATTCAGTCGTGCAAGTCAGGTCTGTGGGACGGCCTGCCCTCGAACAGATCGCGACCCGCAACAAGCGCATGGATCTTGGCGTCCGCTATTGAGCGTGTAAGCATCCAGAAGCCGCAGTCCGGGTGGACGTAGGCAATCCGCTCGGCGCCGCCGAGCAGGTCGGCGGCCGCCTGGATCCGACCGGCCACCTCTTCCGCCTTCTCCACCACCGTCGTCTTGATATCGATCACGCCGATACCCAGCTTCAGCTTGGGATTGATTTCACGTAGGATCTCCAGGTCGCCATAGCCGGGGCGCGCCAGCTCCAGAACGACGTGATCCGCGCGCAGCAGGTCGAAGAACTTCGCGAGCCTCGCCCAATTGCCGGCCTGGATCCGCTGGCCGCCGTAGTTGCCGAAGCACAGGTGGACCGCCGGCGTGTGGGGCACCGCGTCGAGGATGCGGTTGATGGCCTCCGCCGCCAGCTCGGCGTCCTCCGGTCTGCCCGGGAGATTGGCCTCGTCGACCTGGACGACCGCTGCGTGGATGTCCCGGACCTGATTGGCCAGGACGTCCGCCAGCGCGAGCGTCAAGGCGTGTTGGTCGCGGTAGTGCGTGTCGAGGAGCATCCGGGCGAGCATGTAAGGGCTGGTCAGCGTGAACTTGACCGGGCCCAGGCTCAGGGCCGCCACCCGCTGATAGGCCTCGACCAGGTTGAGAGTGCCTTCGCCAATCGGACCTTCAACCACCGCGGCCGGGCGCCGGCGAAAGCCGAGGTGCGTTTGCGACCGGAACAGCTCGATATCTGCTCGCCGGATCTCGGAACGGATCCCGTCCATGGGCTGCACGAAGTACTCGATCATCCCGTTCGTCTCCGGGTGGTCGGGGTCGAAGCGATACAGCTCGCCATCCACCACCAGATCGATACCGGCCAGCTCCTGCAGGTGCACCACCACCGCAGTCGCGTCCTTCAGAGCGAGCTCGCTCGGATGAGCGACAAGCCATTGTGGAACCGGGTAGCTGCCCACGAGCGTCGTCTGGATGTTGGCGCCCGTCATGGCTCTTGCACGTACTGGATCAGGACGGCGTCAGGGCGCGCCGGATCGACCAGGCCGACCAATGTGCCCCGAGCCCCCCGGTGTGGGGCGCTGTCGATGGGCACGAGGCCGTGGCGGCCCGCTTCCCGAAGGGCCGCGGCCACATCGTCAACCCTCAAGGCGAGGTGATGGATGCCTTCACCGTGCTTGGCGATGAACTCGCCGATGTCGGATTTGTCATCGAGCGGCTCGAGCAGCTCCACGGCAACCGGCCCTCCACCGAAAAAGGCGACTCGCACGTCAGGAAAGCTCTCCTCCCCGCAGAAATCGAGGCCCAGGGTGGTCTCGAAATGGGGACGGGCTTGGTCGATCGACCGGACGGCCCACCCAAGGTGGTGGATTACCGTCACGCTAGTCGGCCACCAATGAGGCCAGCTTCGGCGTCAATCTCCAGTGTGATTGACATCTCGCGACGACCACGGCCATAGTATGCGGCATGACGGAAATCCATTTCCTTTTCGGTCGGCCTTGAGCTCGGTCCTGAGTGGGAGGGTCGCCGTCGTTACCGGAGGTAACCTGGGGATCGGCCGAGCCATCGCACTCGCCATGGCGGGTGCCGGCGCGTCAGTCGCCGTGGCGGCCCGGACGCAGGAATCGCTCGACAAGGCGGCCGAAGAGATTCGAGGCCTCGGCGTCGACTGCCTGGCGGTTCCATGCGACGTGGGCAACCCGCAATCCACCGACGCCATGACCGATACGGTTCTCGAGCACTTCGGCAGGGTTGACGTGATCGTGGCCAACGCAGGCATCCCCGGCGCAATCCGGCCCATGCACGAGATCACCTACGACGAGTGGCGTGATTGCTTGACCACCGACCTCGACGGCGTCTACCTCACCTTCCGCCGGTTCATACCGGCGATGATCGAGGCCGACCATGGAGGGAGCCTGATCGCGTTGTCGTCGACGACGGGCAAGCGGCCGCTCGCCGAGAGAACACCCTACTGCGCCGCCAAGATGGGCGTGATCGGCCTGATACGAAGCCTTGCCATGGAACTCGGGCCACACAAGATTCGCGTTAACAGCGTCTGCCCGGGGGCGGTGGCGGGGGATCGACTCGACCGGATCGTCAGGCAGAGCGCAGCGGCGCGCGGGATCACCGAGACTGAGGCGATGCGCCAGTTCAGCGACCCCGCCGCGCTCAAGCGTCCCACTCTGGCGGACGAGGTGGCCGCCGCGTGCGTCTTCCTGGCCGGCGACGCCAGCTCTGGAATCACCGGCGAGGACATGAACGTCTCGGCCGGCCTGGTCATGTACTGAGTGCCCAGACAGCTGCGAACACCGGCCGGGGTCAAGTCCGCCAATGGGCGGGGGCCGGGGAGCACCCGGCGGCTGCCGATCCTCTCGGACGTGGCACACGAGGCCGCGGTTTCCCTGACCACTGCTTCGCGGGCCCTGGATCCTGACAGCACCCACCCCGTCGCGGATCGCACACGGGCTCGCATCCTGGCTGTCGCCGCGCGGCTGGCTTACAGGCCTAATCCGATGGCCCGCGCGTTGCGGACACGGCGCGTCCCCACGATCGCCATCGTCGTGCACGACATCAGCGACCCTTACTTCGCCGAGATCGTGCGCGGCGCCACGGCCGCGGCCTCAGCCCGAGGCTTCCTCACTGTGGTCTGCAGCAGCGACCGGGATCCCATGACGGAGCTGCAGTACGTCGAGATGCTGTGCTTGAGCCGCGTCTCCGGGGTCATCTTCGCGGGCGGTGGCCTTGACGAAGCGCAGTACCGCCAGCGCATGAGCGGCTATGCCCGCAGCATCGCCCACTACGGCGGGGCGATCGTCGCCCTCGCTCCACGGTCCGAGCACTGGCCTGCCGAGGTGCCGGCGAACAGGACTGGTGCGCGCCTGGTAACGGAGCATTTGCTTTCTCTCGGCCACGTCCGCATCGCCATGATCAGCGGTCCGTCGACGCTGTTCACCAGCCGCGAACGAGAGCTCGGGTATCTCGGAGCCATGAAAGCGGCGGGGGTCGAGCCGCGGATAGAGCGCGCCGACTTCACGATCGCCGGCGGCGCCGATGCCACTGCCCGCCTGCTGAGCGCCGGTCCGCCGACGGCGATGTTCGTGGCCAGTGACACCATGGCATTGGGGGCGCTGGCCGAGATGCGCCGGCGGGGCATCGGAGTCCCCAGCTACGTGTCCGTGGCGGGCTTCGACGACATACCTGGTCTGGAGTTCATCGATCCAAGACTGACCACCGTCCACGTGCCCATGGCCGAGCTCGGCGCCGCCGGAGTGGCACGGCTGCTGCGCCATCTCGACGATGGCGACCTGAACACGCGGACCAATCACCACCCAGTGCAGCTGGTGGTGAGAGAGAGCACCGGACGACCTCGCGAGGTCAGCCTTTACTAGGCAATCGGAGGAGGGGCGATGGCATATGACAGGAAACAGGGCCAGCACCAGGTTGCGCAATCGAGCCGGCCTGATTACCGCGTAGAAGTTGGCCGCGCAGAGGTCCCGGTCGGCGCGGCCCGAACCCACGTAGTGCTCGACCCCGCTCGCGCCGCCACGCTCAGAGCCTGGACCGCGACGCTGATCCCAGCCGGAGGCCGGCGGCCTGATGCCGGCAGCGTCGGGGCCGCCGAGTACATCGACGCCACGGTGCACCTGGTGCCCGCGATACGGCCGGCACTCCTACACGGAATCGACGAGGTGGAGAGACTCGCCTATTCAAAGGCGGGGCATGCGTTCACCGAATGTTCAGCCGAGGAACGCGAAGACGTCCTTCGCCAGTTTCAAGCGGCCGATGACAGCGACGCCTTCAGCATGGTCAGCGACTTCACCTATGAGGCTTACTACGGTCATCCCGTCGTGCTCGCCGCCATCGAGGCGGAAAACGGTTGGCGGGGAACCGCGCCGATGTCCCCTAGCGTGATCGCTCCGTTCGATGCCGCCCAGCTGGATCGCGTGCGCACGCTGCCGCCGCGCTATCGCGCGGTCGAGACCGGCAAGGAAGTCAGGTCATGAGCCGAGAGCCCGGCGCGGACGTTCTCGTGATCGGCTCCGGCGCAGCGGGCGCTGCGCTGTGCAAGCGGCTGTCCGAGAAAGGCGCCAAAGTCATCTGCCTCGAGCAGGGCGACTGGATCGATCGCACGCGCCTGCCGAAGGCTCACGTCGACTGGGAGGTCCGCGGGCGGCGGCACTGGGCCGCCAACCCCAATGTGCGACGCTGGCCCGGCGACTACCCAGTGGCCAGTGAAGGTGCGGACCCGGTCGACGTCTACATGTACAACGCGGTCGGGGGAAGCCAGGTGGGCTTTGCGGGCAACTACTGGCGCATGGCCCCTTCCGATTTCCGGGTCCGAACCCTCGACGGTGTCGCTGCTGACTGGCCGCTCGACTACGACGAGCTGGCTCCGTATTACGCGATCAACGAGGCCGAAGTCGGCGTCGCGGGGCTGGCCGGCGACCCGTGCGGGCCGCCGAGGCCCCCACTCCCCAACCCGCCGGCGCCAATCGGCCGGCCGGGCCAGCTGCTGGTCGACGCATATGAAAAGCTCGGCTGGTACTGGTGGCCGACCGAGCAGTCGATCACCACCGCGGACTACCGCGGCCGGCCGGCCTGCACAAACATGGGTTGGTGCACCTTCGGATGTACGCAGGGCTCGCTCTCGACAGCCGACCTGACGTACTGGCCGGGAGCGCTCGAAAACGGAGTGGAGCTGCAAACCAATGCGCGCGTGCGCGAGATCATCCTCGGACAGGACGGCCGCGCCCTGGGTGCCCGCTACTACGACAAGAACGGCGTGATCCGGGAAGCTCACGCCTCCGTGACCGTGGTCGCTTGCGGTGGGCTTGGCACGCCGCGGCTCCTACTGATGTCATCGTCTGCGACGCACCCGAATGGGCTCGCGAACTCGAGCGGACTGGTCGGAAAGAACCTCATGGTTCATGTGCAGAGCTTCGCCACCGGACTGTTCGATGAGGCCGTCGAGGGCTGGCACGGGACGTGGGGCGGCACCGTCTCGACGCGCCAGTTCTATGAGACAGACCCGGCACGCGACTACGTGCGCGGGTTCATCATGAGCGGCTGCGCAGGCTGGTCGGCGCTCAACCTTGCGCTGCAGATCGCACCGTGGGGCTCCGGACATCACAAGGCGTTCGACGAGCGCATCAACCACGAGATCTCGTTGTACCTATGCGGTGAAGACCTGCCCGAGGAGACGAATCGCGTGGAGCTTGATTGGGCTCACCTGGATGGTTTCGGCATGCCTGGCGTGCTCACCCACCACGAGCTGAACGAGAACAGCCGGAGGCTGGGCCGCGACATGATCGCGCACGCCCACCACGTGCTCGAGGCTGCGGGCGCGAAGAGCGTCCGCGATTTCGGCCTTGCACCAATCTGGGGGTGGCACCTGCTTGGGACTGCGCGGATGGGTGACGACCCCCAGACGTCGGTTGCAGACCGATTCAACCGCACGCACGACGTGCCGAATTTGTTCATCGCCGACAGCAGCAGCATGCCCACGAGCGCCGGTGTGAACCCGAGCGCCACGATCCAGGCGCTCGCGCTGCGTTGCGCGGACCACATCTGGGACCTCCGTCGCGATTGGAAGGCATGAGAGGGAACCCGGCTGGTTCCCTCTTCCCGCCGACGGGGTGCTCTCCCTCCGGTGTATGGACGGGACTTGTTTGACGATTAGTTTCTCCGGGCGACGATTGGAGATGCGAAGGACAAAGTCACGGCTGGGGGAACCCCGGCCAACCCTGCCGCACTAGTGGGGGCGGACACTCCCGAACCGCAGCAACATTCTTATATCGGGGAGAGGGTCCGCCGCCGTGAGGACATCGCCCTGGTCACAGGGCGCGGCCGCTATGCAGGCGACCTACGGTTCCCCGGCCTGCTCTATGCCGCGGTCTCCCGCTCGACGTCGCCCCACGGACTGCTGTCCGCAGTCAGCCTCGATGTGGCTCGGGCGATGCCGGGGATCGTGGGGGCTTTCGCCGCGGATGACCTCCCCGAGATCCATGGCGTGATGGTGGATGCAGTGCTTCCGGACGCGCATCTGGTCGGGCGTCGCGTGCTGGCGAAGGACAGAGTGCGTTACGTGGGCGAGCCCGTGGCGGTGGTCGTCGCCCTCGATCCTTACCACGCTGCAGATGCGGCCGCGGCGGTCGAAATCGACATCGAACCGATCGACGGAGTGGGTGACGTGCTCACGGCCCTGCAGTCCGGCTCGCCCTCCCTGCATCCTCCGCACGAGGGCAACCTCGCCGGCAGGTTGGTCCGTGCGTTCGGCGAGGTTGATGTGGCATTCGCCGAGGCCGCGCACGTAATCCGGAACAGGGTCCGCCTGGCCCGGGTTTCCGGAGGCTACCTCGAGCCCAGGGCGTGCTGTGCCGTTTGGGATGAGACCACCGACCAATGGGAGATGTGGTCTTCAACCCAATGGGTGCATGGCGTGCGAGATCGGGTGGCCCAGATGCTCGGTGTGGAGAACAGGCAGGTGCGGGTTCGCGCCGAGAATGTCGGCGGAGGTTTTGGGCCGAAGGGAGCGATGTACCCGGAGGAGATTCTCGTCGCAGCTCTCGCACGCCGTCTTGGGCATCCGGTGCAGTGGGTAGCCGGCCGCAGCGAGGACACGGCTGCGTCGATGCAGGCACACGGTGACGTGTTCGACGTTGAGGCCGCTGTTGACAGCACCGGGCGCATGAAGGGATTGAAGGCACACCTGCTCCATGACATTGGGGCCTACGCAGGCCCGGGCACACCGGTGGCGGGGACGATCACCAATCACCTGATTTGCGCCTATCGAATCCCAGCCTTCCGAGCGGACATCGACCTCGTCTACACCAACTGCGTCCCGACTGGATTCATACGCGGCGGAGGGCGGGAAGTTGGCAACTTTGCGATGGAACGAACAATGGATGTGATCGCGTCACAGCTCGCTCTGGACCCGGCCGAGATCCGGCGCCGCAACCTGATCGGTGTCCATGAGATGCCGTATGAAACGGGATTGCCGGGGGTCGTCTACGACGGGGGTGACTACGCCGCGCTGCTCGAAACCGTCACCAATGCGATCGGCTACCACGAGCTTCGGATGCGTCAAAGCGAAGGATCGCCATTGGGTGTTGGAGTTGCGATGTCTGTCGAGCGAACGGGGATCGGCGCCGGTGAGGAAGCCCGCGTCACCATCGATCCGCAGGGCAACGCTCGCGCCCACCTCGGGTCGAGCCCGGGCGGGCAGGGACACGACACGACCTTTGCACAGGTGGTGGCGACCCGGCTGGGGTGGCCGCTCGACAGGGTTCAGGTCATGACCGGCGATAGCGACACGGTTCCAAAGTCGGGCGTGACTGCCGCGAGCAGGTCCGCCTTCGAGGTCGGCAACGCCGCCGCTTTGGCAGGTGCCGCGGCCCGGCGCCGTCTGCTCAAGATGGGGGCCGAGCTGCTCGAGGCCGATCCAGCCGACCTGGTCCTGACCCCTGATGGCGTCCACGTGCGGGGCTCTTCCGGCCGCGGAGTTGCCCTTCACGAGATCCTGCGCGACGGTCCACTGGAGGTCTCCGAGACCTTCAAAGCACCACCGGCCTATGCCAGCGCGTGTCACGCGGCCATTGTCGAGGTCGATCGCGATACGGGCTCCGTTCGAATCGTGCGCTACGTGATCGGCCACGATTCAGGGCGATCGATCAATCCCCTGCTGGTCGAGGGCCAGCTCCATGGGGGTTTTGCCCACGGGCTCGGCTATGCCCTCTTCGAGGAGGCGGTGTACACGCCGGACGGCAACTTCGTCAGCGCCAGCTTCCTCGACTACCTGATCCCAGGCGCCCCCGAAGTCGACACCGTGCCTCAACTGCTCATGGTCGAATCCGAGGTCTTCGGCAACCCTGAGGGATTCAAGGGTGTAGGCGAGAGCGCCACGATCCCCGCGCCGGCCGCGATCGCAGGAGCGGTTGAGAACGCGCTGCGAAAGCTTGGCTGCAACGCGATCGTCAGCGAGCTTCCCATCACTCCGGAGCGTGTCTTCAACGCTCTGCACCGCTTGAAGGCGTAGGAACCAGCACACTTCGGATCAGGCGGCCGGAGATGCTGTATTTGGTGGGGAGGTCAATGCCGCCGGGGAGCTCAGAAATGGCGCACCAGCGTGCATCGCTGATCTCCGAGTGGTTGATCCGCAGCTCGCCGTCAGCGTGGTTGGCGGTGAACCCGACCATCAGCTGACTCGGAAATGGCCACGACTGACTCCCGTAGTAGCTGATGTCCCTGATTTTGATTCCCACCTCCTCAAACACCTCGCGCTCGACCGCCTGCTCGAGCGTCTCGCCCGCCTCGACGAAACCCGCGATCAGGCTGTAGAAGCGCGGCCCGAAACGCAATCCGCGCGCGAGCAAAATCTCGGGTCCTCTGCGCACGAGCGTGATCACCGCAGGGGTTATGCGGGGATAGAAGATCGCCCCGCAGGACGGACAATTCCGTGCGGTCTCGCTGGCGCTGTAAACGGTGGGAGCTCCACACCGGCCGCAGAATGCATGCGCCGCCGACCACTCGAGCGTCTGAAAGGCGCGTGCGGCCACTTCCATGTCCGCTTCGGGGAGCAGTCCGAAGAGCTCGCGCAGTCCCTTCAACTCGAGGCCTGGGCAGCCAGGCCGCGCGGTCATCGACAGTGCCACGGCGGCCCGCTCCCCCGGCCGGCTGACCTCGAACGGGCCGCCCAGGATTGTTCCGCAGCGTTCGAGCTCGGACAAAAGGGGGACGCGGACCTGAGGGGCCGGGAGCACGAGCATCTTGGCGTCGACGAAAGCGAACGCCGCCGCGGAGGGGTCCCACGCGTCCTTGTTGAGTGAGACCTGGGATGGGGCCTCCAATCAGGCTTTCACCACCGCGTGACGACGACCTTCTTGCGCGTGAAGAACTCGATCCCGTCGGTGCCGTGGACGTGAAGGTCGCCGTAGAACGAACCCTTCCAGCCGCTGAACGGAAAGAAAGCAAACGGCTGGGCGATGGGAACGTTGATGCCTGTCATGCCGGCCTCGACGCGCTCTCGAAACTCTCGTCCCGCGCGGCCCGACTGCGTAAAGATCGTGGCCATGTTGCCGAGCGCCATGCGGTTGGCCTGTTCAATCGCAACATCGAGCGTGGACGCGCGCGAGACGGACAGCACCGGTCCGAAGATCTCCTCATGACCGATCGTCATGTCAGCGCTCACGTTGTCGAGGATCGTCGGACCGAAGAAAAAGCCTGGCCGCTTGACCTGACTGCGCCCGTCGACAAGGAGGTGCGCTCCTTCGGCGACTCCCTTGTCCACGTAACCCGCGACCTTGTCGCGATGCTCGGCGCGGATCAGGGGTCCGATCTGCACTCCAGCCTCATCACCTGGTCCGACGACCATGCTCGCGGCCCCGGCCGTCAGAGCCGGCAGTACATGCTCGGCCGCACTGCCGACGACCACGGCCACAGAGCCCGCCAGGCAGCGCTCGCCCGCGTTGCCGAAAGCGGAGTTGAGAATCGCTGCAACGGCGATCTCCGGGTCGGCGTCCGGCATGACGACGATGTGATTCTTGGCGCCGCCGAGCGCTTGGACGCGCTTTCCGTTGGCGGCCGCCGTTTGATAGACGTGGCGGGCCACCGGCTCAGAACCGACGAATGAGATCGCGCGCACGTCGGGGTGAACCAGCAAGGCGTCGACCGCCTCGCGCGCACCGTGAACGATGTTCAGCACGCCCTCTGGAAAACCTGCTTCCAGGAATAGCTCAGCCAGCCGCGCACCACCAAGGGGCGTCCGTTCCGAGGGCTTCAGCACGTAGGTGTTGCCTGCGACCACCGCCAGCGGGAACATCCACAGCGGGATCATCACGGGGAAGTTGAACGGCGGTATGCCCGCGCAGACCCCAACCGGATATCGGTAGTAGTCCTGGTCGACGCCAGCCGACACGTCGCGCAAGGTGCGTCCCTGCAGCAGGGTCGGCGCGCCGCAGGCGAAGTCGACCACCTCGATGCCGCGGCGAACCTCGCCGCGCGCCTCGTCGAGGGTCTTCCCGTGGTGGCGCGTGATGATCGCGGCGAGCTCCTCGAAGTGGTCCTCGAGCACGTTCTTGTAGCGGAACATCAGGCGCACGCGCTCCATGACCGCGGTGCGCGACCACGTGCGATAGGCGCCGGAGGCCGCCTTCACGGCGGCGTCCACGTCTTTGGCGCCCGATAGCGGGACCTGGCCGATGACTTCGCCAGTGGCGGGGTTGTAGATGGGCAGCGAAGCCACCCCGTTGGAGGGCTTGCGCCATTCGGCTCCGATGAGATTCGCAATCATCTCCGGCACCTGTCTATTGTGCCGGGTTCTGGATTGGCCGATTCCGGGGAACTGCTTTAATCAGCGAGTGACGGCCCACAGCGACCTGTTTCGGCTCGACGATCGGGTCGCCGTGATCGTGGGCGGCAGCGGAGCCATTGGTTCAGCGATGGCGGAGGCACTCGGCGAGGCGGGCGCGGCGGTCTCCATCGTCGGCCGGACAGCTGAACGCACCGAGGCGGTCGCCGCCAGAATGCGCGAGACAGGTGCCGAGAGCCTGGCTGTTGCCGCAGACGTCAACAACCAGGTCGACTGCGAACGAATGGTGTCCGAGACCCTCGATAAGTTCGGGCGCCTCGACATCATCGTCAACGCGGTGGGAGGCGGCGCCGGAACGGCACTGTTCGCAGCGGAGCAATACCCGACCTCGGAATGGGACCGGATCGTCGACTTGAACCTGACAACCACCGTCCATCCAACGCAGGCCGCAGTCAAGGCGATGATCACCGGCAAGCGCGGAGGGAGGGTGCTCAACATCTCGTCCGTCCGAGGCCAGCTCGGAATCGACGCCGGCTATTCGGCGTACGTCGCAGCCAAAGGCGCGATCAACGCACTGACCCGCCAGTGGGCCACCGAGTGGGCGAAGTACGGCATCACCGTCAACGCGATCTCGCCGACCTTCGTTGACACTCCGCAGGTGGCGACGCTCCTCCAGGATCCGGTTTTCAAAGCGAAGATCGTCGATCGCATCCCGCTCAAAAGAATTGGTCTGACGCAAGACCTGGTGGGGGCGGTCCTGCTGTTCTGCTCCGACGCCTCCTCATTCATCACCGGCCAGATCCTGACCATCGATGGCGGCCTGACCGCAACCCAATAGGATGACCGAGAGTCAAGCAATGGAACAGGTGACAGCCAACGTCTACACCGACACGAAGATGCGTGGGTGCAATCCGGGCTTTGTCGTCACATCCGACGGAGTCGTCGTCATCGACACCCCGCAGCTGCCCACGAAGGCTGTGGCGATGCGCAAGCTGGCCGAGTCGTACGGCCCGATCCGCTACCTGATCAACACCGAGCACCACGTCGACCACATCTTCGGCAACTACTTCTTCAAGGGCGCCGGCACTGTCGTTCATCACCGAGGTGTCGACGACTACTTCATGAAGGTCTTACCGAACATCGATCCGTACGCCTACGCCGCGGAAGCGATCCCGATGGACGACCCTGAAGGTGCCGCCATCCTCCCCGATCGGGACACTTACTTTCGCGATCCAAACAAGGGGACGGTCGTGTTCACGGGCGATGTGACGCTGCGCGTCGGAGGACACACGTTTCACCTCCTGCACACGCCGGGTCACACGCGCGGGCAGATTGCCGTTCACGTGCCGGAGGAGCGTGTCGTGTTCACCGGGGACACGATCTTCAACGATTGCCAGACGTGGCTCATGGAGTCCGATGTTCCGATGTGGCTCGACGCCCTCGAGCGCGTTCGCTCTCTCGATGTGGACCATCTGCTTCCGGGACACGGACCGGTGACCACCACGGATTACGTGGCGACTCAGCGCTCGGTGCTGCTCGACTGGGTGAGCGCTGTGGCCACGGCCGTCGCCAAGGGGTGGTCGCGTGAGGAGACGATCGCACGCGTAAGCTTCGCGGACCGGTACCCCGTCGACATCGGGCAGGGCTACATGATGGATCACATCCAGACAAACAACTCCGCGTCTCTCTACGACAAGCTCACCGCGAAGCCGGCCACCACTATCTGAGGCCCTTCACGCGTCCTTTTCGTTGATGGCCAACCAGACCCGCTCCGGCGTGAGCGGTAGGTCGCGGATGACGACACCGGTCGCCTCGGTCACAGCCGAAGCCACGGCCGGTGCGGTCGCCATGAGTCCACCCTCGCCGGCGCCCTTTGAGCCATACGGCCCGGGACCGTCCGCGTTCTCCACAAGAAGCGAGTGCATCTCCAGCGGCAGGTCCTTTGTCGTGGGGATCCGGTAGTCCAGGGCCCCGAGGTTCCTGATCCGGCCCGAATCGTCCAGGAGGATGTGCTCCATCAGCGTGTGGCCGAGGCCCATGACCGCCGCGCCCTCGTCCTGCATCTCGACGTGCTGGGGGTTGAGCGCCTTGCCGACGTCGGCCACCGTGACGTGCCGCACAAGCAGCATCTCGCCTGTGCCCTCGTCCACCTCGACCTCGGATGCCGTGCACGTGAACTCATAGAAAGACGGCGCTCCACCTAGAGGGTGCTCAGGCTGGTATTCGCCTCGGTACGACCCGACGCCGATCACTTCTCCCCTCACCGCACTGAACCGAGCCCGAAGGAGCTCGACAACCGGCGCGTCGGGCGCGTGCAGCTCGGCGGCCATCTGCTTCAACTGGGCTTTGATGTCCTGGCACGCTCGCATTACCGCCTGCCCCATGAACACAGTCGAGCGGCTCGCCGACGTCTGCAGGTCGAATGGAACCGTGGCGGTATCGCCCATGACGATCGTGATCCACTCGTGCGGGATTCCCAGCTCATGCGCGGCGACCTGGGCGAGGACAGTGCGCGCTCCCTGTCCCATGTCCGACGTGCCCGCCAGCACCGTGGCGCTGCCGTCCCAGTGCAGCCTCACTATCGAATACGAAGCGCCCGTCGTGGCACCAGCCTTGACCGCCACAGCCAGGCCTCGGCCCCGACCTGGGCTCAGCGCCGTTCCCCAACCGATCGCATCAGCAGCTTTGCGCACAGATACCGCCCAATCGCCGTCCGCCGGAGTGTCACCGGGGAGGAAGGCTTCCCCTTTGCCGGCCAGGTTCCTGAGCCGGATTTCGACCCGGTCGATGCCCAGCTTTCGCGCAGCATCATCCATCTGCGACTCATGCGCCCATGAGACCTGAGGCGTGCCGAATCCGCGAAAGGCGGTGCTGGGAGTGGTGTGTGAAAAAAGCGCTCGCACCACGGTCCGGGAGTTCGGCACGCGATACGGACCACATCCCAGGTAGTTGCTCTTGTCGATCACGCGCTCCGCGATGTCGGCATACGCGCCCATGAGAAAGTCGCTCTGGATGTCCTGGAAGGAAATCGTGCCGTCACGGTTAAACCCGGTTCGGGCGCGAATCTCGCACGACGTGCGGCGCACCTCCTGGAATGTCTCCTCGAGGGTGAGGACCAGCCGGACGGGGCGGCCCGTTCGAAGCGCCAGGAGCGCGACCAGCGGCTCATATTTCGGATGCTGCTTGCCGCCGAAAGCACCGCCAGGATCCAGCGCGTGGACACGGACCTTCGCGACCGGCAGGCCCAGCACCGTGGCGAGGATCCGCTGCATCTGGAACGGGTTCTGAGTCGGTGTCCACACCGCAACACCGTCATCCTCAGCGGCCGCGATGAACGCATGGGGCTCGATCGCAAAATGCGTGATCATCGGAAATGTGTAGACGTTCTCCACGACCAGGTCCGCCCGTGCCGACTCGACATCGCCCCAGCCGAAGCGTCGCTCGCTCAGCACGTTGGTGTGGTTCAAAGGGTCGTTGGGCCGCAGCTCTGGTTCCTGCACGAGAGGGGATGCTGGGTCGAGAGCGGCCGCCACCGTGAAGACTCCCGGCAGCTCTTCGTGCTGGACTCGGACCAGCTCCGCCGCAGCCTCGGCCACTTCCTTGCTCTCCGCGGCGACTGCAGCGACCGGCTGCCCGTGGTACTTCGTCTCCCCAACCGCGAGGACGGGCCGATCGTTGAAGACCGGTCCGTACCTGGGCATCGGCTGGGGGAGCTCGGCCGCGGTCAGCACGGAGACCACCCCAGGTACGGCCAACGCTTGGGCCGTGTCGATGGAAACGATTCGCGCGTGGCCGCAGTTGAGATGAACCAACCTGACGTGAAGCATCTGCTCGAGGCCGATGTCGGCGACAAACTTCTGGCTTCCGGTAACACGCGCATGACCGCCGGAGCGCCGTTCCGAGGTCCCGATACTCACCGGCCCACCTCGCTCGCGGCCAGGACCGCTTCGCAGATCTGCACATAGCCGCCGCACCGGCAGAGGTTTCCCGAGAGACCTTCCCGGACCTCAGCGAGGGTCGGGTGGGGATTGCGCTGCAGCAGGTACTGACCGGCCATGACCTGGCCTGGAATGCAGAACCCGCACTGCACGGCGCCCTTTGCGAGAAACGCATCCTGCAGGGGATTCAGACGACCGTCCTTGGCGAGCCCTTCGATCGTGGTGACCTCGCTCGCGTCGGCCTCCACCGCCAGCATCAGGCAGGAGTTCACCGACCGGCCATCGACCAGCACCGTGCACGCGCCGCACTCGCCGAGGTCGCAGCATTCTTTGCTGCCGGTCAGACGGAGATCGTCGCGGAGAAAATCGAGCAGCGTGGTGTTGGGCGCAACCTCGAGGTCGCGTTCCGCACCATTGACCGTCACGTGGATTCGCATCGGACTAAGCGGCCGCGAGCCTGGCGATGGAGAGCCGCAACGCCCGCCGGCTCATGACGAGAAGCATTGCCTCGCGATATTCGCGGCTGCCCCGCACATCTGAGATTGGGCTCGCCTGGGTGAGCAGCCGCCGCAGGACCTCGTCCTTGGCGGCGTCCCCGACATCAAGATCGGCGAGCAGCCCGCTTTCATCAGCGACCAGGAAAGGCCGCGGGCCGACGGCGCCAAAAGCAAACTGGGTGCGCCCGGTTGCCTCGACCATGCAGCACAGGCTGATCGTCGCAAGGTCAACACCTCGCCGACGGGTGATGCGTACGAACGTCGCGCCTCGCGGCGTCGCATCGGCGGGTAGAGCGATTGACGTGACTAGCTCACCGGGCTGCAAGACCGTTTGTCGCGGCCCGACGAAGAATTCGGCCAGGTTCACGCGTGACGTGCCGCGGACGCTCGCGACGTTGGCGATCGCCCCGTAGACCAGCAACGCCGGCGCCGTGTCCGCGGCGGGAGACGCGTGGCAGATGTTGCCGGTCAGCGTCGCGCGATTGCGGATCTGCGCTGAGCCCACGGTCACGGCAGCGTCTACCAGGGCTGGGTAGCGTGCGCGTATTCGCTGATCCTCGCTGATGTCGGTGAGCACGCTAGTTGCGTTGATCGTCGTCCAGCCCTCTTCGTCGCTGATTGACGGTCGTAGCTCGGCCACTCGCTTGAGGTCGATCACAACTTTTGGCCTCAGCGTGCGATTTCGAAGGGCGACGACCAGGTCGGTGCCCCCGGCCAGCAAGCTGGCGTCGGGACCGTGCTCGTCCAGCAGGGTCAGGGCTTCGGAAAGGGTGGCCGGCCTGACGTATGCAAATGGCTGCATCGATGCCGGCCTTAACGGACCTTGCCGACCTCTGATTCCCACGTCACGGGGAACTGGTCATCGCAGAGGAATCGCCCGAGAGTCTCTTCCTTTGCTGTAGCCACGCGTCCCTCCAACTTCCTAGTAGCCTTCGCTCAGAGCGTATATGACCAGCCGATATGATGATCGGGCGACGTCCCAGAGGACTACCCGTACAGCCATGAGTGCATCTACACAGCGCGTCACCTACAGGAGCCTGCTGCATCAGATGACGCAGACCACTCCCACCTGTCTCTGGAACGACTCGGCGGCCATCGACGAGCTGACACGTTCGATCGAGGACGGCGCGGTCGGCGCCACATGCAACCCGGTGATCGCACTGTCTGTCCTGAAAAAGGACATGACGACGTGGCGGCCGCGCATCGAGGCTCTACTGCGGGAGCGGCCCACCGCCACTGAGGACGAGATCGCCTGGAGGCTGGTCGAAGAGCTATCGATTCGCGCCGCCAAGCTCCTCGAACCGACATTCAAGGAGCAAGCGGGACACAACGGCCGCCTCTCGATCCAAACCGACCCCCGGCTCTACCGCAATCCGGACGCGATCGTCCAGCAAGCCATCGCCTTCAACAGGCTGGCGTCGAA
>CATPBO010000240.1 GCA_955652835.1 Candidatus Dormiibacterota bacterium
AGGCCCGCGAACCCCATCGCCAAAGCGGTGAGCGCGAACCTGCGGAGGAAGGTATGGAGCCTCAGCGGACTCTCAAGGCGCAGGCAGCGGCGCTGTTACGCGCTGCGCCAGCTGGAAGAGGTCGAGCCCTTCGCGACGCACGCGGAGGTCGAAGTAGATGAGGACGAGCGCGATCTGGATGACGGGGTCGACGAGTGAGCTCACGATCACCGTCGTCGCTCCCGAGATCCACAGGACGGCGACCCTGGAGAAGACGAGCTGGAGAAGTGTCTGGCCCAGCGTGATGAAAGCGCTCAGGGCGACGCTGACCACATATGAGAGGACGAACATCAGAAAGAGGATGAGGAACGTGCGCCACCAACGCCCTTCGACCAGCCGCCAGCTGCGGCCCATCGCCGCACCCAGCCCGACGTTCTCGATGAACATCACGGGCATCACCACCGCCCAGCTGACCCAGATCCAGATCCACAGCGGAATCAGGCAGAACACGATGGCCATCAGGCCGATGAGGAGACCGTAGCCAAGCAGCGCAAAGTAATGCCGCAGCACGCCGCTGAAGACGCCCGCGGGGGTGACGGGTCGGCCCAGCGCGGATTCGCAAGCGGCATACGTGACGGCTCCATACAGGAACGGAAGCAGCGCCACCGTGATGACCAGGCCGACCCCGTAGGCGAGTAAGACCGACGCAAGGGCACCAAGATCGGGCGCGGCATTCGGCTGCCGAAGGACGGTGTTGAACAGCGAGTAGTAGCTGAAGCCGGTGAGCGCGGCCGACGGGATCGAGAGGATCACGGAGAGGCCGGCGAACAGGAAAAAGTGGCGCCGGTACATGCGAAAGGTTTCGTCGAGCAGATCTCCGATCTCGAGCGGGCGCAGGCGAAGCGGGGCTATGGCGCCCATGGCCGTCAATTGTGCAGGCCGCGCATGAGGCGCGGTTGCCTGTGAACGTTGGCGGATTGTGATAGGGCTGTGCGTTCTCAATGTGGAGGGGGGACATTGACCAATTCAGACGGGGCGAGCCCAGAGGACGTCCGCGTGCTTTTCGTCGAGGATGACCCGGCGGTCGCCCAGATTTTGGCTCAGCCCTAGCTCGACCGCCCACGACCGGGCAAGGCCCCGTCGGGCCCTCCCCTCCCCCGAGCCACGACACACCAGCCGCGACGAATTTAGCCCAGGCGTGCGGCCCTATCAACCCAGGTTGTTGAGACCGCGACGCTGGACCCTGACCCGGGCTAAGGCTTGGCGGCCGCCCCGGTGCCTGCCGGCTCTTTGTGGCGTGGCTTGACCGGCGTGAACTTGAGGTCATCCTCGCCTTCCACGTCGATCTGGACCGTGTCGCCTCGTGCGATCTTCCCGCGAAGCAGGTGCTCCGAAAGTTGGTCTTCGATCCGGTTCGTGATCACGCGGCGCAGCGGTCGGGCGCCATAAACGCGGTCGTAGCCTTCCTTCGAAAGGAGGTCCTTGGCGGCGTCCGTGACCTCGATCGTTATCTGCTGCTCGACCAGGTGCTTACTGAGCCGCTGCAGCTGCAGATCGACGATCTGCCGGATCTGCCCGGTGGTCAGGCTCTTGAACACGACCACGGCATCGACCCGGTTGAGAAACTCGGGACGGAACATCCGCTTGAGCTCTTCGTCGATCTTCTCTTTCGTGTTCTTGTGACGGCGCTCGACCTCCTCGGACTCGTCCACGACTGCTGGCTGGAACCCAAGTGATGTTCCGGCCTGGTTGACGTCGCGAATGCCGAGGTTCGAGGTCATGATGATCACGGTGTTCGCGAAGTTGACCACCTTGCCCTTGGCGTCGCTGAGGCGACCATCCTCGAGGATCTGCAGCAACATGTTGAAGACCTCCGGGTGGGCCTTCTCGATCTCATCGAACAGGATTACCGAGTAGGGGCGCCGGCGGACCGCCTCAGTCAGCTGGCCACCCTCGTCGTATCCGACGTAACCGGGAGGCGACCCGACCAATCGTGCAGTCGTGTGCCGCTCCATGAACTCGGACATGTCGAGCTTGATCAGATTGTCTTCGGAGTCGAACAGGTACTCGGCGAGAGCACGCGCCAGCTCAGTCTTCCCGATGCCAGTGGGCCCAAGGAAGATGAACGAGCCGATTGGGCGTCGCGGGTCTTTCAGGCCCGCCCGGGCGCGCCGCACTGCCTGCGAGACGGTCTTGATGGCCTCGTCCTGGCCGACCATCCGATTGTGTATTTCCTCTTCCATGCGGAGAAGACGCGACGTCTCTTCTTCGACTAGGCGCGACACCGGCACTCCCGTCCAGGCGGCCACGATTTGCGCGATGTCCTCCTCCCCGACTTCGGGGACTGTCTCCCCGAGCTTGTCTCGCCAGGCCGCTTCTTTGAGCGCGAGCTTGTCCTGCAGTTTCTTGACTTTGTCGCGAACGCTCGCGGCAGCCTCGAAGTCCTGCTTGTTGACCGACTCATCCTGGTCGGACCGCTGCTTCTTGATCTCCTTCTGCAGTTCCTTGAGATCGTCAGGAGTGGTCGTGAGCTTCATGCGCACGCGCGCGGATGCCTCATCGATCAAGTCGATCGCCTTATCCGGCAGAGCGCGGTCGCTGACATAGCGGTCGCTCAGCACCGCCGCCGAGTGCACAGCGGAGTCTGTGATCGTGACCCGGTGGTGCTTCTCGTACAACGATTTCACGCCGTTGAGAATGTCGATCGTCTCGGCAAGGGTCGGCTGGTCTACGTAGACCGGCTGGAACCTGCGCTCGAGTGCGGCGTCCTTCTCGATGTACTTGCGGTACTCGTTCAGCGTCGTGGCGCCGATGCACTGGATCTCTCCTCGGGCCAAAGCAGGCTTGAGGATGTTCGCAGCGTCGATGGCACCTTCTGCCGCGCCGGCGCCAACAAGCGTGTGGAGCTCGTCGATGAAGAGCACGACCTCGCGACTCGATCGGATCTCGTCGAGAATCTTCTTAAGGCGCTCTTCGAACTCTCCGCGGTACTTGGTGCCGGCCACCAGCGCACCCATGTCGAGTGTCAGCACGCGCTTGTGCTGCAGCGACTCCGGCACGTTGCCCAGGTTGATCTGTTGGGCAAGCCCCTCGGCGATTGCAGTCTTGCCAACGCCAGGCTCACCGATCAGCGCCGGGTTGTTCTTGGTTCGGCGGCTCAGGATTTGAATGACACGTTCGATCTCTGTTTCACGACCGATGACCGGATCCAGCTGGTTCCGGCGAGCAAGCTCCGTGAGGTCGCGACCGAACTGGTCGAGCAGCGGAGTCTTCGACGGTTTCTTGGGAGCTGGCTCAGCCTCGGTCTCGGCGCTCGAGTCGTGGAGCAGGCGCTCGATCTCCGACCGCACCTTCTCCAGCGTGGCGCCAAGATCCTCGAGAACATGGGCAGCAATGCCCTCACCCTCGATCAGCAGCCCGAGCAAGAGGTGCTCCGTGCCGACGTAGTTGTGGCCCATCCGGCGTGCTTCTTCGAAGGAGATCTCGATCACCTTCTTGACTCGCGACGTCGGGATGATCTGCTGGATGATGATCCGCTCGTTCCGGCCAAGGACCGACTCGATGGTCTGGCGGACCTTCCCGATTTCCACGCCGAGGTTGTTGAGAACCTTGGCGGCCAGGCCTTCACCCTCGCGGAGCAAGCCCAGGAGCAAGTGCTCGGTGCCGATATAGCTGTGGTGCGATCGTTCTGCTTCTTCTTGGGCGAGCGTCAGAACCTTCTTGGCTCGCTCAGTAAATCTCTCAAACGGATACAAGGTCCTATTCCTCCTGGATTCGTACGCCTAGGTGGGGCCAGCACCTCCTCGA
>CATPBO010000241.1 GCA_955652835.1 Candidatus Dormiibacterota bacterium
GATCAACGTGCCTATCCTCACCTACCACTACATTCGCGTGAACGTGGACAGCCGCGACCGTATGGGCTTCGCGCTCTCGGTCACGCCCGCAGATTTCGCGGCCCAGATGGACTGGCTCGCACGGAGCGGATACCACACCATCACGACCGAGGACCTGTACGCGTATCTCAACGGGGTGCGAGGCCTGCCCATCAAACCGGTGATCCTCACATTCGACGATGGATACGCTGACTTCTACACCACAGCACTCCCAATCCTGCGCAGCCACGAATTCAGGGCAGACCTGTATGTCGTCGCTGGATTCGTCGGTAGGACAGGCTATGTGACGGCAGCGCAGGTCCGTGAGGCTGACCGCTCGGGGATTGAGATCGGAGCTCATTCGGTGACTCACGCCGATCTGACCCGGATACCCATCGCCGGGGTGCGCTCCGAGCTCGTCGACTCCAAGCGGTTTCTCGAGCAGTTGATCGGACACCCGGTGGTCTCCTTCTGCTATCCGAGCGGAAAGGTCAATTGGGCGGTGTCATCTGAGGTGGCGGCCGCAGGCTTCCACGACGCGACGACAACGAGGTTCGGCTACTCGCACTCGCTCGCCGACCGGTACGTGTGGACCCGGCTGCGGGTCGGCGGAGGGGAGCGCCTGGATGAGCTCGCGGCGGCGGTCGTGAGCGCCTCCTAGAGCGACTTCAGTCGCGTCAGCCACGGGTGTTCCGGCTGATGGTTCCGAGCTCGGACGCCAGCCATTGCCGTCGCCTAGCTGGCAGCTCCGCCACCGTTAGGTCGAAGTCAGCTTCGTCCTTGGATCCGGGCGATTTGATTTGAAGAGAAGTTGTACTTCGGGCGCGAGATACGGGATGCCGTCCGCTGTCTTGAGCCCAATTTCTCGGAGCGGCGTGCTGACCCTGGGATCCCGCCGATAGACCCATCGATCGCCCACCGTTTCCTCGATCATCACCTGAAGCGCCCACAACGAATCTTGATGGGGGCGGCACCAGGCATCGTGGAAGTCGGTACGCAGGATCTGTCCACGCAGGCAACGGGTGAGGTGACCAGGTCGGTCCACAGCCCAGACTTCCCAGCCGGCCCGGAACAAATGCCTCCAAAATGCTGATGGTCTCGTCGAAGCACCAGCACATCGGTATCCGCGTGAGCGCGAGTCTGGCGGCCTAGAAACAGATCGATGGCCCAACCGCCGGCAATCCACCATTCCGCTCTGAGCCCAGCCATGAGCTCGGCTGTCTGGACGACCGTAAGCGGCTGCCAGGGCCCTAAGTCGTTGACGCCGTCGACTGCCACGAAGTGCCCGATACCTATTGGACCCGGAACCTGAGGCTGGTTCTCACCCCGACGTCTTGCACGTCAAGCTTCTCAAGTCGGACGTTCGCGAGGCTGGACTGGTCGAGCAACCGGAGGCCTGCGCCCAGCAGTACAGGCATCACATCGATCCGAAGCTCATCGACCAGACCAGCCTCCAGAAGCTGCCTTGCAATGTTGGCGCCACCAAC
This sequence comes from Candidatus Dormiibacterota bacterium, assembly GCA_955652835.1. GTDB lineage: Bacteria > Chloroflexota > Dormibacteria > Dormibacterales > Dormibacteraceae > Palsa-870. The sequence goes on from CATPBO010000241.1 coordinate 1,506, forward strand.
CACCTGAACCGCCCTGTCCCCGGCGGCGGACTTTGCTTGGGCGACCGCAGACTCGACGCCGTCGGTCACGAACGTGAAGGTCAAGCGCTCGTCCTCCTTCGGTCGTACCCGCGGCGGTTCGTGCGTCACGACGAAGATGGGCACCTGAAACTCGTAGTCGCCGACGTATGAGTCCGGGTCCCCCATCTCGAATGTCCTCCTCCCCATGAGCACCGCACCGGTTTCGTCGATAAGAGAGTTCATGTATGCCGTGCCGCGGAGAGCGACGAGGTCTGGATAGAGACGGTCTACGCCGCCGGCTTGATCAGCGACGAACCCATCGAGCGACATGGTCGCCCCAACGATCACTTTGGCCATTGATTCCTCCATCGCCCCAAGACCGGACGTCGTTTCTATGATGACTCGTCCTCGTGGGACTAATCGGAGGCTGGAGTATCAGCTCCTCCCTGCAGCTCATCGGGAGACACGCCGGCGTCGCCCGGGCCGTAGCGCCGCATCACTCCCCGCACCCAATCCCGGGTCTGACCTGTGTCTTGAGCGAGCCTGTTCATTCCCCAGCCCCGCGCTCGGCGCGCCATGTAGTAGTCAGCAAAGCATGCGAAGCCGTGCCGCTTCGCGATGCTGCGCTCGAGCAGGAGGCGCTCTCGAACCTGCTTTCCGAGGCCAGGTCGGAACAGGTAAGCACCCAGGTCTTGTTCGCTGTTGTCGTCGATCGGCCACCGCATGTCGCGTACAAGAAATGACGCAGACCAGGCTTGTTCGACTACGTGCGGTGGACACGTGCTGCGGGCGGCGGCCGCCGTGCAAGAAGTACGTGGGACGGTGCCTGGGAAAAAGAAAACGCGCCCGCGTCCCCGTACAGACGCCGGCGCGTTTCAGACGCCGAGTTCGGCTACCTGGCTTCTATCTGGCTTCTGTGGAGACGGCAGCCAGCCGCCGTGGGTGGTACGCGTTGATGGCGCTCTCGTACTCGACCAGCAGCTCGTCGGCGGCATCCATGGAATCGCGCAGCGAGCCGGCCTCGACCTCGAACGTCAGCGTATAGCGACCGGGATGCCCAGCCACCGGCTCGAGCCGAACGAAGCCGGGGAGGCGCGAAATCGAACGAACGTCGGGATCCGAATCAGATAGTGGTTTGTCGACCTCGAATGGTATGGCGGCAACGTATGTCATGACTGGCACGATAGCACGAAGTTTCGGTTTTTAAAATTGTGTGAACCACACGTTGTATTTCGCCGAAAGTGAGGTTCAAAACACGAACGTCAGTTGGCGCTGACAAAGACAACCATCACCCCGCCGGCCTCGTCGAAGGCCATGGGCGGGGCGAACGCCCCGGAGCGTGTCAGCGGCAGCAGCGGCCCGCGATCGATCGGGACCTGGGCCCAGGCCCTCGAGTTCCAGGTCCAGGTTGTCGTCCGGCAGGCCGTTCGGTCGCAGGCTGAGCTGTCCTGCTGCATAAGCATCATGGTGGCTCGCACCGGGTCGTATCCAAGCGTCCCCGAAGTGATCGCCGGCTGATCGTGCTGCTGCCAGCGCTTGCCGTCCCAGGTCCAGGTATAGCGGCTGCCCACGTAGACCAGCTGGCCATGGGCGCGGTCATAGACAAGGTGTGCATCAGCTCGGGCCTCGCCACCGCCGATGCCGCCCTGTACCTGGGTCCAGGTGGTGCCATCCCATAACCAGGTGCTGCTCTGGACAACGAACACCAGAACGTCGCGCGTCTCGTCGTAACCCGCGGCGAAGGTCGAGAACACGACCCCAGAATCCCGCCGCGCGATGCTCGGCGCGCCTTGTGTCGCCAAGGTGGTCCAGTCCGAGCCCGTCCACGCCCAGATCTGCCCGGCGCCGTTGACATACACAACCTGGCCAGCTCGACTGTCATACAGCATCGCCCCCTGCCCGACGACCTTCGGTGCCGATGCCGGTGAGTGACCTGTCCAGCCCCGGCCGTCCCAGGTCCAGGTTCTGTTGACCTGTACGGCACAGCCGCCCTGGAAGCCCATCACCATGTTTGCGCACCCGTGGTCCCAGAGCACGATCACGCCGCGTGTCCGGTCGTAAGCCATGTCCGCGTTGTTGCTGGTTGGAGCCGGCCCTCCCGCCGGCGCCAGGGTGTAGCTCGTTCCGTCCCAGGTCCAGACGGCGCCCGCCGTCAGGCGCGGAGTTCCGTAAACCGGAGTCCCGGGCTGTCCGTTCCGAATCGACAGCCACAGCGCGATCGATGCCGACAGCACGAGCGCGACGATCCCCAAGCTCGCCAGCAAACGGGCACGGAGCCCGCGCTCCGACCACCGGCTCGGCGGCACGGACTGGGACAGTTGTGTCGGCCACATTGACCGCACTTTAAAGCCCAACAGCGGCCGGCGTCGGCGTGTTGACGCACCGGGCAAAGCCGCCCGCTCCTTGTGACAAACACCCGATAAACCACCCAGCTTTTCCAGTGGTTAGCACCGTAGGAGGCAGACCATCGGCAAATTTAGGCTGCCTTGAGACAAGCGAGCCGTAGGGAGCGAGTTCATCAGGGGAGGAGTAAGCCGTTGAACCTATCCGTCTATCTAGATGTTGTGCCGACACCGACATGGCTGGATCCAGGCCACACGGCCTGGCAGCTGGTCGCCGCGACGCTGGTCGGGCTCATGAGCGTCCCGGGGTTGGCAATCCTCTACTCGGGCCTGATGAAGCGCAAGTGGGCGCTCAACTCTGCCCTGATGGTCCTGTACGCGTTCGGTGCGACGCTGATCGTGTGGACCTTCTGGGCATACAAGATGTCCTTTGGGACGCAGCTCACCGACGTGCTGCACTTCGTCGGCACACCGGGAACGATCCTGTCTCCAGGCGATCTTCAGGGCCAGGCGGTGATCCCGCTACTCAAGGGCGCGATCCCCGACCTCAAGTTCCCACTCTCCGCTCTTGCGTATTTCCAGTTTGTGTTCGCGGCCATCACCGTCATCCTGCTGGCCGGCTCGATCCTGGGTCGAACCAGCTTCAAGGCCTGGATGCTCTTCGTCCCGCTCTGGATCACCGTCGTCTACTCGGTCAACGCGTTCAGCATCTGGGGCGGCGGCTGGATCGGCGCCTTCCCTTCGTGGCTGAGCAGTTTCGCGGGCGCAGGCGCCCTCGACTTCTCGGGTGGGTATGTGATCCACGTCGCGGCCGGAGTCTCGGGACTGGTGGCGGCATCCGTCATCGGCCCGCGCCTGCTCACAGATCGTGAGAACAACCGGCCCAGCAACCTGATTGCCGTGATCACCGGCGCCGGCCTGCTGTGGCTGGGCTGGAACGGATTCAACGGTGGCGACCCCTACTTTGCGGGCGCGGATGCCTCGGCCGCCATCCTCAACACCAACCTGGCCGCAGCGACGGCGATGATCGCATGGATGTTTCTCGATGTATTCGTAGTCGGCCGCGTCACCGTCGGTGGCATGGTCAATGGCATGGTCGCTGGCCTGGTCGGCATCACACCCGCCGCCGGTTATGTCAACGGCTACGGCGCGTTCGCGATCGGCATCGCCGCCGGCGTAATTCCCTTTCTGACTTTCAACTACCTGGTCAAGTTGCCGCCGTTCAACCGCATCGACGACACCCTCGGCGTGATGCACACTCACCTCGTCGCCGGCGCGGTCGGCGGACTGATGGTCGGCTTGCTCGCCGACCCCAACGTTGTGGTCTACCCGGGGACGGGCCAGACCGCCGCCGTTGCCGCCACCGGCTTGTTCTTCGGCAACCCGCAGCAGTTCTACGCCCAGGTCATCGGGCTCGTCTTCATCCTGGTCTGGGACGGTGTTCTGACGTTCGTCCTGCTGAAGCTCATATCGCTGGTGGTTCCCCTCCGGCTCACAGAGAAGCAGCTGGAAACGGGTGACGAGGCCGTCCACGGGGACGCCGCGTACGAGCTCATGCCGGTCCCGCCGGCCGCTTACCCTGCGCCTCCAGGGCACGCTCCAGCGCCGGTACCGACAGGCGCGTAACCAACAACTGCAACGTGTGTCAGCCGGGGCCCCGAAAGGGGTCCCGGTCTTTCGCTGGGGACCTTCGAATCGGTTGCCGCCGCGACGGTCTGGGCCCAGACTGGCCTGAGCGAGACTTAAGGCAAACCCGCTACCAGCGCTGTTGGACGAGCGGTGCCGCTCGTTCGCGATAGAGAAGGGCGATGCGCTCCATGGTGGAGGCCGGCAGCGCCGCAAGATCGGCTGCCGCGGCGTTCGCATGGGCCTGCTCGGTTGTCTTGGACCCTGGGATGACGGTGCTGACACCCGAGCTCATGAGAATCCAGCGCAAGGCCATTTGAGCCATCGTCGTACCTGTCGGGATAAGGGACCGCAGCTCCTCGACCACCTCCAGGGCCGTGTCGTAGTCGAGGCCGGCGAATGTTTCTCCGACGTCAAAGCTCTCGCCGTGTCGGTTGAAGTTGCGGTGGTCGGTCGGCGCGAACTGGGTGTCGCGGCTGAATTTTCCGGTTAGTAGGCCGGAGGCAAGCGGCACTCGAACAATCACGCCGACGTCGCGGTCGTTGGCCTCGCTCAGGAACCGCTCGGCTGGACGCTGGCGGAAAATGTTGTAGATGATCTGAACGGTGCTGACGTTTGGATACTCGATGGCCTTGAGCCCCTCTTCCACCCGCTCCACGCTCACGCCGTAGCCCGCGATCCTGCCGTCGCGGACAAAGCCGTCCATGGCATCGAAGATTTCCGGCCGGTAGTAGATGTCGGTTGGCAGAGTGTGCAGCTGGACAAGATCCAGCCGATCCACCTCAAGGTTCGTGCGGGACCGGTCGATCCAGGCCGCGAAGTTTTCCGGGGTGTACTCCTTGAGGTCGAGCGGGGCGCGGCGCCCAATTTTCGTCGCGATCACAATCGGCTCGCTGCGCTTTTTGCGAAAGCGCGCAAGCAGCCGTTCGCTGCGCCCATCGCCGTAGACATCGGCGGTGTCGAAGAATGTCACGCCCGCGTCAGCTGCCGCATTCAACGCACGCAGACTCTCGTCATCGTCGACCGTTCCCCAGTCAGCACCGATCGCCCAGGCGCCGAAGCCGACGGCACTGACTTCAAAACCCGTTTTGCCCAGCCGCCGGTACTGCACCCTTCAATGCTGACCGATCGGCTCTGGGGGAAACTAGAGTTCGATCAACCCGGCGCGTGCGGCCGCGATCACGGCCTGCAGCTTGGAATGCACCTGCAGCTTCTCGATCAAATGGCTGACGTGCCATTCCACGGTGTGGGGTGCAATGCCCAGACGCCTGGCCAGCGTCGCCGTGTCGTGACCCTCGGCGAGCAGCCGCAGCACATCCAGCTCTCGCGGGGTGAACTCGGCAAAGAGCTTCTCTCGGGCCTGCTTGTCGGTGACCACTTTCCGCTGCCGGGCAATCGCTTTGGCGAATAGCGAGACGGGGATCAGGACCTCACCGAGAGACGCCCTTCGAACCGCTTCGACGATCTGATCCGCCGATGCCGACTTGGTCAGGTAAGCGGTCGCGCCGGCATCGATGGCGTCCAGCAAGGCGCCTTCGGACTCCTCGGCGCTGTGGAATACGATCGCCGCGCTCGGGACGACGGACCGTATCTTGGCTGCGGCAACCGGCCCGCTCATATCAGGAAGCAGGAAGTCCATGAGCGCAACCTGCGGTTTCTCGTTGGCCGCGACCCTCGCGGCTTCATCGCCGCCCCGCGCGATGCCGCACACCTTGATGTCTTCCTGGGAGTCGAGGACTCTAGCGATCGCCGAGGCCAGGAGCGGATGGTCCTGGACGACCAGGACCAGTACCGGGGTGATCGGAGACAGATTCAAGGCCTGGAGGTCCACCGCGCTACGCTCCGTCACCGCGTGCGATGGGCACGCGGTGAAGCTAAGGAGTGGAGTACCCAGCCGCAGTGACCTGCGTCGCAGGTGTGACTTAAATCACCCGAACTGACACGCTCGGCCCGGTCATTACTAATCCTTACAGCCCTTAACCGATGTTGGTCAGGGATTTGAAAATTATTACGTTATCTATTACGTGCCTCAAATCCTCGAGCTCAATGCTGTGTCTCGGGCATACGGCTCCCGCCTCGCCCTTGACGACGTCAGCCTCGCGCTGGAGCCGGGCGAGCTTGCGTTTCTGGTCGGCCCCAGCGGGGCCGGCAAGAGCACCCTGCTCAAGCTGATCAACCGCGAGATCCGCCCCACCAGTGGCGAGGTCTGGGTCGATGGCATGGCTGCCCACACCATGAAGGCGTCACGCGTCTCGGAGCTTCGCCGTCGCGTCGGTGTCGTCTTCCAGGACTTCAAGCTTCTGCCTCGACTGACGGCCAAGGAGAACGTCGCCTTTGGCCTCCAGGTCGGCGACTTACGGGTATCAGATGACGAGGCCGCGGAGCGCGCCCTTGACGCGTTGGACGCGGTGGGCCTCGGCGATCGTGGCGATTCGTTCCCGCATCAGCTCTCGGGCGGACAGCAGCAGCGAGTCGCCCTGGCGCGCGCGGTGGTCGCGCAGCCGTCTCTATTGATCGCAGACGAGCCGACCGGCAACCTCGACGTCGAGACGTCGTGGGAGATGATGGATCTGTTCGCCGATATTGCGGCCTCCGGCACAGCGGTGCTCATCGCGACCCACAACGTCGAGATCGTGAGGCGCCTTCAGCGCCGCGTCATCACTCTCGTGCAGGGCCGCCTGGTGCGTGACCAGCCAGCGGGCCTGACGGGGAGGATGGCGTGGTTGGCGTCATCCTGAAAGGCCGCTTTCCGCGGCGGCGGCTGTTTCAGGTCGTCGTCACCAACGTCTTCCGTTACCTGTTCCGCGGGGCGGCTCGCAACTGGCTTCGGAACCTGGGCAGCGCAGCGCCCGCGCTCAGCTCGATGACGTTGCTCCTGCTCCTTTCGGGCGTGGTCGGTCTAATCGGTTTCGCGCTCCACAACCTCGAACAGGTCGAATCGGCACAGGCCTCGCTGCTGCACGTGTACATGCGCGACGATGCCAAGGCCGCTGATGTCAACGCGCTGTGGGATCGCCTCACCAGCGACGGCCGCGTCGCCAGTGTCAGTTACACGACCAGGGCCGAGGCTCTCGCGCGGGCGAAACACCTCCCCGGCTTGCCACAGCTGGCCGAAGCCACAGACAGCAATCCGTTCCCGGCCAGCCTCGACGTGCGCGTGAAGAACATCAACGATGTCGCGGCAGTCGACCAGGCGGTCCGTTACGACATCGCCGTCGATCCGGTTTATCCGACCTCCTATGACAGAGGCGCCTACCAGCGGATCCAGGCTGTCCTGTTTGGCGCGGCCGTGGCGGGCTTTGCGTTCCTGGTACTGCTTGGGTTCGTCGCGGTCACCGTAACCATGAACAGCATCCGCGCGGCGATCCACTCCCGCCGAGACGAGGTCACGATCATGCAGCTGGTGGGCGCGCCACGCTGGATGGTGCGCGGGCCATTCGTCATCGAGGGGGCTATCACCGGCGCGCTATCGGGCGCGGTGGCCGGCCTCATCACTTTCGGCCTGGCTGTTGCCGGGATCTCTGCCGGCTCGGCCTCATTCGCCCAGTTCGCGCCAGGTGTCACCATCACGGTCGCCGCCGCCGCCGCGGCCATCGTGTTCGCGACCGGGCTCGGTCTTGGCTCAGGCTCATCGCTCGTCAGCGTGCGGCGGCACCTGGAGTCGTGAGAGCCCTCCTCGCCGCTGTCACCCTTGTGCTGCTGATGGTCGGCGCCGCCTCGGCAAATGTCGCCGCGGACGCGACCTCCGATGCGCAGGCACAGAAGGCGGTGATCGACCAGATCCGTGCCCAGCTCGGCAGCAACCTGGCCGACGCGGTCGCCGCCCAACAGCAGCTGCGGCAGTCGCTCATTGACAACGCCGCCCAACAGGCTGACCTGCAGGTGAAGATCGCCGATGTCCAGGCAAAGATCACCGACCTGGATGTCCAGATCGCCGACGCCCAGCGCCGCGAGGCGATGCTTGCACAGCGCATCGACACAGAGCGAGCGCAGCTCCGCCAGCTCGCGCGGGCCATCTATCAGCAGCCCGGCTCGGTGCTTGTCGCCCTGGCCCAGGCATCGAGCCTGAGTGATCTGTTGACCCGGGTCGCGGATCTCAACGTCGCCGGTGCGCGCGCAACGGAGCTCAAGTACTCCCTGGCACACGATCTCAACGAGGTTCAGGTCCAGCGCCAAAAAGAGCAGGCCGCGCGCGATGAGCAGATCAAGCAGCGTGACGTGCTTGCTTTGCAGGTGGCACAGCTCCGCGACCTGCA
>CATPBO010000242.1 GCA_955652835.1 Candidatus Dormiibacterota bacterium
GGAGTACGCCGCGGAATTCGGCCCCGACCCAGTCGCGGTCAAGGGCGCGGTGGCATGGCTGCAGGGCTCTGGATTCCGCGCCTCTTGGCGCCCCGGCTCCGGCTTGATTGCGGCTGACGGCCCAGCTCCGCTTGCGGGGGCGCTTCTCCGCGTCGACATCGAGAGCTTTCGGTTGGCGGACGGCTCGACCTTCTATGCCGCGCTCGACCAGCCACAGATCCCACCGCAGCTGGCCGTCGCAGCCAACGGCGTCAGCGGCCTTGACAACTACCGGCACGCGCGAACCCTGGCCGTGCGGCGCGGCGGCCTCACGCCGGCGGATGTCCTTGCCTTCTACAACCTTCAGCCTTTGCGCCAGGCTGGTCTCGACGGGACCGGCCAGACGATCGTGCTGCCTGAGATCGACGACCTGCCCAACCTCAACGACCTGAACAAATTCGCCACGGAGTTCTCGCTGCCGCCGTTTGACTCCTACCTCACGGTCTTGCGTGATCCTAACTGGGGCACTCCCTCAAAACCACAGGGCGAGACGGTGCTAGACCTCGAGATCATCCACGAGGTCGCGCCCAACGCCAAGCTGGTCATCTACCTTTCGGCCGCGGATTTGGGGCACGGTGAGCGGGCCTTCGACCAGATGGTCACCGACCACCTCGGTTCGATCATTTCCGAAAGTCTGGGCGCGTGCGAACCAGAGATGTCCACGGCGCACCGCAATGCCTACGCGAGCATTCAGGACAGGGCGGTCGCCCTGGGCATGTCGCATTTCGTGGCCAGCGGGGACAGCGGCGCGTACACATGCGGTGAGGACCAACCAGCTGCGGGCAGCTTTCCTTCGACACTTCCATCCGTGACCGCGGTCGGTGGAACCAGCGTTTTCGAATCCCAGCAGGGGATCTATTACAAAGAGTCGGCGTGGGGCAGCCCGCTCGACGAGAGCGGCAGCGGCGGCGGACCGAGCCAGTTCTACGCGCTGCCCGACTATCAGAAAAGCGTGTCGCAGACGGCAGGGCGTGGTCTCCGGCAGGTTCCCGACGTTTCCGCAAACGCCGACCCCAATACTGGATTTCACATCTTCTTCGGTGGACAGGACGAACAGGCTGGGGGAACGTCCGCGGCAACTCCACTGTGGGCGGCCACTATCGCATTGATCAATCAGGACCTCAAGAAGAGAGGACTGCGCCAGGTAGGCTTTGCGAATCCGGCCATCTACTGGATGGGTGCCAACTCAGCTTCGCTGCCCACCAAGCCGTTCCACGACGTCACGACAGGCAACAACCTCGCCTTCGACGCAGGCAGCGGCTGGGACTTCGCCACCGGCTGGGGCAGCATGGACGGCGCAGCGCTCGACGCCGCCTGGATCATCTACATAAAAGGTGGGGGCGCGTGAGGGAAGAAGGCCCTGAGCAGCCGCCTCTCGTCACCTGCCCGCACTGCAGCAGCGTTGTCCCGGCCGGCGACTTCTGCGGTCACTGCGGCGCGCACCTGACCACCGCGAGCACGACTCGCCGCCACGCGTTCGCCGCTGTTCCATCGCAACGCGTCGTGCAGCTTTCGATCGTCAGCACTCTTTTCCCACACCTGCCCCATCGCCGAGGAGGAGCGTTTCGGTGGGCATTGCTGTCCGGCGTCGTGGCTGTGCTCCTGCTGGCCGCACTGCATCTCTTCGCATCCGCGACGGTTGCGGCAACCTTCCTACTGCCGGTGCTTTACCTGCTGTACCTCTATGAGGTCGAGGTCTACGAGAGCGAGCCGTGGTTGCTCATCGGAGCCACGATGGTCGTAGGCGCGGTGCTGGGCTACGTCTTCACGTTGTTCTCAGGCGACGCTGTGTCGCGCCTGAACCTGACCGGCGACCGTGAGAACGCGCTCGTCCTGGCCGGTGTGGCCATCCCGATCGTCGCGCAGGCATTGATGCTGGTCGGCCCACTGTTCCTGTACGCGTTCAGGCGCCGCTTCCGCGAGCCGCTCGACGGCCTGACGTTCGGTGCGGCGTCCGCGCTTGGATTCACTTTGACCAGCTCGCTCACTGCTTTGTGGCCGCTCATCAGCGGGCCGCTCGTGGCGAGCGGGGCGCCGATTGACTGGTCGCTCCTGTTGCTTCGCGCGGGAATCCTGCTGTCACTCGTCAACGCGAGCACAACGGCCCTGATCACCGCAGCGATCTGGCTGCAGAGATACGATCGCCGGCGCGCCGGCCGGCCCTTGACCTCCACCATCCTGGCGGCCGTGATCGTCGCCGTAGGCACTCAGGTGCTGCTCGGGATTGTCAGCTTTGAGGTGTCCAACCTCGTGGTCGAGGTCGCGATCCTGCTGGTCGCGACTGTCTTGCTGCTTATGTTTCTGAGGCTGATCATCCACCAGGCGCTTCTTGTCGAAGGGGCCGAGCATGAGATCGGCCCTGACGCCCCATGCCCAGAATGTCACCGGGTCGTGCCGACGATGGCCTTCTGTCCCGCGTGCGGCGCGGCCCGCGCTGCGGCTTCAAAGCAGGGCCGGCCGCGCGTCAGAGGTATTGCATAGATGGCGGTACCAGTGCGCTTTTGCGGGCGGTGCGGGGCCCAGGTGGCACCGGGCGCGCCGTTCTGTGGTCGCTGCGGCGCGCCTCAGGTCGCCATGGCCGTGGCATCCGCACCGGCGTACAGCTACCCGGTCGCGCCGAGCGCCCCGTATCCGACCCGCCGCCAGTACAGGACATCGCAGGTAGCGATCGCGGGGGTGCTGCTCGCCATCCTCGCCATCGTCACCGTGGCGGTGACCACGTTCGCTGTGGCACGCTTCACCGGCGGGACCCGCTCCGCCTGCACGGTCAACTGCGCGCCGAAGATCGTCACGCCGCTGCCTGAGACGAGCACGTACATCAGCTCCGCCTACAAGTTCCAGGTTGACTACAGCTCCAGCTGGACCGTGCGCAGCCAGGACGCGAACGGGATCTCGTTGGGCACCAAGATTGGATTGGTCGACGTCTCCGGGATGAAGAGCGGCCAGTCTCTGCCCCAGGTGCTCCAGTCCACGGTGTCAGCCCTTCCGAGTGCGCAGTGGCAGAACGTGGTTCAGGTTTCAGACGTAAAGGGGGCGCATATCGGAGGTCAGGACGGCCTCGGTGCCGTCTACTCGGCAAACCTGGTTGGCACCAACTCCACCTCCGCGCAAGTGCGATTCGCCGTCATCGCCGCGACGCGTGGCGGTGTGACCGTGGTGGTCTTTGCCGCCGACCCTGCGGACCCCAAGAACTCGCCGCACGGCATGCCCGAAGCCCAGTCGTTCGACTACCTGTGCTCGGAGTTCCGCTGGGGTAGCAGCTAGTGTCCCGCTCCCGAGTTCCTTGGATCTTCGCGTCCTAGACGGGCGGGCGCCTGCGGCGCTGAAGCCGGCGTCGAGGGGCCTGGCGCTGCGTCGTCACGCATCCACGGATGCGCTCCTCCTAGCGCCACCCTCTCCTTGGCTCCGCCCGTCGATGCCGCGAAATATCCTGCGGACCTCGAGATCGGGACACTAGGGTGTCCACAGGGCTGCTCGCCTTCGCCGGGATCTGTCTGCTGCTTGCGGTGACGCCAGGTCCGGACATGGCGGTGGTGACGAAAAATGCGCTCGCCCACGGCCGGCGCGGCGTGGTTCTGACGACGACTGGGATCGCCCTGGCCCTTGCCATCTGGACCTCCGCCACGGCGGTCGGCGTTTCGGCGCTGCTGAGGACGTCTGGCGAGGCGCTGTTCGTTCTCAAGCTCGTCGGTGCCGCCTATCTCGCGTACCTCGGCTTGCGGACGCTCATCGAATCCCGCCGCCGCCCGATCGACCTGATGGCGAATGCGCCTGCACCGGCGCCGGCCCACGCCATCTTTCGCCAGGGTTTTCTTTCGGCCTTGTCGAACCCGAAGCTGGGGGTCTTCTTTGTGACGTTCCTTCCGCAGTTCGTCGCGCCCGGTCAGCCGATCCTGCCGCAGCTCCTCCTGCTCGGCTTGATTTTCGCCATCATCGGATGGACATGGATGAACGTGTACGGGTTGTTCGTTACACGCATGCGCGACTTCATCACGGCCCCGCGCGTGCGCCAGTGGATGGAACGGGTCACCGGCGTGGTACTGCTGGGCTTCGGCGCCCGCCTCGCGGTCGAGCGCTTGTAGCTGTTTCTTACGTCGTCTCCGGAAGATCGAACGAGATGTCGTAGACCCCGCCGCTCAACTTTGCGTGGTGAATCCAGCCCATCTTTCTCAGCAGCCCGAGCATCTGCCGGTTTTCTGGCAACACGATAAGCGTGAAGTTCTTGATGCCGTGTTCGCGAGCGGCCCGCGCGAGGATGGCCAGCAGCGCCCCTCCGAGACCTCGTCGCTGGTATTCGTCGACTACCGCCACCGCGACCTCGGCAACGTCGGTGTTCGGTACCCGGTCATATCGCGCCACCCCGAGGATGCGCTCCTTGCCGGTCGGCTTGCCCGAGGTTGCGACCAGCGCGAAGCGATCTTTGTGGTCAACCACCGCAAGCCGGTGCGCCAGCGCTTCAGGCAGCCTCTTCAGCGGTGAAAAGAACCTGAAGTAGACGCTGCGCTCGGACATCGCAGCGACCGCCTCGTGCAGCAGCGGCTCGTCTTCGGGTGCGATAGGCCTGACGTGAACCTTGCTGCCATCTGTAAGTTCGAGAACGCGCGGCTCGAAAAAGGGTGAGGCCACCGCTACAAGGTAGCGGCCTATACCATCCGCGATGCATGGCCGGCCCGACGCCCCAGACGCAGCGATGGCGCAACCTGGGCGTGGCCGCCGGCGCCGTGACCGCCGTCCTGTTCGCCGTTTTCGACCTCTACCAGTGGGCGCTGGCCTACGCCGGGGACAGGTTCCACAACGACTTCACCTTTTACTATGCGGCGGCCAGGATCGGGTTGGCGCATGGCTGGTCCTCCATCTACGACCTGCACCTACAGCAAGCGGAGCTCGACGCCATGGGCTCTGGCATCAAGATCGCCGAGCTTGCTCGTTTCATCAGCCCGCCGCCGGTGGCATGGTCCGCCCTGCCGCTGACTCCGCTTCCATATCCGACCGCCTACTGGACCTGGACCGCGGCGCTGTTGATCGCCCTCGCCCTGACCTGGCGCTTCGCTTCGCCCGGGCGCGGACCATGGCGGCTCGTCCAGTTCGCGGCCGCGATCGGGTGGCTCCCGGTGATCTATGGACTTCAGCTCGGTCAGCCTGGCCTCTTCGTGGCCCTCGGGGTCGCCGGCTGCTACGCGCTGCTGCGGGCCGACCGCCCTTTCTGGGCGGGCATCACGCTTGCCGCACTGGCTCTAAAACCGCAGCTCGCGTTCCTGGTGCCCGTTGCACTTCTGCTGGGCGGAAGGACGCGAGCTTTCTGGGGCAGCGTGGTCGCGCTCGGCCTGCTCGCGGTCGCTTCGATGGTTGCCCTTGGCCCGAGCGGAGTCGCCGCTTACGAGGCCCGGTTGACCTTCGCCGCCGGCGTGCCCGTGAACCGGGAGCTGACCCTCGCATCGCTCATCGGCAGCCTCGCTGTGACACGCGTAATCCAGGCGGCGATCGCGCTCTGGGCGCTCGTCCTCGCCTACCGCCTGCGGGGTCGAGGACATGAGTGGGTCTTGGTCCCGGCGCTGGTCGGGGGATTGCTCGCCAGCCCTTATCTCCACCTGGACGACCTGGTGATGCTCGGCCTGGCCGGGTGGCTCTACCTCCGCACCTCGCCGCCGGCGTGGACATGGGTCTTCATGCTTGGCGTGGCCATCGCCGCGGAGGGCCTGCCGATCTGGGGTCCACTTCCACTCATCGTCGGTGAAGTCGGCGCGCTGGTCCTCCTCTCAGTCTCGTCGGTGAAGCATTACGACCGCGATCCCGCGCCCCAGCGCGCCGAAGGCGAAGCGAACGGGATGCCCATGCTGTCTGGACAGTAACGGCCAGGCCGCGGTTCGCTTAGTGGCCGTGGCGGCCGGCGCCTTCCGAGAAGCGGCGCGCTCCCTCTTGCGCTTCGCCCATGACCTCGATGCCGCCTCGATACTCGGCCTTCGATGCGTCCTCGACGCTGAGCGACCATTGGTTGAGCACGCTGCGGCGGTCGGCTAGCAGCGCACCCGATGGGACGTCAGCGATCTGCCGCGCAAGCTTCAGGGCCTCCTCGAGCGCCTCGCCGGGCTCGACAAGCCTTTCGACCAGGCCGATCTGCAGTGCCTCGAGGGCGGTAACCGAGCGACCGGTGAGGATCAGGTCCAGCGCGCGACCCTGGCCGATCATCCGGGGCAGGCGCACCGTGCCGAGGTCGACCAGAGGCACGCCAAAGCGCCGGTTGAACACCCCTAAGGTCGCGTCGTTGGCGGCGACGCGGAAGTCGCACCACAGCGCCAGCTCGAGCCCGCCCGCGACGGCGTAGCCTTCGATCGCCGCGATCACCGGCTTGTCGAGGACCATGCGTGTCGGACCCATCGGGCCCGGGCCGGCTTCTTCGACCCGGTTACCATCACCGCGCGCAAGCGCTTTCAGGTCGAATCCAGAGCAGAAATTGCCGCCTCCACCGGTGAGCACTGCGACCGCCAACCCCGCATCCTCCGCGAAACGCTTAAAGCAGTCGACCAGCTGTTCCGCCGTCGCCGGATCCACCGCGTTGCGGACGTCAGGTCGCTCGATGGTCACGGTGACCACCCGGCCGTCGGGTTCGTACCGGACGGTCACCAGGTTCGCCGCGGCCTACTCCTCGTCCATGTAGGGGTAGCGGTGATCGGTGGGCGGAACGTACGTCTCCTTGATCGTGCGCGGGCTTGTCCACCGGATCAGGTTCAGAAACGAACCTGCCTTGTCGTTGGTGCCCGACGCTCTTGCGCCGCCAAACGGCTGAAGACCCACGACCGCGCCGGTGGGCTTGTCGTTGATGTAGAAGTTGCCCGCGGCGTTCACAAGCGTCTCGGATGCTTTGCGAATCGCCTGCCGGTCCTGCGCAAAGATGGCGCCGGTCAGCCCGTAGGGGCTCGTGCGGTCGCAAAGCTCGAGCGTCTCCTCGAACTTGCCATCAGCGTATGGATAGACCGTGAGGATGGGCCCGAACAGCTCGTCCTTCAGAAGCCTGAAGTCTGGGTCTGTCGTCTCGATGACAGTCGGCCGCACGAACCATCCCACCGTGTCGTCACCTTTGCCACCCGCGACGACCTTCGCAGTTTCGGACTTGCGCGCGAACTCGATCGCCTTCATGTGGTTTGAGTAGGCGTTGCCGTCGATCACCGCGCCCATGAAGTTGCGGAAATCGGCCACGTCTCCCTGGGGGATGGCCTCAACCTCGTCCGCCATCTCCGATCGCATTCGCTTCCACATCGACTGAGGGATGTAAGCGCGGGAGGCGGCCGAACACTTCTGCCCCTGGTACTCGAACGCGCCTCGGATCATCGCGGTGCGCAGCGCATCGGAGTTGGCCGATTCGTGAGCAACGATGAAATCCTTGCCGCCGGTCTCGCCGACAAGCCGCGGGTACGTCCGGTAGCGGTCGATGTTCTGGCCAACCTCTCGCCACATCCCCTGGAACACCTCGGTGGAACCGGTGAAATGAATGCCGGCCAGCTCTTTGTGGCTCAGCACGCGTTCCGAAATCTGCGACGCGCTGCCGCTGACCATGTTGATTACACCGGGGGGCAGGCCTGCCTCGTTAAGGATCTCCATCAAGAAATGACTCACCAGGAGCGTCTGCGTCGCCGGCTTGAAGACGACGGTGTTGCCCATGAGTGCCGCGGCGGTTGGCAGGTTGGCTCCGATGGAGGTGAAATTGAACGGGCTGACTGCGAAGACGAAACCCTCCAGAGGCCGATACTCCATACGGTTCCATGCCGTGCCGTCGTTGTAAGGCTGCTGCCCGAGCAGCTGGTCGCCGAAGTAAGCGTTGTACCTCCAGAAGTCGACGGACTCGCAAGCCGCGTCGATCTCGGCCTGGTGAACGGTCTTCGACTGCCCAAGCATCGTGGCGGCATTGATGGTGTCCCGCCACGGACCCGCCAGGAGTGATGCCGCCCTGAGGAGCACGGCGGCACGCTCGTTGTACGAGGTTGCGGCCCACGCCTTGCGCGCCTTCAGCGCCGCCGCGATGGCATCGTCAAAGTCCTTGGGCGCCCCGACTGCGTACTCGGCGATGCTCAGCTCCTTGCGATGCGGCGATCGGATGTCCGCTCTCGAGGCGCCCCACCGCCTTTCACCCCCGATCTGCATCGGGACCTCGGTTCGAGCGTCGGTCAGCTCCGCCAGCCTGGCCTTCAATGACTTACGGTAGGGATCACCGGGTGCGTACGGGCGCACCGGCTCGTTGACTGGGGTGGGGACTTTGAAGTGTCCGTCGGCGGTCATCTCGACTCCTCGCTGAAGCTGGGCCGAATTCTGTGATCCAGCCAATCGTAACCCGGCCCCGTATCTCAACTTGAGGCGTGCCTTCTGCCGGCGCCCGACCGAATCCAAGATCGCCCTAGGACTGTTGGAGGCGCTTTCTTGCTTGACCTGATCCCCCGTCAATCTGCGGCCACTTCGGATCGGGTCCGGCAGACCGTTGCGCTCCTTGCGCGCCGTGGGTACGCGCTCTCGCCCGAGCGCGTGGCCGGCCTGTGCATTGGCGGCTCGATCTCGCCTGAAGAGGTGCGGTGGTCGGCCGCCGCGAGTCGGGATCTCGTCCTGGCCGAGGATCTCGTCGTCGATCGCGCCTCCCTCAGCCGGGTGGACGAGATCCGGACTCGCGCGGTCGGGCACCGCGCCGAAGCGGCCGCCTACCTCGAGATGACGGCGAGGTTTGTCAGAGCCCTGGTCGCCTTCGCGCCCTTCATTCAGAGCGTGTCGATCGCAGGCTCGCTCGCCAGCGGCGGGTTTCGTGAGTCAGACGACGTCGACCTCAACCTCATCGTGGACGATGGTCACCGGCATCTCGCCTATGTGGCCGTGAACGTCCTCGGGCTGGCGCATGCATTGATGCATCGGACAAAGCCGGTCGACGATCTCACGCGTCGGCCGCTTGCACCGCGGCTCATGACTGCGAACCTGATCCTCGAGCGCTCCCAGTGCCTGCCGCTGCAGCGGCAGGACGAGGACATGGCGTTCGAGCTGCTCATGAGCGAACCGGTCTTCGGCGTCGAAACGATCCGCGAGCTGATCGACGCCAACGCCGGCCTGCTGGAACACTTCCCGCAGCTGGCGAGCAAGCCGGCCCCGATGCTGATCGCACCGCCACGCCGGCGTCTGCCCGCGTCGTTGTTTCCCAGGTTTCTCGACGGCGCTGCCCGGGCCCTTGGAGAGAGGGCGTGGCGGTACATGCAGTGGACTCGACGCCACCATCCCGACGCGCTCGCCCGCGTCACGTTCGTCCGCTCGACCATGCGGCCGTACACGCTGTTCGACAGGTCTTCCGATTGATCCTGTCCATCGCCGTAGCGATCCTCGTGATCACCAGCGTCCTCCTCTTCGCTTTCGGCATGAACCTGCTCTACCTGACGTGGCGCGCGACCCGATTACGCACGCCGGCCGAGCGGGTCATCGTCAGCGACAACGAGCCGCTGGTCTGCGTACAGGTCCCTATCTATAACGAGCGCTACGTGGCGGAGCGAGTCCTCGATGCGGTATGCGCGATCGACTGGCCCGCAAGCCGCCTCGAGGTGCAGGTCCTGGATGACTCAGATGACGAAACGACCTCGATCGTCGCGCTGCGTGCCGAGTTGTGGCGCCAAAAGGGAAGGCACGTCACTCACGTAAGACGCGGAACGCGGAGCGGTTACAAGGCAGGGGCGCTGGCGTACGGCATGACACTCACCAGCGCTCCATTGATCGCGATCTTCGACGCGGACTTCGTCCCTGCGCCCGATTTTCTGAGGCGCACGGTCGGCGCTTTCGACGATCCGGCTGTCGGGTTTGCGCAGGCGAGATGGGGCCACCTCGACGAAGGCTATTCGTGGTTCACGCGGCTGCAGGCGCTCGCGATCGACTTTCACTTCCTCGTCGAGCAGGCCGTGCGTTCGGCTCACGGATACTTCACGAACTTCACAGGCACCGCCGGGATCTGGAGACGGACCACGATCGAAGACTCGGGCGGCTGGAGCGCAGACACGCTGACCGAGGACCTCGACCTCAGCTATCGGGCTCAGCTTCGCGGGTGGCGCGCCGCTTACCTGGAAGACCTCGTCGTGCCTGAAGAGCTGCCGGTCGCGATCGATGCCTACCGTCGCCAACAGTCGAGGTGGGCGACCGGAAGCTTCCAGTCCGCGTTCAAGCTGCTGGTTCCAGTGCTGCGCAGTCGCAATCGAGCTGCAGTCAAGCTTCAGGCGACCGTCCACCTGCTGGCGTACGGCATTGGCCCTCTGATGCTGATCCAGCTGCTCTGCTACCCGGCGCTGCTGCTGACGTTCGGGCCTACCGGCCTCCCCTGGCCGATTGCGGACGCTTCGGTGCTCGTCGTCGTCGTCGCCGTCTCGCCGTGGTTTGGTTTCATCGTGGCCCAGACGCGGCTTGGACGGCGCTGGTGGTCGGGCCTGCCATCGCTGTTGTGTCAGATCGTCGGCGCCGGGATGTCGCTGACGGCTATGCTCGCCCTCTTTCGCGCCACGAGGCCAGGTGGACGGTTCATTCGGACTCCAAAGCACCGGATCGAGCAGCCCGGCCAGGAATGGCGCCACCAGGCGTACGTGCGAGTCTGGGACCCGCGCGCGGTGGCGGAAGGAATATTCGGGCTGGGTGCGCTTGCGATCGTCCCGCTTGCCGGCTCGATGCACCAGTGGCTGCTAATGCTTTACGCGAGCATGTTCGCCCTTGGCTTTCTCGTCCTTGCTTCGCTCAGCGCCAGCGACGCGCTCGAGGTGCTGACCTTACGCAACCTCGGCCGGCGCGCGCTCGGGCGGCTCCGGGCGGCCGGACCGAAGGTTGCCCTATTTGGCATCTGCTGTCTCCTGCTGCTCCTCGCGGCGCAGATGCAGGAGCCGTTTGAGGACGGCTACGGGCACTGGCTGATCGCCGCGAACCTTGCCTCGACCGGACACCTCCACGATCCGCTCTTCGGGATGGAGGACACGTGGCTCCCGGGTTACCACGTGCTCGCGGCCGCCGTGCTCAACACCGTCGGGCTGTGGCAGCTCGGGGCTTTGAAAGCGCTCGGGGCCCTGCTCGGCCTGGCCACGCTTTCCTGCGTCTACGCGCTCGCGCCCAATGCCCGACAAGCGAGGCTGGCTGTAGCACTCCTGGTTCTCAATCCGGTGTTTCTTTTCACGTCCGGATCCGCTGTTGTCGAGCCTCTGCTCACAGCCCTGTTGACGGCCGCGTCGCTCGCCGCTGTCCGCGGTCGGATGAAGCTCGCAGCACTGCTGGCCGTCCTCGCATGCGTGACCGCCACCAAAGCGTGGATCTGGATCGCGGCCGTGGGCGCCTACGCCGCGGTCGAATTCCTGGCGCGAGGGGCCCCTAAAGGTAGGCGTGTGCCGGCCGTCGCCTGGGCTGTTCCTGCAATCGCCGTGCTGGTCTTCCTGCAGCTCGGCTTCGCTCCGGCAAGCCACTCGGTGGCGCGTGGATCGCTCGAGGTCGCGTCGGCCACGGCTCGCGGTAGCCTGCAGCCAGGAGCCCTGGCCCGCGCCGTCGAGCTGGCCCAAACCTTCGGCCTCGCCGCACTGCCGCTGTTCGTCTTCGGCGGGCTGGGCCTGTGGACTGTCGTGCGCCGCGCAGCGTTCGCACGCGAGCGGTCGACACTACGGTTCCTCCATGTACCTGCTCTCGTGTACCTCGCGGCTGTTTTCGGTTTGGTCGCCATCGGCGCGTACACCGGCAGCCACCGCTACCTATATCTGGCGCTGCCCTCGCTGGCCCTCCTCGCCGCGGCAGCCCTTGACCGTTATGCCGCAGTGGTGCGCCTGGTCGCGGTCGCGGCGGCTGGGCTGATCGCGGTCGCGTTCCTGCCGGTATTCGCGAGCTTTGCCGCGAACACCGCGGGCCTGATCGCGGCCGGACGAGCCGCCGCGGGCAGCCAGGGAATGCTGATCACCGACTCCCCGGTGGTGGCTTTCTACAGCGGCGTGCAGCCGTCTTTGATCGCCGGATCGCAGGTGCTTCCGAATGATCGTCAGAACGCGATCGCGTGGATGGGTGCCCACTACGTCACCGATGTGGTGTTCGAAGGCATCAGCTACTACCGGGCCACTTCGCTCTTCCCCGACCTCGCAAGCGGTCACGCCACGCCTCCATTCCAACCATTGGGTGAGCAACTGCAGTACCAGGCTGCCGGCGGGAAGCCGGTGTTCGCGTACCGGCTGGGAACAGAGCTGCAGACCCAGATGATCTATCCGGGGGTCAATGCCTGCATCGAAAGCGCGCCTGGCGAGGGCAAGAGCTCATCGCTGGCCAAAGGCGCCGTGCTCGAGATCGCCGGCAAGGATGCCGCGGGTGAGGGCATGGGCTTCGGCGTACCGATCGTGCACTACGGCGATGGATGGGTCTACTCGCGGACTTCGACGACGGTGGACGTGTCGACTGGCGGCACTGCGATCTGGAAGCGCACGTTCCAGCTCGATGAGATCGGTGGCGACAAGGCGCACAACTACGCGTTCGTGCCGATTGTTTCGCGGGGGGCGATCGAGGTGACCTACACGATCGACGCGACAGGCATGTCAATTGTGGTGCGCCCAATCTGGCTCGCGCCCGGATCGACGCAGGTGGGGATCCTCAACGAGCAGTCTGCAGCCTTCGACGACTTCGCGGATGACCGGCAGACGCTGGTAGGTCAGCCCTTCGGGAGCTGGGTGCCGGTGAATGGGACCTGGGGGCGGCTCCGCTCAGCGAACCTTGGTGTGGAGTGGTCCGTGCCGGCCATCGCCGGTGCTGAGCTCCACGCGGGCCGCGAGCTCACCGCTCCGGACCTCAACTGGGCGGGTCTTGACTATCTATTCCCCGCCACCTTTACCGGCACTGACTATCACATCAACGTGCAGGAGGCTAAATGACGGCAACCGAGACTGTCGATGTTGTGCTGGTGTACCCCCAGCGTGCCCCTGCTCAGGGACGTCACTGGATCATGCCGTCATTGGGACTGATGTATCTAAGCGCATCGCTGCGGCGCGCCGGATACACGGTCCGGCACATCGATCACACCTTCTTGGAGCGGCGTCAGGTCCTGGCCGAGATCGAACGGCTGCGACCGTCGGTGATCGGCATCTACTGCATGATCACCATGCAGGACGAAGCGCTGTCTCTGGCCGCCCAGGTGCGCGGCAAAGCGCTGACTGTAGTCGGCGGTCCCTACCCGTCGGGCGAGCCCGAGACCTTCGTCGACGACTTCGACCTGGTGGCTGTCGGCGAGGGCGAGGAGACGATCGTCCAGATCATGGAGCACCTCGACGACCGCCGCTTCGAGGAGATCGCGGGACTTGTCTTTAAGCGCGATGGAGCGATCGTTCGAGGCGAGGCGAAGCTCCGCACCAAGGATATGTCTCATCTTCCTTTGCCGTACCGCGGCGACGTCCCGAACGCCGAGTACATCCGCTACTGGCGAAAGCACTGGAAGGACGCGACGACTCCGCTGATGTCGACACGCGGCTGTCCGTTCCGCTGCGACTTCTGCCACAAGTCGGTGTTCGGCGACCTGTTCAGCGCAAGACCTGTGGAGTCTGTCGTCGCGGAGATGCGCGAGATCGCCGAGCTCGGCTACGACCACATCTGGATGTCAGACGACCTCTTCACGCTCAACTACAAGCGCACATTTGAGCTTGCGGCAGCGATCGAGGCCGCGCACCTTCCGCTCACATGGGAATGCCTGAGCCGGGTCACCCACGTAGACCGCGCGCTGTTCGAACAGATGCGTCGAGCCGGGTGCAAACGGATCTTCTTCGGCATCGAATCTGGCGATGAAAAGGTGCTGAAGGAAATGAAAAAAGGCATCACGCCGGACCAGGCTCGAGCGGCCGTCGAGGCATGTGTCGCGGCTGGGATCAAGGCTGCGGGCTTTTTCATGGTCGGGTACCTGGGCGAAACCACCGACTCGCTCATCCGCAGCATCAACTTCTCGAGCAGTCTTCCACTGGACTACGTCAGCTACACGATCGCGTACCCACTCCCAGGCACGGGTTTCTACGAGCGCGTGCGCGAGCGCCGCCAGCGAGGTGGGTGGCACAAGGTGCGCCACAACAGGTTGCTGTTCAACACCGACTTCTCGGAGCACAAGCTACGGGCCGCGATCCTAAAGGGCGCGATCCAGCACCGTCTCAACCGGATGCACCTGCGTCCGGCGGCCCGAGCCTTCCAGCTGGCCACCGATCCAGTTCTACGCGTGCTCAGATAGCGACGAAGTGCTTGCGATGGACGGCGGGCAGACCCGCCATTGAGCAGTGGGCGCCGCACCAGTCGCCATCGCGTCCGACCCTGCAATGAACTTGCTTGTGCCGGTGGTCAACGCCCATGAGTGAGGCTTGGTCCAGCGTTTTCCGCTTAGTCGTCGGAATCTTTTGGCTCTATTTCGCCAGTACTAAATGGCAGGGCGTTGGTTGGATGCGCGGGCTGATTCAATCCGCCGGGGCCGCCAACCCGATTCCCGGTCTCCATGAGTTGCTGATCCAGGTGGTAGCACCCAACTGGTTAGTGTTCGCGATTGCTCAAACGGTCGGGGAAACCGTGGTTGGAATCCTGTTGATTCTTGGGCTCGCCACGAGATGGGCCGGCATCGGCGGCTTTCTACTCGCGGTGAATCTCGCGTTGGTGGTGGCGTTCGAGGTCAGCGACCCCGGGTTTCGGTGGCTGTACTACCTCGCAGTATTGGTGAATGCGCAGGTCATCGTCTCGGGGGCCGGTCCATATGCCCTGTCACGGTTCGGTTGGGTACCCGCGTTCCTACGCTGAGGGGATGGCCTTGCCCCGCGGATCTCGCTGCCGTTACTTGGTTATCTGGCGAGCGTCTCATCGCACGCTCGCGCCTGACCCCGTGACTGACCGCCTGTACGAATTGCTGACCTGCCCAAGTTGTGGCGCTTCACCGGCACCGGGTTCTGAACGTTGTCCAGGATGCAATCGATCCGTAAGAAGCCTCAGCGGTGGACTGGACTTGCTCGACGACAACCTCAGGTCAGCTGCCGACAGCTTCGCCGCCCAATATGAGGCGCTTCGCCGGCTCGAGGGGTGGACAGAGCCGAGCGGTCGTGAGGACCCGGACGGCGGTCAACCGCGGCTGTGGAAAGGCCGGCTTCGGTCCGTTTCGGAGGCCGCGTCGATGCTTCGTCACGAGTGGACATCCGGCTCGCAACCGCTGGTTGCCGATATCGGATCCGGGGGCGGATGGGCAGCTCGCTTCCTTCAGCCGGCCGAGGTGCTCGCATGCGACCTGCTCGACGTCAGCCCCGGCTCAGCAACGGTGACTGTCAGGGCGGATATGCGCCGGCTGCCTATTCGCAGCGCCACACTGGATGCGGTCCTCTACGCAGCTTCGCTTCACTATGCACCAGTTGAAATCGCAGTCTCCGAGGCGGCACGCATTCTGCGAATGCGCGGTCTGATGGTCGCGGTGGACAGTCCTATCTACCAGGACCGGCAATCGCAGGCACAAGCTGTCGCGCGCACAGCCGCCTACTACTCTGGGGTGGGCTATGCAGAGCTCACTGACCACTATCACCCAATCGGGTCAATGGCGTTGAGGCAAGCGCTCGAGGAATGTGGATTCGCGATTGAGCGTTTTGAGATCGGTTCCAAACGTCACCTGTTCGGGCGTTTCCAACGCCGACAGCCAACGTCGTTTGTGGTGGCACGCCGGATACGGTAATGGCCCCATTGGTGCCGACGAGGTCCACCTCGTCGACGCGATCCAGATACGCTAGACGCTGTGGGGGTCGACGCCGAGGGCTACGGTTTTCCTGAGCACCAGCGAACTCTCGCGCGCTTGATGGAAGACATCCGGGTGCTTTCGCCGGCCGGAGTCGAGCGCGCCGCCGCAGGTTGGGACCGCCATGTCGGCAAGCACGGGCTGCAAGCGCTCCACGACGCAGAGAAGGCAGCCCTTCACACGATCGAGCAAGCCGACCGCGGTCAAGCCTGGGACGAGGTTCGCCGGTCGCTCTTCGGCCTTACGGAGTCGGGTGGTGCGCTCATTTCCTGGAAGGCGGAACACGGTGACATTGGCCATAAGGCCGAGGACGCCGCGTTTGCGGCCGCGCTCGGGCTGGTTGCGACCGGCCTGATCAGCGAGGAGCGAGCCGCGACGCTGATGCGGCCGATGTCCGAAGCTCTGCCCTGGCTGCTGCCGGAGAAAGAGCCCGAAGTCTAGCGGCGCGTCCCTATGACGCGGATGCCGGCACGAGCTCGGCGAGGTCGACTCCCATGTCTGCGAGCGCCGACTCATTCACCCGCCGGCGGCTTTCAATCAGCTTGCCGCCGAGCTCGTTTGTCTTCGAGTCGTTGATGGAGAGCACGGCTTCGATCAGCCCGTCGCGCAGGTAAAAGACCGAAAACGACAGGCCGTCGCGGTCGCCCCGCCAAACTGCTCGGTCGTCGCCTGACGCTTGACCGCGGTACTCGAGATTCAC
The DNA here is from genome assembly GCA_955652835.1 of Candidatus Dormiibacterota bacterium. Lineage (GTDB taxonomy): Bacteria > Chloroflexota > Dormibacteria > Dormibacterales > Dormibacteraceae > Palsa-870. The sequence continues at coordinate 16,482 of CATPBO010000242.1, forward strand.
GTCGTACTGGTCGGACCAGAAATAGGGCAGCTTCGTGTACGGCATGTCGCCCGCCACGATGTTTGCCGCGATGCCACGCCCCTGGTTCTTCGCGACCTCCCAATGCTCGACACGGATCGGGCGCCCCAACACGGGGTGCTGGTGAAAAGCGATGTCCCCACCACAGTAGACGCCGTCAGCGGCGCGGAGCGCCTCGTCCACCCGAACGCCACCACCTTCGATAGGCAGGCCAAGCGCCTTCGGCAGGTCTAGGTTGGGCTCGATGCCCACCGCCACCAGAACCAGGTCGGCCTCTTCGCGCCGGCCGTCAGACAACGTGACACCGATCACCCGGTTGCCATCTGCATGCCAGCTCTTGACTGTGGTGCCTGTCCGCACGTCCACGCCTTTGGAGCGGTGAATCCTTGCGTAGATCTCGCCCACCTCGCTGCCCAGGGCGCGTGAGAGGGGCACCGGCAAGGCCTCGACCATGAGCACGTCTTTCCCCAGCTGTCGTGCGGAGGCGCCGACTTCAGCGCCGATGAACCCGGCGCCGATCAGCAACAGTCGCGACGTCTGCCCGAGTGCCTGGCGGATGGCCTGGCTGTCGCGAAGCGAACGCAGCGTGAGAACGTTCTCCGCGCGCGGCAGCTCGGGGAGGCGGCGCGGCGTGCCACCAAGACCGAGAACGAGGGCGTCGAACTCGACCTCGCCGCCACCATCCACGGCGAGCTTGCCCGCCAGCTGCGAGCCACCGATCACGCGGCGGTTCAGCTGAAGCTCGATTCCCTGCTTCGCGTACTCGCTCTCCTCGTGGAGAAAGACCTTCGGCAGCTCGACCTCACCGCGCAGGAACTCTTTGGAAAGATATGGGCGGTCATACGGTCGATCGTGGTCGGCGCTGATGATCGTCACCATGCCATCGAAGCCGCGCTTGCGCAGCGCGAACGCGGCCGCGTCGCCGGCTCCGCCACCACCCACGATGACGACTCGCCTCACAGCCATTCAGGCGATGCGACCGACCGGGTGCATCCATTCATGCGGATCGGGTGCAGCCCCTCGCTGAATGTCGACCAGGGACTGGCGCAGGCGCATGGTGACCTCTCCCGGCTTACCGTCGCCGACCGTCCACGAGCCGCGCGCCGATTTGACCGAGCCCACCGGTGTGATCACCGCTGCGGTGCCGCAGGCGAAGACCTCGGTCAGAGAGCCGTCGGCGCAGCCCGCACGCCATTCCTCAGTGCTGATCCTTCCCTCTTCGGCCTGGTAGCCGAGGTCCACTGCCAGCTTGAGGAGAGCGTCCCGAGTAATGCCCGGAAGGAGGGTGCCGGTCAGCGCAGGGGTCATCAACCGGGCCTTCTGGCCGCTGCCGAAGACAAAGCACAGGTTCATCCCGCCCATTTCCTCGACCCACCGATGTTCTTGCGAGTCCAGCCAGACCACCTGGTCGCATCCCTGCTCCGCCGCCTGGGCCTGCGCGAGCAAGCCGCCTGCATAGTTGCCCCCTGTCTTCGCCTCCCCTGTGCCACCGGGCGCCGCCCGGCTGAAATCCTCGGACAGCCAGACCGTGACCGGCTTGACCCCGCTCGGAAAGTAGGAACCCGATGGTGATCCGATCAAGAGGAAGGTGACCTTCGACGATGGACGCACGCCAAGGCCGACCTCGCTTGCGAACATGAACGGTCGAAGGTACAGGCTGTGCTCCGGAGCCGACGGCACCCACTCTCCATCGATGCTCATCAACCGGTCGATCGCCTCGATGAAGATACTCTCCGGCAGCTCCGGGAGCGCCAGCCGCCGGGCCGACCGGCGGAATCGGGCGGCATGGGAATCGGGGCGGAAAGCGGAGATCCCGCCGTCTGGCTGACGGAATGCCTTGAGCCCTTCGAAGACCGCCTGCGCGTAGTGAAGGACCGAGACCGCCGGGTCGAGCTGCAGAGGCGAATATGGACGAAGCTCGGCGCCGTGCCAACCGCGATCGCGGTTCCAGTCGATGCGGACCATGTGCTCGGTAAAGAGCCGCCCGAATCCGGGATCGGCAAGCAGCCGCTGCCTGTCCTCAGGCGCCATCCGGTGCGCAGCCGGCGTGACAACGAAGTCGAGTGCCGAGGTTTCGGTGCTCACGATGTGAGAAGCGTAAAGCCCGAGCGCGAGCTCCCGTCGCTTGAATGCAGGGAACCCCTGAGGAGAGGCCCAGGCCTATGCGGCCCCGCCTCGAGAGGAACGAAGGGGTTCTTTAGGGGAGGACGCGGAACGGCTGGACGGGCACGACCACCGGCTCAACGGCCGGCATCGCATCCACAACCACGTCGATCGACGCTGAGACCACCGCGAGCAAGGGCGATCCGCTGCTCTTCCGGCGCCCACGGCGGGGCGCGCTCAGGGCGACCACAGGGTCAAGCATCTGCCGCAATTCAAACTCCAGGAACCGTTCAAAGTGGTTCATCTGTATTAGAAACGCCTCCCTCGACGGGAGTACCCAGACCTCACAAGAAAGTTTCCGTCTGGGGAGAGGCGGACCGGTGGAGAGAATCCGGAAGGCTAGGCAGCGCGCCGGCCGGACTGCGAAGCACTCGTACGGCCCAGAAGCAGGCATCGAGGAAGGCAGCGCGGTTTGGTCGCGGCCGCCGACTAAACCCGCGTCACAAATCGATTTGGAAGCGGCGAGAGGGTCTCGCAAATGGACCGCGCTCCAACGAGATCAGCGTGAGCCAGCGCCTACGTTGGCGTTGGCGATGGTGACGGGGGTGGCGGCGAAGGTGACGCCGGCGGCGGCGATGAGCTCGGAGATGGAAGTGGCGATGGCGATGGGCTCGGCTGCGCGGAAGGAGACGGCGAATCCGATGGGCTCGGTGAGGGCGAGTCGGTCGGTGAAGCGCTCGGCGAGGTGCTCGGCGTCGCGTTGCAGCCCCCGGCCAGGAAGAGGTACTCGGTGTTGGCGCCATTGCAACCACGGGTGACGCCGGATGGCTGCGAGTACCAGTTGTGCATGTTTACGGGAAGCGCGTTGACGAAGCGCTTCATCACGCTCTTACCGACTAGCTCGCCATACGCCGTGATCAACCCGCCCCCGCCGTTCGGCGCGGTGTTGCCGACCCACACGCCGACTACGACGTCAGGGTTGTAAGCCATGATCCAGGAGTCGGGGATTCCACCGCGGCCGTTGTCGCTGGTGCCCGTCTTGCTCGCCATCTGCCGATTCCAGCCAAAGCCCCACTGGTTCTGGTAGTCCTTCAGGACGCCGGTGATGAGGTAGGACTCGGCCGGAGTCAGCACTGTCGTTCCGCTTGGGTTGTCGTGCTTGTAGACGGGCTTGCCTGAGCCGTCATCAACTTCACGGATAACGCTCAGGTCCACGCGCTGACCCTGGTCGGCAAATACCTGGTAGCCCTGAAGATGCTCGAACAGCGTGATGCCGCTGCCTCCTATCGCCGTCGAAAGGCCAGGATCGAGCGAGCTCTTGATGCCCATCTGATGCGCCAGCGAGATCACGTTCTGCATGCCCTCCATCTGGCCGACCTGGACAGCGGGAATGTTCCGTGAGTACAGGATCGCCGTGCGCGCAGGTATGTCGCCCATGCCGCCGTTGTCGAAGTCGCGCGGCATATAGCCGTTGAAGTTGGTCAGCCTGTCGTGAAGGATCGTCGCCCACGTGATCTTGTGATCGCGCAGGGCCGCTTCGTAGACGTAAGGCTTGAACGATGACCCGGGCTGGCGCTTGGCAAGCACGACGTCGAACTGCCCAGCGATTGCGTCGTTCCCGAAGTCGGCCGATCCGACCCAGGCCAGCACCTCGCCGGTCTTTGGGTTGGCCGCCAGCAGCGCTGAGTTGTTGACATTGGTCGACGCGAGGTCCTGGACACCGTTGGCGACCGCCTGTTGGGCGGCCTGCTGCAGACTGAGATCGAGAGTGGTGTGGACCGTCAGTCCACCCTGCTGGATGGCGGCCGCGCCGAACATCGTCTCGAGCGTCGCGAGCACGTGGTCGACAAAATGCGGCGCCAGGCTCTGGCGAGCTGTGGGTTGGATCTTCAGCTCGGACTTAACGTCCTCGATCGAAGCCTTGGCCGCTTCATCTGCGCTGAGCTTGCCAGTCGCGACCATGCCCTGGAGGACATAGAGCTCACGCTGCTGTGCGAGATCGAAACGCGGGACAGGGTCGTAAGCCGTCGGTGCCTGGATCAGACCGGTAAGCAATGCTGCCTGCGCGGCCGTGAGGCTCTTCACGTCCTTGTTGAAATAGGTTTTGGCCGCCGCGCCGATGCCATAGGCGCCGTGGCCGAAGTAAACGCGGTTCAAGTACATGGTGAGGATCTGGTCCTTGGAGTACCGCTGCTCGATGATGATTGCGAGCGCCAACTCCTGGACTTTGCGAGTCACGGATTTCTGGGGCGTGAGGAGCTGGATCTTGACCAGCTGCTGAGTGATGGTGCTTCCGCCCTCGTTCAGCCCGCGCGACGTGACGTCGACCCA
>CATPBO010000243.1 GCA_955652835.1 Candidatus Dormiibacterota bacterium
CATCGGTTCGAGTCGATGATCTGCCCGCGGCCCGGCTTCCCCCCCACCTCCACGAGCTCATCGCCGGTCGACATCAACGCCACTCGCGGCCGCCGGAACACCGGCAACCTCGGAAAGCCCAGGGCTGCCGCCAGCCCGAGCTCGGCGGCACCGAGCTGAGTACCCGCCGTCAGAACCTGCTCGCCGGCGCGCACATCCGCTCCCGGGCGATGGAAGTTACTCCCGTCCCGCAGATTCGTGGGAGTCGTCACCACCTCGGCGTTCAGCTGCACGTCCTCGAACATGACCACGCAGTCCGCACCATCGGGCAGCACGCCGCCCGTCAGGATGCGTGCTGCGGTCCCCGGTTCAACGGAGCCTGAGAACGGCCTGCCCGCGGCGGATTCGCCCAACACCCGCAGCGGTTTGCCGGCGTCCGCGGAGCGCACGGCATAACCGTCCACAGCGCTGGATGGGAATGCCGGCAGCGACGCGGTCGCGGACAGATCCTCGGCCAGCACACGTCCGACACAATGGGCGAGCGCCACTCGCTCGATGCCCATGGTTGCCGTCTGGTCCAGGACCAGGGCGGCGGCCTCGTCGACGTCAACCAGCGGGTAGGCGGAAACCCTCAACACTTCAAAGGTACAGGGCTCGTCAGGCCGCCCGGCGCGTCAGGACTACTCGTATCGAAGCGCCCGGACCGGGTCCTGGCGCGCTGCCCGCAGTGCAGGCAACAGGCCGCTCACCGTGCTCAGCACAACGGCCAGTACGAGTGCGGCGGCTACCACGACGAAGTCGGTGCGGAAGACGTCGAAGCTGTTGCTCGTCACTGATTGCGTGAGCCGATCGACTACCGCGTTGCCCAGCCGGCCCAGCGCGATGGCGACGACGACCCCGACCAGGCCTCCGGCCAGCCCGATTACCGCGGCCTCGGCGACGAAGATGAGCAGCACGTCGCGCCGGCGGGAACCCAGCGCCTTCAGGACGCCGATCTCCTTCGTTCGTTCGAGGACCGCGGAGTACATCGTGTTGGCGATGCCGAGGCAGGCCAGCAGCAAGGCCACCAGGGCCAGCCCAAGCAGGGCGACGCGCATCTTCCCGAGCAAATCTTCGAAATTGCGGAACTGATCGCCAAACGTCTGTGCCTGGAACCCCAGTGCCTCGACTCGCTGGCGCAAGCCCTCGACGGCGAGGCCCGAATCGGCGAGCAGAGTGATGGTGGAGTATTCGCCGCCCTTCCAGTGATTCGTCTGCGCCAGCTGCGCCCAGTAATCGCGGACTGCCGCGTATGGCGCCAGGCCCCCGGGCGCTCCCGCCGGCATCGCATTGCCGGACACGATGCCGACCACGATCAGCCTCAGGACGAGAGGGGTCGTGACAGGATTCCGCGTCGATCCGGGGACCGCCAGCGCTCCGTACGTGGCGCTGTACACCACCTGCGTACCGACCGCGCCGCTAGCCGAGAGGAACCCCATGGCGGCGGCTTCGCTGTCCGTGAGCACAACTTCCTTGGCGGCGTCCGAACGCGGCATGCGCCCGGCGCTGAGAGCCGGGGTTCCACTCGACGAGTTCACAGGCGGCAGCGAAACCAGGGCCCCTGAGGGCGGAGCAACCGGCGCCGCGCCTGCCGACCCCGCCGCGGTCCCCCTGGAGAAGGTGCCGCTCATCTCCACCAGGCCCCAGGCACCGCGCACGTGAGGCTGTGCCGCAAGCGTCGCCAGCGTGCCGCCGTCGAAGGCGGGTGTCCTCGCATCGACGGCCGGATAGACCGCTACCTGATGCACCTGGCTGGTCGCCAGCGCGGGTGCGCTGAGCGCGCCCTGCAGCCCTCCCGCCAGCGCGACGATCAGCGCCATCGCAGCGATGCCGATCGCCACTCCCGTCGTCGTCAGCGAGGTCCGCAGAGGTCGCCGTCCCGCGCTGCCGAGGCCGACTTTCAACGTGTCGCGCCAGTGCAAGCGGGGCGGCGGGTCGACGGGCTCCTGCTTGCGCACCGTGGGAGTGCCCGCTTCGAGCTCGATCGCGCGGCCGTCGATCATCCTCACCACGCGGTGGGCGCGCCGCGCGACCTCTGGGTCGTGGGTCACGAGCACGACGGTCGCCCCGCGGCGGTTGAGGTCTTCGAGCAGGGTCAGCACGCCCTCGCCTGCGGCCGAGTCGAGGCTTCCGGTGGGCTCGTCGGCAAGGATGAGACCTGGGCGGTTCGCGAGGGCACGCGCCACTGCAACCTTCTGCTGCTCGCCACCGGACAATAGGCGGGCACGGGTGCGGGCGCGACCTTCCAATCCCACCAGCGCGAGCAGGTGGCGCGCACGCCGCCGTCGCTCGTCCAGCTCCACACCGGCCAGCGTCAGCGGTAGCGCAACGTTGTCCTCGACGGTCATCGACGGGATCAGGTTGAAGGTCTGGAAGATCGTGCTCACGCGCTGTAAGCGGTAGTCGGCGAGGTCGCCATCGGAGAGCTCACCGAGCGGAAGGCCGGCACCGTACACATGGCCGCTCGTCGGTCGGTCGAGGCCGCCCATGAGCGAAAGCAAGGTGGTCTTGCCACAGCCGGACGGACCGACGACCGAGACGAACTCGCACGGACCGATCTCGAGCGAGACGTTCCTGAGCGCCGTCACGTGGTTCTCGTCGTTGCCGCCGAACTCGCGCGAGACAGAGTCCAGCCGCAGCCCAACCGCCTGGCCGAGAAGGTCTTTGAAGTCGTCGGGCTCAACCAAGGGCGACGGGATCAGCCCCGTCCGGTTCAAGGCCGGTTCCGGATCGGGCACCACGGCGACCTTGCCGCCTTCACCGTCGGCTTCCGCCGCGCCGGATTTCTCGGTCGCCATGGCCTTGAGTCTAAGTGCTCAAACTAAAAGATCAGACGGCTTCCTGACCCACTTGTTCAGCAAGCCACTTGAGGTAGGCAGGCGACCCGCCTTCGACCGTGACCTGCAGGATCTCGGGCAGCTCGTACTCGTGGTGGCTGCGCACGTACTCCTGACAGGCTGCCGCCCTCGACTCGATCGTCTTCACGAGCAGGAGCGCCTCGTGCTCGCGCTTCAGCTGGCCCTCCCAGTAGTAGACGGAATGAACGGTCGGCACTACGGAGCAGCACCCGGCGAGATGCTCGACCACCAGCGCCTCGCCCAGCCGCTCGGCGTCGTCACGACCACCGGTCGTGACCATGATCAAGACGGCCCTATCCGCCACTCGGCTTCCCCACTCGGCTAATTGTCGGCTTTTCGCGGGCGGTCTAACCAGACGGTGGCAGACAGAAGCGCGATGCCTCCAAGCAGCAGGCCGCCGATCACATCAGACTCCCAGTGAACGTTGAGGTACAGGCGGTCGAACGCCATCGCGACGATGATCACGATCGCGACCGGGATGACGAGCGAACGTGCCGCCGGCGAAACAGAGAGTCGCCGGATGACGAACGCCAGGAGTCCGTACACGACGACTGTGCGGACCATGTGACCGCTCGGAAAGCTGTTGAACTGGCCGGTTGCGTCCACAGCCTCGGTAAGGCTAGGTCCATCGCTGTGGTAAAGAGAACGAGGCGGACCGGGATGATACAGCAGGGTTTTGTAGAGAACCTCTAGCGCGTTGGCGCCAACGAAGGCACCCACGACCAGGGCGTCGGCGCCGAACCCGCCGCGCCATAGATAGATGAGGAGCGCAAGCATCAGAGTCGTTGTGAGCTCGAGCCCGCCTAGCTCGGCGATGAGCTGAAACAGCCTGTGGAGCGACTCCTGCCAGATGCTGTGCATTGCCAGCGCGACCTGCTGGTCTAGTGTTGTAAACGTTCCGGCGGTGATCGCCATCGTCATCGCAACGAACGCCACCGATAGGGCGACGATCGCGACGAGTCGTTGCGTGAGGTGGGTTACCGCTGGCAACGGCGACAGAAGACGGTGCTGCGTCCTGCGATGCGTATCAAGGCGAGCGGGCGGCCGCATGTGAAGCACGGCTCCCCCGCGCGGCCGTAGACCATCAACTTCTCCTGCTGGCCGCCCATGTCACCCCATG
>CATPBO010000244.1 GCA_955652835.1 Candidatus Dormiibacterota bacterium
GAGCGCTGGCAACTCCCGAATCCGGGATCGAGTGCGTAATCATCGACTGCCCGCCATCACTCGGCCTCCTCACCCTCAACGCCCTCACCGCGGCGACGAGCATGCTGATTCCCACCCAGTGCGAGTACTTCGCCCTGGAAGGCCTCCGTCACCTGATGTACACGCACCAGCTCGTGCGCTCGGCCCTCAACCCCAGGCTCGTGATCGCCGGCATTCTCATGACGCAGTTTGACGCGCGCACCACGCTTGCCTGGGATGTCCTGGAATCGGTGCGGCGGTCATATCCGCACGACATCCTGAACACCCTGATCCCTCGCAACGTGCGGATCAGCGAGGCGCCAAGTCATGGCAAATCGGTGATCGAATACGACCCCACATGTCGAGGCGCGCTCGCCTACCGCGAGCTCGCGAAGGAGTTGCTGGAACGATGAGCCAATCACGCATGCGTGGTCTCGGGCGCGGCCTCGAGGCGTTGATTCCAATGTCGCGCGAGGGCGAAACCCTCGTGCCGCAGATGATCGCTGTCGACCAGATCCGACCGTCCCACCAGCAGGTGCGCACGCGTTTTGACGCGGAGCCACTCGGTGAGCTGGCCGAATCGATCCGGCTCCAGGGGGTCCTTCAGCCCCTGCTGGTACGAAAACTGTCCGACGGCTACGAGCTGATCGCCGGTGAGCGCCGATGGCGCGCTGCGAGACTCGCGGGGTTGACATCGGTGCCCGCAGTCGTGCGCGGCGACACCGGCAATGACGAGCAGCTCGTGCTCGGCCTTATCGAAAACCTGCAGCGCTCCGACCTCGATCCAATTGAAGAGGCGCGCGGACTGCGTCGTTTGACGGAGGAGTTTGGCCTCACACACGACGAGGTCGCTCAGCGGATCGGCAAGCATCGCGTATCGGTGACACACTCGCTTCGACTCCTTGCGGGCTGTCCCGCCATCCAGTCGGCCGTCGCTGCCGGTGTCATCAGCGCAGGCCACGCTCGCGCCCTCGTCGCACTCGCGGGCCAGCCGGCGCAGGAGCACGGCCTCAAGGTGGTGATCGCGCGTCGCCTCTCGGTCCGACAGGCCGAAAACTGGGTCAGAACTTACCGCCCGAGCCGCAAGCAGCGGACCGATTCGACCGCGGAGCTCCGTGAGGTCGCGGCTGACATCGAGTCAAGGCTCGGCCTGCCGGTCAAACTCACCGGCACTCTGAATCGCGGAAAGATCGAGCTTAGGTACTTCAGCCATGAGGAGCTTGAACGGGTCTGCGCTAAGCTCGTCTCCTAAAATCCATGGCCGCCCCCCAAACACGCGCGGCCCAAGCCGCTCCCGCCCAGAACTCCGGCGCCTCTTCGCTGCTGCGCGAGGTCTTCGAAGTCGTCGTGCTGGCGGTCATCCTGTACTTCGGCATCAGCTTCGCGGTCCAGGCCGTGCACGTAGAGGGGCTCTCCATGTACGCGACGCTGGACGACAACGATTACCTGATCGCCAACAAGATCGATTACCGCCTCCATTCGCCGCAGCGCGGCGACATCATCATCCTGCGTCCACCGTCGGACAACTCCAAGGACTTCATCAAGCGGGTCATCGCCCTGCCTGGAGAAAGACTGCTCATCCGCGACGGCGTCGTGTACATCAACGGCCACAAGCTGGATGAGCCCTACCTGCCCGAGGCCTGGACGACGCTCAACAACCCCTCTCCCTGGAGCGGGCCGGACGGTGCGGTCATTCCCCCGAACGAGTACTTCGTCATGGGGGACAACCGCAATCGCTCGCAAGATTCGCGCATCTTCGGACCCATCAGTCGCGATCGAATCGACGGCCGTGCATGGTTCCGAATCTGGCCGCTCGACCACTTCGGCGGCATCTACGATAAGGTGCCAACGCTCGAAACCTCGACCACGGCCGTAGGCTGACGCGCGACGGGACGCCCTATGCTCCGATCGCCGACCTGAAGGCGGCGTCACTCGCGAACGGGCCGATAACGGCCATCTGCATCGGTCCTCGCAGAATCTCGCCCGCGACGCGTTTGACATCCGTACCGGTCACCGCGTCGACGAGGGCCAGCTCTTCCTCGATCGTCCTGATCTGCCCAAGCAGTAGCTCCTGGTAGCTGAGCCAGAACGCGACGCCGTTGGTCGTCTCGAGCTCCAGGCGCAGGCGCCCCTTGGTGAATTCCTTCGCTCGCGCGAGCTCTTCCGGAAGGACCTCGCGATCGCCAAGCCCTGCCAGCTCAGCCAACACTGCGTTGACCGCTTCGACGGCCTTTTTCGGATCGACGCCGAGATAAACCGCGACGTAGCCCGTATCGCGGTGCTTCGCCATGAAGCTGTGAACGTCATAGGCCAACCCCAGGCGCTCGCGAATGTGCAAGAAGAGCCTAGAGCTCATGCCCTCCCCGAGGATCGTGTTCAACAGGTCGATCGCGTAGCGGTCCGGATGCAGATAGCTGTAGGCGCGCACGCCCAGGCAGATGTGTGCCTGCTCGGTACGCTGCCGCCGCACCAACACCTGTGCCGCGTCGAGCAGGGCGGGCGCCAGCGCCGTCACGTTTCCATTCGAATCGGCCGGAAGCGTGAGAAGCGGTCGCACGGTGTCCACGATCGCCGACTCGTCAAGCGCACTTGCGGCCCCGATCACGACGTTCGGCAATCTGTACTGCGCGTTGGCGTACTCGAGGATGTCATCGCGATTCAGTTGGCTGACCGACTCCTGCGTGCCCGCGATGTCGCGGCCGAGCGGATGGCCCGGCCACATCAGCTCTTCAAAGAGGTTTTGAACGAAATCTTGGGGCTGGTCCTGGTACATCTTCAGCTCTTCCAGGATCACCGCGCGCTCGCGTTCGATGTCGGCAGGATCGAGTTTCGAATTTGAGACGATATCGAAGAGGACATCGATGCCGAGGGCTGTGTGCTCCGACGGCACGCGCGTCCAGTACGCGGTCAACTCCTTGTCCGTTGACGCGTTGATGAATCCACCAACGCCTTCAATTGCATCTGCAATCTCCTTGGACGAAGGCCTCCCTTGAGTGCCCTTGAAGAAGAGGTGCTCGATGAAATGGGAGACCCCGGCCAGCCGGTCGTCTTCGAGCCGCGAACCGCCGCCGAACATCACAACAACGCTCGAGGAGAGTCGTTCAGGCATCGAGGCCGTGACGAGCTTCGCGCCTCCCGACAACACGTGGACTCGATGCGGGGAGGTCATGGGAGGGCCAGTATAGGACCGCCGATGTACGGTGCCGGCGGGCAGAGTTAGTCCGTCGGGCGGCCTTCCCGAAGCGCACCGAGCGCCGCATAAAGAGTCATCGCTACGAAGTCGGCCGGCATCCCATCCGACACCGCGTCAAGGGCCTCGCCGAGATAGCGGCGAACGTTGGCCACCAGATCCACCTCGTTCAACTCCAGACAGTCGCGAATCGCTTCGGCGATCTCGGTGGGTGTGATCTCCTCATCGCCGGCGCCGTCAGCGACGGAGTTGACCAGGGCGATCGCTTTCCGGATCCGCTCGGCTGCGGCCCGGCCCGGCATCGACCTGGCTATCCGGCCGCCGGCTTGCGCGGCCCGACGACGACGCGCCGCTCCGGCTCTTCGCCGATGCTGCCGCTGGTCACGTCGGGGTCGCCTTCCAGAGCAAGGTGGATGGCCCGGCGCTCGAACGGCTGCATGGCGTCGAGCGTGATCGCGTCGCCGGTCATCTTGACCTGGCGCGCCGCCCGCATGGCGATCTCGCGCACGGTGTGCTCGCGGCGCTGCCGGTAGCGCTCCACGTCGACGATGATCCGCTCGCCTTCGGCCAGATGCCGGCCGACCATCACATTCGTCACCGACTGCAGCGCGCGCAGCGTCTCGCCACGCCATCCGATCAGCGCGCCCAGGTCGCGCCCGCTGATGTCAAGGGTGATGGGATCGCTGCCAGGTCGCACCGTAACCTGCGCGCGAACACCCATGTGCTTCAGCAGGCCTTCGACCATGCCACGCGCAACTTCGGCCTTCCCGTTGGCGGGCGCCGGGCTGGTCGCGACAGTGGCGCCGTGGTCGATGACAGTGACCTCGACCACGGTCTCCTCAGCGGTTTCGCTGATGACTTTGATGTCGACGTTCCGCCGGCTCTCTTTCAGCTCGATCAGTGCCGCGTCAACCGCCTCATCCAGCGTGCGTCCGCGACCTTCAGCGGAGCTCATACCAACTCACCTCTTGCCCTCATTTCTGCCTACCTGTTGGGTCTTTTGGGTCTGTTTCGGTTTCTCGGTCCAGCCTTGGGGCCACTTTCAGGACCCTTCTTTGGCGGTGGTCCACTCCTTGGCGGCGGTCCGCCCGCCGCATCGGAACCCCCGGCAACGGTTCGCCTGAGCCGCGCCGGCAGCACGTTTCCCCAGCCGACCACGAAGCTCTGCTGAATGATACTGACGCAGTTGCCGACAAACCAGTAAAGGCCCAGGCCCGCCGGGACGTTGAGGGCGAAGTAGCCGATCATCAGGGGCGAGAGCCACACCATCGTTCGCTGCATCTGTTGGGTCTGCTGCTCCTGCTCGGTCGGGTTGGGAGGTGGCGGCATCTGGAGCATCCGCGACTGCACCAGGGTGGTGAGCGCCGCCAGCAACGGAAAGATCAGGTACTCAGGGGCCGGGATGGGCACGCCCGAGAACAACATGTGGTGGTTGGGGTTCTCGTTCAGGTTCGGCACGAACAGGAATGGCTGAGCCAGATGGGAGTGTTGGGCAAAGCCCTGGAACACGTAGTAGAGGGCGGTCAGGATCGGCAGCTGGACGATCAAGGGGAGGCATCCCACCAGGCCGCCGAGCGGGTTGACCCCATGCTCCTGGTAGAGCTTCATCATCTCCGCGTTCAGCTTCTGGGGATCCTTTTTGTACTTCTTGCGCAGCTCGGCGACTTGCGGAGCGAGCTTGCGCTGCTCCACCATCGTCTTTCTCTGGGTCACGAGCTGGAACTGCTGCAGGGGGGCCAGAGCCAGCCGGATGATGATCGTGAGGATGATGATCGCCACCCCATAGGCGCCGATCGTGTTGATCACCGGCATCTGCTGCAGATGGGTGTAGAGGAAGGTCAGGAAAGTGGCGAGCGGCTGCTCGACCCACGCCTGCCACAGGTCCTTGATCGGCAAGAAGATCTTGAAAAAGTCGCTCAGCTCGATCTCTCCGTACGCATAGGGTGGCTAGGGAACAGGATCGTAGCCACCCTTGGCGAATGGATGGCAGCGCGCGATCCGCGTCGCACCCATCCACCCGCCCCGCAGCCAGCCATATCTCTCGATTGCCTCATATGTGTAGTGGGAGCAGGAAGGGTAGTAGCGGCAAGAAGGTGGAAGGATCTTGGAAAACGACATCTGGTAGCCCCGAATCAGAGCGAGGAACAGCCTGGTCATGACTTCAGCTTCGAGAGCCTGAGCGCAGCCTGTTCCGCCTCGGCCACGAGTTCGGCGAAATCAACTTCAAGGGCGGCCGGCCGAGCGATCAGAACCACGTCATATCGTATTCCCACGCCGGTGAGCGGCGAATCAGCGCCGAGCAACTTCAGCCGCGCCAGCTCGCGCAGCCGCCGGCGGGCCCGATTGCGGTCTACAGAGCTCTTGAGCGCCCGGCTGACTGTGACCCCAACCCGGCTCTCGTCACGCTGGCTGGGCACCGCAAACGCGACCATGGCGCGGCCGCTGTAAAACCGCTTGCCGCTGATCGTGGTCTGGAAATCGGCCTGCCGGCGCAGCCGGAGGCGCCGCTTCACCGCCGCCTAAGCTGACAGCCGGAGGCGGCCCTTACGCCGGCGATTCTGCACCACGCGCACTCCGCCCCTGGCGCTCATCCTGCGCAGGAAACCGTGCATGCGGCGGCGGTACCGCTTCTTGGGTTGGAAGGTTCGCTTGATGGTGTCCCCCTGCAGGAGTCAGTGACTGGCGAGAACCGCGGTAGTGTACCGGAGGACCGGCCCCGCAATCATGATACCGCCTCTGTCACTTCATCCGTGGCTTGAATGCCTTGCGATGTCCACAGGCCTTTGCTACACTGCGCGGCCGGAAGCAGCCGGGGTTGGGCACAAGTAGCCATCGCAGTACAGATTGCACCCAACGATCCCATTTATCCTTGCACTACAGAATAGCGTAACCATACAACGCCGCTTCCATATTTCGGGATTGGTCGGATGTTGGATTTCGGACAGCCGGGCAGCGCTGGCCTGTGGAAATCCGGTCCGCTCTTTTCCACAGGAAACCAAGGAGGCCGAGCTCGTGGTCAAAGAGCTTCGGGTTGAACTTGCAGTCGCCGGCACCGTGATTCGCGGGTTGCCGCGTGAACGATGACATGGCAAAGGTCGCAAGTGGAGTTGGCCCCAGGTTGTCCACAGCATTTGCAGAGCGGGGGGGCCGGCAGTCCCCAGGGACGCGCGACGTAAATCGAGCCAACGAGCGCCCTGGGCAAGGAGAGATGATGTGAATCAAGACCAGATCTGGTCTCAGGTCCAGGAGGAGCTGCGTTTTCAGCTGGCCAAGCGGACTTATGACATGTGGCTCAAGAACACGTCGGTAGTGTCAGCGGACGGCGCGACGTTTCGCATCGGCGTGCCGAGCAAGCTTGCCAAGGATTGGCTTGAAGACCGCTTCTCCGGCCTGATCCAGGAAACACTTCAGGCAGTCACCGGAGCGGAGGTGGACATCGATTTCGTCATCTCGCCAACCGGACATCGGCCGGCACTGTCGACCGTGGACGGCAGTTTCGACGACGTCCGAGAGAACGGTCACGACCATGGGGTCGACGCGGTGCCGGATGCGCCGGTCATTCCTCCATCGGAGCTCAATGCCCGCTTCCGGTTCTCATCGTTCGTCGTCGGGCACAACTCTCAATTCGCACATGCCGCCGCCAAGGCCGTCGCCGAAGCTCCGGGCGACAGCTACAACCCGCTCTTTCTCTACGGAGGCGTGGGTCTTGGCAAGACGCACCTCATGCACGCGATCGGTCATGAGGTTCACGACCGCTTTCCGCGCAAGCGAGTCGTATACCTCACGTCCGAGCAGTTCACCAACGAGGTGATCAGCTCGATCGCCACCGCGCGAATGGGCGAGTTCCGTCACAAGTACCGCACGGTCGACGTGCTGCTGATCGACGACGTGCAGTTCCTCGCCGGCAAGGACCGCACGAAGGAGGAGTTCTTCCACACCTTCAATGCGCTGCACGAGATCAACAAACAGATCGTCATCTCCTCCGACCGGCCGCCCAAGGAAATTCCCACGCTGGAGGACAGGCTCCGCTCGCGCTTTGAGTGGGGACTGATCGCGGATATTCAGTCGCCGGACTTTGAAACGCGTTTGGCCATCCTCCACTCCAAGCTGGGTGATAACAGCGGACTGATCCCGGAAGAGGTCCTGACCTTCATCGCACACAAAGTGCAGCGCAACATCCGCGAGCTCGAGGGAGCACTGACTCGAATCCAGGCATTCGCCGCGGTGCACCAGCGCCACATCGATGAAGAAGAGGCGGCGCGGCTGCTGGCTGACATCATCCCGGCGGGGACTCGCAAGCCCATCAACGTCGAGCGCATCCAGACGCTTGTCGCCGACTACTACAACGTCACGCTCGAAGACATGAAGGGAAAACGCCGCGACAAGCACATCGTCTTCCCGCGCCAGGTCGCCATGTTCCTCGTCCGCGAAGAGACGCCTTCATCACTGCCGGCGATCGGCAAAGCGTTCGGCGGCCGAGACCACACGACGGCCCTGCACTCGATCGAGAAGATCGCAAACGAGCTGAAAGAGGACGAGCGGTTGCGGTACGAGGTCCAGGCGATCCGCGAGCGCCTCTACGTCCACTGATGGAGCTGTCCACAGTTTGTTCGATTGCCCTTGGGATGTCGGGCGCATCGGTGGCGGGCAGCGAGATCCTCCCCAACGACTCAACAGTACTTAGGTCACCGGCCGCCGATTACACAGACCTTATGCACGGAGCCTGTCGATCTGTAAATGATCTCGACATCCACAGTCTGCACAGCGCTTACTGTTACTCATTACGAATAAGTTCAATCAAGAGAATCTCTAAGAACGGGGGACAAGTGTCTTGAATGCCAAAGTACTCGCTGCCCAGATGAAGGTCACTTGTAGGCCGGCAGTTTTAGGTCAGGCCCTGCAGGTGGTCTCGCGAGCCATCTCCAGCCGGACCACTCTGCCCATCCTCAACAACATCCTCATTGAGACCACAGCTGAAGGGCTGGCGCTGACGGCGACCAACCTCGAGATCGGCATCCGCAAGCTGGTGCCCGCTGAGGTCGCTATGGAAGGCGCGACCACCGCGCCGGCCCGACTGCTCACGGACTTTGTCGGCACGCTGCCAGACCAGGATCTGGAGATGACGCTCGACGGCACGAGTCAGTCGCTCAGCCTTCGCTGCGCACGCTTCGACACCCACATCAAGTGCATCGAGGCGGAGGAATTTCCTCCCGGCCCGAAGCCTGACGACGGCGACCGTTTGGAGGTTGCGCTCGACGAGCTGGTCAGCGCGGTCGAGCAGACGCAGATGGCGGCATCGACGGATGAAGCTCGGCCGGTCCTTACCGGCGTGCTGGTCCAGCTGCAGGGTGGCAACCTGACCCTGGCGGCGACTGACGGTCACCGCCTGGCGGTTCGCAAGCTCGCGGCGTCAGGGGCGCCCGACCTGGAAGCCAGCCTGATCGTTCCGGCCAGGGCGCTGGCCGAGCTGGCCAGGGTTTTGAAAGGCGAGCCGGGGAAGGTCGAGGTCATCATCTCGAAAGCCCGCAACCAGGTGTTCTTCCGGGCGGGCAGCTCGGAGCTGACCTCCAGGCTGATCGACGGGAAGTATCCCAACTACGCACAGGTTATCCCCAGCAAGAGCTCGACCAAGGTGCAGGTTTCCACGAGTGAGCTGACCCAGACGGTGCGCGCGGTGTCTCTTTTTGCCCGCGACAGCGCGAACGTGATCCGGGTCAAAGCCCAGGCCGGAGCCCTGGTGCTTTCGGCCACCACCAACGAAGTGGGAGACAGCAAGGCTGAGATGGCCGCCAAAGTTGATGGTTCCGACATCCAGATCGCGTTCAACGCCCGCTACGTCCTGGATGCCCTGGGAGTAATTGGGGAGGATCAGGTCGAGCTGCTCTTCGACGGCCCCCTGAGCCCGGGACTCCTCAGACCGCCGGGCAAGGAGCACTACCTGTACGTGATCATGCCCGTGCGAGTGGCGATGTCCTGACGCGGGGTTGTTACTCCGCAGCCTGCGACTGAGGAACCATCGTAACTACGCCGAGCTCGACCTCACCCCCGGGCCTGGCGTCAACGTCTTCATCGGCGCGAACGGGCAGGGCAAGACGAACTTGCTCGAAGCGGTGGCGATGCTCGCTTTGTCCACTTCTCCTCGCTCCCGACGCGAGCTGGAGCTGATCGGCCCGGTCGCGCAGATGTCGCGGATCGAAGCTGAGGTAGAGAGCGCCGGCCTCAAAGCCGAGCTGGCCATCTCCCTGAATCTGGAAGGCGAACGGGCGCGGCGCGTGATCGAGGTGAACGGGGTTCGGCGCCGGGCCTTCGATCTGCCCGGCCGCTTTCGGGTCACGCTGTTCTGGCCGGACGACCTTGGCCTCGTCAAGGCCGGGCCAGAGCTCCGGCGCAGGTTTCTGAACCAGATGCTCGTGCAGGTCGAACCTGGCTATGCGCGCGCCCTGGCCGGGCTTAAGCGCGTTCTCGAGCAGCGAAACAGCCTCCTCAAGCAGATCTCCGCCGGTGAGCAGAGCGGAGACGTCCTGGAGCCATGGAACATCGAGCTGATCCGGCTCGGCGGCGAGGTGGTGGCCGCCCGCTCGGCGGCGGTGCGAGAGCTGGAGCCAGACGCCGCCACGTACCACGCTGAGATCGCGGGCGGAGAGCGCCTGAAGATCAGCTATCTAGGCCCCCCGGACAACCTGGCTGAAGCTGTGCATAACTCGCTCACGGAGGACCTCAGGCGAGGGTCCACCACGGTTGGCCCGCATCACGACGACGTTCGCATTCTGCTGGGGGGTCAGGAGGCACGCGCCTATGGCTCGCAGGGGCAGCAGAGGACCGCGGTTGTGAGCTTGAAGCTGGCCGAAGCAGCCCTGGTGGCCAGGCGCACTGGCGAGCGCCCCGTACTCCTTCTGGACGATGTTCTGTCCGAACTCGACGGCGAGCGCAGGGCCGCGCTCCTGCGCCAGGTCGCCGGCGAAGGCCAGGTCATAATCACATCGGTCGAGGCGGGTCCTTTTCCGCCCGAGCTCATCGCAAATTCGATGGTTTGGACGGTCATTCAAGGCAGGATCCAGGCCTGTGGATAAGTTGGGCAATATCCTGCCGAGGGTGCTCCGCCGCCAGCCCGACGCAACGAGGCTGATCGGCACGCAGATCGCCTCTGCTTTTCGAGGTGTGATCGGAGCGGAGCCTGCCAGCCTGTGCGACGAGATCGAGCTGCACTCGGGCACGCTGGTGGTCACCACTTCCAGCCCGGCGCTCGCCCACCAGCTGCGGCTGGACTCGGAGACCATCATCCGACGCCTGAACCGCCTCGAGCTTGGCCGCAAGGTACGCGCGCTCAGGGTGCGGATCGGTCACTCCACGCCGGCGCAATGAGCCTGCGCCTTGGAGCCGACCAGCGCGTCGCCGCCGCCATCGGCGGAGGACCAATCCGGGTCGTCGCGGGTGCCGGCACCGGGAAAACGGCGGTCATCGCAGAACGCTTTCGGCGGCTGGTCGCCGCCGGCGTACCGCCCGCTTCGATTCTGGTCATGACGTTCACCGAGCGCGCCGCCGCGGAGATGCGGCAGCGAATCGAAGGCCTCATCGGTGGCGCTGCGCCCTCCGTCGGCACCTTTCACTCGATCGCCCTCGGGTGGTTGCGCGCGGACGGACGAGCGGTCGGAGTGCCGGCCGGTTTCCGGATCCTGGCGGGAGCCGACCGCTGGATCCTCGCCCGCGAGCTGATGTGGCAGCTGGGAGACAACGCTCTCACTGGCGACGAGCGGCCCGACGACCTGGTCGCGCCCGCGCTCCAGATGCTCGAGCGCATGAAGCAGGAGCTCGTGCCCATCGCGCGGCTCGAGTCCTGGGCCTCGTCGTCCGACGACAAAGAGCGCGGCGAGCTGATGCGAGCATGCGTCCGCCTCTACCGCGCGTACGAGACGGAATGTCGAAAGGGGCGATTCCTGGACTTCGAGGACCTGCTCGTGTTGACCGTGCGGATGCTCGCTGAGCATCCACCGGTACTGACCAAATACACGGACCGCTACTCGAACGTGCTCGTCGACGAATACCAGGACCTCAACCTCGCGCAGGAACGCCTGGTCGAGCTGATCGCCTCCAGGAGTCAGCCGTTTGTCGTCGGCGACGACGATCAGTCGATCTATCGATTTCGTGGAGCGTCCCGTGCCAGCCTCGAGAGATTCCACGATCGGTTTGCGGACGCAAAGACGATCACCATAGGTCGCAACCGCCGAAGCTCGCGGCGCATCGTCTCAGCCGCGGCAGCATTGATCGGGAACAACACCGACAGGCTGCCCAAGCAGCTGCTGTCGGACGTACCCGGACCGAAAGTCGAGCTGTGGCTTTGCCCTGACGGAGTGACGGAGGCGACGGCAATCGCCACACAAGCGGCCGGATTGGTTGAGCGTGGAACTTCTCTGCGCGAGATCGCTGTCCTGTGCCGGACCAATGCGATCGCGCGGCCGATTGCGTGGGCCCTGGCGGCGCAGGGACTACCGCACGTCGTGATCGGCGGTCATGGCTTTCATGACCGACCTGAGATCAGGGACGTGATTGCGCTGCTGCGGGTGCTGCATGACACCAGCGATGTAGTCGCCATCGCCCGGGCGGTGACGCGCCCGCCATCGAGCCTCGATCCCTCGGCAGCGCTGACGCTGCTCCGAGATCGCGGCGACCAGCCGCCCCTCGCCGCGATGATGGACTGGTCCCCCGCCGCACGGTTCGCGACGCTGCTCGACGAGTTGGCGGCGGAAGCGCTCCGGCTCGACGTGCGCGATCTCTTTTTCGAGCTGATGAACCGGACTCGCTACCTCGAGGTCATCGGTGGCGCGCTTGAGGCAAGTGAAGCCGCTCGCGTCACGGCCAACGTCAGTCGCTTCGCTGAGATGATCGCCGAGTTCTGTGAGACTGCGGCCGACCGCTCGCTCACGGCTTACATGCGGCACCTCGACCTCGTCCTGCTGTCTGGAGAGGACGAAGAACCGGCTCCGGTCGAGACCGCGGATGACGCGATCCACGTCATGACCATTCACCAGTCCAAAGGGCTCGAGTTCGAAGCAGTGTTTGTCCCCGGGCTGGTCGAGGGACGGCTGCCGCAGTCGGGGAGGTCACCTCGTTTTGAGCTGCCCCAAGCTGTCCTCGAACCGCTCGTGCGGGGCCGCGAGGACGTGATCGCCGAGGAGCGCCGTCTGCTTTATGTGGCGATGACTCGAGCCAGGCGCCACCTGTACCTGACCCGCGCTACTCATTACGAGGGCGGCCGGCGGTGGAGGGATTCGCGCTTCCTGGACGAGGTGCTGGCCGCGGGAGGGCGTACGGTTGGCGAGCGAACTTTCGAAGCCTGCGCCCCGGCACTTGCGGTCGGGGTCGGCGCGAGACAACCAGGCGAGGTAGTCCTTTCGTACAGCGCCATCGCTGCCTACCGTGATTGTCCGCGCCAGTACTGGTACCGGCAGGAGCAGCGGCTCCCGGTTGTGCAGAGCGCCGAGGCGGTGCACGGCGTGATCCTTCACGAGGTGCTCCGGCAGGCGGGCGAGGCGCGCAAGAGCGGCCGGCAGGTAAGCGCCCGGATGGTCCAATCAATTCACGAAGATGTCTGGCGGCACACGGTTTTTCCAGACCCCCGCCGCGCCGCGACATTCAAGCGGATCGGCGCTGCCCAGCTCGAGGCGTATCGTGGTCGCGGAGGGTTCGACGCACCTCCCGAATTCCTCGAGCATCCATTCAGTGCAGCTGTCGACGGCTGGACTTTGCGCGGGATCATCGACCGGATCGATCGGACCGAGTCAGGCTGGCGCATCGTCGATTACAAGAGCGGCCGTCCGTTGACCCGCCGGCGTCGCGACCTGCAGGTCGCCCTCTACGCGCTCGGAGCCAGCACCGCACTCGGCCTGGATCCGGTGGAGCTGGAGGTTGTGTATCTGGCGACGGGCGAAACTATCAACGTCGAGAAGGTGGGGAGCCTCGTCGCTGAAGCTACGAGCCAGGCCGCAGAGGTGGCAGAAGGAGTGAAGGAGGGCAGGTTCGAGCCGCGACCCGAGCGCCGGCGCTGCCGGCTCTGTCCCTACCGGCTCGCGTGCGCCGATGCCCTGTAGCGCGCAGCAAGGAGCAGGCACTCGCGCGCGATGTCCGACGATGCGTAAGGATGCGCAAGCTCCTGGGCCTTGCGTGCCATTTCGCGCCAGGTCGGTCCGCCTTCGGCCAGCACCCTGACCTCATCCAGGAGGTCTGAGTCCTTCGGGGCATACGCGCCAAAGCCTGAGTCGACGACGTAGTCAACGTTCGGCGTTTCCTGTCCCGGCAGGAATCCGGTGATGATCAACGGGAGCCCTGTGGCCAGCGCCTCGGCAATCGCGCCGGGACCTGCCTTGGTCACTACCATGTCGCAGGCACGCATGAGCTCGGGCATGTACTCGACGAATCCGAGTACCAGCGTCGGGGTCGCAAACCGAAGCTCCTCCAATCGCCGGCGCAGCTTTTCGTTTCTTCCGCACACAACGACCAGCTGCCATTGATATGGCTCCCAGCCAAGAGCACGAACCTGCTGCGTGAGATGTCCTACTCCGGCGGCGCCGCCTATCACCAGGACGGTGAACCGGCGCTCGTCGAGCCCGAATCGCCGTCGCAGCGCCTGCCTTTCGCCAGGAGCTGGAGGCCGGAAACGGAGGTCGACCGGAAGGCCGAGCAGCTTGACGCGATCGGCAGGCACGCGGCGTCGCAGAGCGACCTTGCGTGCAAGCTCGGTGGGCGCGATGACGAGGTCGGCCTGGCTGAAGGTCCAGCCGCGGTGAAAATCGACAAGGTCTGTGATCACGGTCATGAGCGCGCGCTGCCGGCCGCTCTTTCGAATCGCCTGGTGGCTGATGTGGTTCAGCAGCGGATGCACCGACAGGACGACGTCGGGGTCGTGCTTGTTCAGCAAGTCGAGCACCGCGTTGCGCACGCCGCGACCGAACACCGCTCGGATGGCGGCGAAGGCCGGCCTCGTGTTGCTGGTGTGGTAAACCGCACCCCAGGCGGCGCGCGAGCGGCGGATCATCGGCGAGTACAGAGCAGCGAGCCTCTTGACGACCGCCGGGCCCTGCCCGATCAATGGGTCGGCCACTGTGACCACGCAGCTGGGGTCGAGCTGCTTCAACGCGTCTGTGAGTGCGCGCGCGGCCGCTCGGTGACCGCCACCCGTATCACTGAAGACGATCAGGACCTTTGGTGAACCGCCAGCCGGAATTGGCGAGATCGGCGGCGCAATCAGATGATCTACGCCCGCCGGCTCGGAGCTTACTTCCGTCGCGCCGCCGCGCGGCGTGCGATCCACCGCATGTTGTACTGCGCCAGCAGGTAGGTGACAAAGACCATCGCGATGATCCCGATGCTCACCCACAGGATCGTGCGCTTGGCCAGCTCGCCAGGGGACAGCGGCGGGGAACCTGTCTGGTTCTGTTGAATGATGTACGCCGCAATGTCCTTTACGTCCTGGTCCGTCAGGCTGGTGTTACCGCCCTTGGCCGGCATGTCGGTTGACCTTGGGTCGCCAGGCTGGTGGACACGGCCGTTGGTGATGATGTCGATCAGGTAGGTCGGATCGAACGGGTTGGCCACTCCCGGCATCTTGTCGATCGGGTTCAGGACCGCGCCAATGCCCCCCTCCAGATTGGCGCCGTGGCAGGTAGCGCAGTTTTGACCGTAGAGGGTGGCTCCCTTTGCCGGGTCCCCCGGAAGGGCAGCCGCGCTTCCTGACGGCGAAGGCGTCGGTGAGCTGTCTGCCAGAGTCGTGATCGCGGTCAGGGCGACCAGCGCCGGTACCGCCAACGCGACCACCGCGGACAGCTTGATGCCGACAGGAAGGCGCATGGCGCGCCAAATCATAACTGCCTCTATTCTCGGGCCTCGGCGGGAATAGTTGCGGAGCGCGTAGGTTTTAACCGTTATGGCGTTTTGTGCCCCGGTCTTACAGTCCGGCTTCTGCTGCGTTTCACGGCGTTGGCTTGACGTGAGATCGGCCTACCGTGGCTGAGGCGACCCGACTGATCGCCAACCGCGCCGCCGCCAGGCGGATCGCGGTTATTTCCATGCACACTTCCCCGACCGCCTCTTTAGGGCAGAACGCGAACGGCGGCCTGAACGTCTACGTGCGAGAGGTCTGCACCGCGTTCAGCGACCGAGGAATCGCGACCGACGTCTACACCCGCAAGCAGTCCATCGAAGACCCCAACATCGAGCAGCTGGCCCCCCTCTCGCGCGTGATCTACATCCCTGCGGGAAACGGCCTCGACAAGTACTCCCTTTATAGCGAGGTCCCTTCGTTCGCCGCCTGGATCATGGACTTCGCGGCAGCTGAGAAGATCAGCTACGACCTCCTGTACTCACACTACTGGCTGTCGGGGGAGGTTGCTTGCCTGCTTCGCCCGCAGCTCGCCGCTGGTTGGGTGCACATTGCCCACACGCTCGGCCTTGTCAAGAACCGCTCGCTCGCCGAGGGTGCGCGGCCAGAACCTCGACAGCGCATTCGCGTCGAAGGCGAGCTGGCGCAGCAGGCGGATCTACTGATCGCCTCTACTGCAGACGAGGCTCGGGACCTGATCGACTCCTATGGCGCCGACCCACAGCGCGTCTCGATCGTTCCGCCGGGAGTCGACCTGGCGATGTTCCAGCCCATGGATCGCAGCGTCGCGCGGCGAGAGATCCGGTACGGCAGCGAGCGTCTCCTGCTGTTCGTCGGCAGGCTGGAGCGGCTCAAAGGCGTCGACGTTGCAATCCGCGCCCTGGGGTTGTTGCGTGACCGTCAGCACGATGACGTGCGACTGTTGATCCTCGGCGAGGACAGCCACGAGGGCGACGAAAACGAAGAAGAGCGCTTAAAGGCGATCGCCTCCGATGTCGAAGTGCGCGATCGCGTCGACTTCATCGGGTCGGTCGCCCACCACGAGCTGCCGTACTTCTATGCGGCGGCCGATGTCTGTGTGATGCCGTCTTACAGCGAGTCGTTCGGTCTGGTCGCGCTCGAAGCGCAAGCGTGCGGGTGTCCCGTGGTTGCCTCTAGCGTCTCCGGCCTTCGCTCTGTGGTGCGCGACGAGGTCAGCGGCTACCTCATCGACGAGCACGATCCCGCGATGTATGCGGAGCGAATCGGACGCCTGCTTGCGGACAGCGAGCTTGCGCAGCAGATGGGCCGCCGAGGCCGTCTCCTGGCCCAGCGCTTCTCATGGACGCGAACAGCCAACCGCCTCGAAGAGCTCTTTGAGCAGGTCGTGGAACGAAATCAGGCTTTGGTCCAGGCCGGCGCTCGGCAGGAATAGGGAAAGAACGCCGGATCGAATCGGGTCAGCGCGGTCGCCCGTGTTCCGTCTGCGTTCATGAGCCAGACCTGGTTCCCGCTGACGAATGCGATCTGGTGGCCGTCCGGCGACGACACAGGCGCCGCCAGGTCGATGTTCGGGTCTGATGGCAGGCCTGAGGCGGGGTTCAGCGCGGCGGGTGGCGCAACGACGTTGATCACGAAGGCCTTGTGGGTGTTTCCACCTGGAGACTGAGTCAGCGCGGCGAAGACGAGGTTCGTCGAGTCGGGAAGCCACGCCGGCGAGCTGATGTCCCCGGTCGCGACGGTGGTCGTGGTCCCGGTGCCGGTCAGGCTTCTCACCCGAAGGCTGACCGCCCCAGCGTCGTTCCGCAGGTATGCAATCCGGTTTCCTGACGGCGCCCAGCTGACATCGCGCACAGGACCGCTGTCGAGGGCGAGCTGATAGCGCGCCCGAAGCCCTACGTCGTAACCCCACATCACGTTGGGTGCGAGTGCGCCCTGCACGAATACAACCCTCAAACCGCTAGGCGCGACCGCGGCCTGTGCGACATCGGTGGAGATCACCTCGTCACCGCCATCAGCGGACGCTCGATGAAGCACGCCAGCGTCGTCGATGAAGACGTAGCCCATGCCCGCCGCGAGAGCAGCTGCCCATGTGCCCCTGAAATTGAGCTGTACGGTGCCGCTCCCCGGCACGAACTCAGACCAGGTTTCACCGTCGCCCTGGATCAGAAGCCTGTCGCCGGCCGGCGACCAGCTGAAATTGTGAACCGTGGTTTGGTCGTATAGCTGCCGTGGAAACCCCGTCTCATTGACGATCCACAATTCCCCCGGTGCTCCATCTGCGGAGTTAGTCGCGAAGGCCAGCCAGTGCCTCAAGACACGCGGCGGACCGGTGGTGAAGTGAATCGTCTGGTCGCGGCCGAGCTGATTGCCGTCGACATCGAGAGCGGCGGTATTGACCGCAAGCTGGTACGCGGTGTTTGGGGCCAGCAGCTGAGACGGGGCGATGATGGCCCGGTGGCTGTCCGCGGGGTCGAGCCGCACGTTGAACGGGACCCCGGGACTGAAGGTGACCGCCGAGCGCAGGGTTGCCGGGTTCATCTCGCGAGTGAAGGCGAGGCTGAGGTAGGCGGCGGGGTCGACGCCGGTGTCGTAGTCCGAGGGCGTCGCGCCGGCCAGGTTTGGAGGACCTTCGGTGATGAAGGACCAGTGATGCCGCAGCGAGTAGATGTTGCCGGCTAGGTCGCGATAGCCGGCATCGAGGATGACTTCATATGTCGTGCTGGCTTGCAGGGTCGAGTGCTCGTAGGCAAGCTGGCGGGAGCTAACCCAGCGGACACGTCCGCCGGTGGCGGGCACAAGATGCAGCCGGCTCTCCACGGAAGCCTGGTCGACCGCGTGGTCGAACGCGATCTGGATCGGCGCCCCGGTCGACACTTCGATCGCGCCCCTTTGGGGCGAGTAATCGATGATCTGGGGCGGGTTACCGCCGCACGCTGCAAGAGGGAGCAGCAGCATTGGCCCAGCCGCCGCGGCGATCAGGCGCAGATTGCCTGGGCCCTCCCTCTCCCGAACCGGCCCCTCCCCCGACCGGCGCACCTTACGCCAGGCTATGCGCGATAGAAACGAACCACAACCCACCCTGTTAAGGCTACGTGGGCCTTTAGAGGTGTGACTTGAGCCGGGCCCTCATCTCCTGCGCGAGCTGCTCGAGCCGTGAGGAATCCACGAAAAGAAGCGAGATGCTCGGGATCTGGTCGATCGCGGCTTCCACACCGGGAAGCGAGGGGTCGGCGGCGCCGAGTATGTCCTTCACCTTGCGAGCGCGGTTGCCGAGGGCGTCCTCGGCCATGGCCTGCAGCTCGGTCACGATGGTCGTCCAATCAAGCTGCGGTCCACCTCCCCGCGGCGGCGTCGTAGGCGCGACCTGCATCGACGGTGGAGTCGGCTGGCCGTAACCCGAGAACTGGGCGGTTGGGATCTGAGCCGTTGGAGGCTCCGCCGGCATGACGGGGATCGTGGGATTGGAGATAGGGGTAACCGGTTCGGGCGCAGGTGCCGTCGGCGGAGGAGCGACTGGCGCCGAAGACTGTTGCCCGCGTGGGTTGCGAAGCCCGGCGACGATCTCGTCGACGTCGAGCGGTGGGTGCTTGGTTGCGTCGGCCGATTTGACCTCGATCATCGCGGCGGGGTCATCGCACAGCGCGAGCGCGCGGTCCGGCTTGTCGGAGATGTCTCGCGACTCGCTGGTGTAGGCGCCCGCGAGCTCCCCATCGGCGAGGATGAGCACGCCGGTGCCGGCCGCGGACCGAATCATCACGCTGCCGCTCAGCTTGCGGTCGCTGAGGAACTTGAGGAGCGCCTTCATGTCCACCCATGCCGCGTAAAGCTCGGTGTACATCGGTCGGGAGACAGTCAGCTCATAGAGCCCGTCGATCAGCTCCGGCGACAGGCCGACCACGTCCAGAACCCCGTGGCCACTTGTGACGTCGTCATTGAACCGCTGCAGCGCCTGCTTGCCGAGGACGAGGCTGCCCGCGTCCGCCGCTCCGTCGTACATGCACTCGAGGGCCGAGCCTTCGCGGAACAGGATCAGTCCCGACGCATCGTCGGTCAACAATCGCACGTACCCGGTGTAACCCTCCTTCTCGAGGGTTGTGATCAGGCGCGGGAAATCAACGAACGACGTCTTGAGCGAGTCATAGATGATCTGCCCCGCGGGTACGGGGATGGGTTCGCGACCGTGCTTCGGTTGCGGTCGGTGCTTCACGCCACGTCTCGGCTGGGGTGCTTCCACCTTTCTCTCCGGTTCAGCATGAACTTTGCGCTCAGCGCGTGTCTCCGGTCTCTCCGGCTCGGCCTCGGTCTGAGGCTCGGGTCCGGCCTGAGGCTCGGCCGCGTCCTGCGGCCGGGGCGCCGATTCAGCGGCCTGGACAAGCTCTGAGATTCCGGTCTTGACCGATTCGTCGGCCGGGAGCTTGGCCTTGGCGTCAAACTCGAAGTCGCCTTTGCTCCAGTTGAGGGCGTTGACCACGGCTTCATCGCCCGCCTTCCCATCACTTTGGGCGTGGAACAGATGACCGAACAGAAAGTAGAGCGATGCCGACTGACCGTTCCCATTGCGGACGGTAAGGGTACCTGTGGAGCGCTCGCCTTGAGCAGCCTCCAGAAGTGATCGAAGGGGAATTTCGGCCAGCGAGCCGTGAGATTGCAAGAGCCTTCTCCTGATCGGCCCAGCCCGATCGTGGGATTTAAAGAGTAAAAGTTAGTATAGATATCGGTATCAGATTCGCGCGCCCGGAGCCGCCCGAGACCGGCGAAGCAGCTTCACCTTCGCCTGAGTCCGGCGAAGCCGCTCCGCTGACATCCAGGCCGTCGCCTGCACGGCTGCTCCTGGTTCGCCACGGCCAGTCGTCGTGGAACCGCCAGCACCGGATCCAGGGCCAGCTCGACCCTCCACTGTCGGAGGAAGGTCGCAGGCAGGCAGAGCTGCTCGGCCACCGGTTAGCCGGCCGGCCGCTGGCGGGGTTCTACACCAGCGACCTGAAGCGCGCTTTCGAGACGTCGCAGGCGATCGGGGCGGTGATCGGCGCCTATGCCGAGGCCATGCCAGGCCTCCGGGAGATCTACCTCGGAGAATGGGAAGGTCTTCGTACCGAGGAGCTGGCCCAACGTTTCCCCAATGCCTGGGCGAAGTGGACCGACGAGCCGAACTGGGACCTCGTGCCCGGCGGGGAGGGCGCCGCTCGTTTCGAGACCCGGGTCGCCGGCGCGCTGGATGCGATCCTGGAACGGCACGCGCATGGCGACGTCCTGGTGGTGACGCATGGTGGTGTCATACAGGTCGCGCTGCATCGCGTTTTTGGCCGCCCAAGCCGCGGCCTCTTTGCATTCAAGATTCAGAACGCTTCGCTCTCCGTGATCGAGAAGCTCGACGGCCGCGTGACAATCGGGGGCGTCAACGACACGGGTCACCTCGAACCGGCGCTCGTCACCGAACCTGGCCCAGGTTGAAGGCTGTGCCGACCGGTGTCTATGGTGCCCCACGTTGGGACGGCGAGCTCGAGGAGCGAGCCTCGCCGTCGCCGCTGTTGCAAACCTGGGCCTGGGGCGAAGTCCAGGCCCGCACAGGCTGGACCATCGAGAGGCTGAGGCTGCCCGGTGGCGCCATGGCAAGCGTGCAGCTCCGCTCGGTCGGCCCTGCGCGCGAGGCCTATGTTCCTCGAGGTCCGGTGCCGGCAACTCCGGATGCCATCGATGCACTGGTCCAATGGGCCCAAGGGGCGAGGATCGCGCGGCTGCTAATTGAGCCGGAGGCGCTGGCGTCTCTCGCGGATGCGATCACCGAGCGGCGGTTCTCGTCGACGGCTCCGACACAGCCCCAGCACACTCGCATCCTTCAGCTGCGTCCCCCCGACGAGATGCTGAGGAGCTTCCGCCACGGACGTCGGTACAACATTCGAGCGGGTCTCCGGCGTGGGGTGATCGTCAAGGAAGGCCAGGACGCAGCCGAGCTGGCGCGCCAATCTGCAGCGGTGGAGCGGCGCGAGTCCATCAACCTGCCGGACCGCCGCTACTACGACCTCCTTCTCGAGCTGCTGCCGTGGTGTCGCACTTACGCTGCGTACCACCCCACAACTAATGAAGCCCTCGCGACTGTCCTGGTCGTGCGTCACGCTGGCCGCGCGTACAGCCTCTTTGCGGGCCGCAGCGGCGCTCACCCCGAGCTGATGGGCAACGACCTGGCGTGGTGGTCTGCGATCAGCTCCGCATCGGAGGCAGGCTGCCGCGACTTCGACCTGTGGGGTGTCCCCCCGCCTGATGCCGGCCCCTCGCATCCCTGGCATGGCCTGGGCTTTTTCAAATCGGAGTTCGGCGGCGAGGAGGTGTCGTACCCGGGGGCGTGGGAGCTGGTGCTGTCCGGCGCTGGTGCGAAGCTCATCGCCCTCGAAAAGAAGTCACGGACCTACGTCCGTGGGTTGAAACGCAACATCTCCTAACAATCCTTCAAATCAGTTAGGATGGCGGGAGGGTGGCTACGCCTATGGAGTCCTCACGGAAAGTCCTCATCGTCGACCCGGACCCCCCGACACGCAGGGAGATCCGCGCCGCCTGCGAGCAGGAGGGTTACCAGGTGCTCGAGGCCGATGGAAGCGCCGAGGCGATGCGCCAGTTCGAGAGCTCCCGTCCGAACCTCATCCTGCTGGAGGTGACGCTGCCCGATGGCGCCGGCTTCGACGTTTGCCGGGAGGTGCGAAAGATCGATCCCGCTGTGCCCGTGATCATGATGAGCACGCGCTCGGACGAGATCGACGTCGTCGTCGCCCTGGAGATCGGAGCTGACGACTACGTGAGCAAGCCGCTGCGTCTCCGTGAGCTGGTGGCTCGGATGACCGCCCATCTGAGGCGTACACGGTTCGAGTCCGCTGAGGCCATGCGCAGCCGCCTCGAGTTCCGCGAGCTCGTGATCGACGTCAACGAGCGGCGGACGTACAAATCAGGCAAGGAGGTGGAGCTGACCCACACCGAGTTCGACCTCCTGACGTTTCTCGCGAGTAACGCCGGCAAGGTGCTCAGCCGGGAGAAAATACTGAACTCGATCTGGGGATACGAGTACCCGATCGAGACCCGCGTGATCGACGTCCACATCCGCAACCTGCGCCGAAAGATCGAAAGCCAGCCATCGCGCCCGTACTACATCCTGGCCGTACCCGGTATCGGGTACCGGTTCACCAACGCCCGGCCGGCATAACCCCCAGCTCGGCAAGCGACTCACGCACGAACTCTCGCTCGCGGATGCGCGGATGAGGGATCACGAGGTCAGACCGGCTGATCCGCTCGTCGCCGAACAGCAGGATGTCCACGTCGATGACGCGAGGACCCCAGCGCCTGGTAGGCACCCGTCCCCCCTCGACCTCCACCTCTTTCGACGCTTTCAGCAGTTGACGCGCAGTGCCCGGCCAATCCACCTCGATCACCTGGTTCAGGAATTTGGGCTGCACGGCTACGCCCCACGGCGCAGTCTCGATGACGCGGCTTTGACGCACGACGCGCGCTCCTTTTTGACGCAGCCGCCTGCGCGCTGCACTGAGGTTGCGGGTGCGCCGACCGAGATTCGAGCCGAGGCCCAGGTACGCGGTGGTCAACGCATCTGGTCGGCGACTCGTGCGACTCGCATCATCTCTCGCACGTCGTGAACGCGGACAACGTCGGCGCCCCGCAGAATCGCGGCCGTGGTCGTGGCGGCCGTGCCCTCGAACCTGTCATCGACCGGTAGGTCGAGCAGCTTGCCGATGAACGATTTCCGCGACGTGCCGATGAGGATCGGCTGCGCGAGCTCGCGGAGCTCCACGATGCGGCGCATCACGACCCAGTTCTGCTCCGCAGTCTTGCCGAAGCCGATACCGGGGTCGATCAGCACCCGTTCCCGCGGCACTCCCGCTTGCACTGCACGGTCGATCGAGGCGCGCAGGAAACGCTTGATCTCATCCATCAAGTCTCCTGCGTATTCCGTCCCGTCCTGGTTGTGCATCAACACCAGCGCGCAGCTATTGGTGGCGGCGAGCTGCGCCAACTCCGGCGAACGCGTCAAGCCCCAGACGTCATTGAGCATGGCGGCGCCGGCAGCGACCGCCGCCTCGGCCACGTCGAGCTTGTAGGTGTCGATCGAGACCGGTACCCCAGCTTCGTGCGCAAGGCGGGCAACCACCGGCTCTGTCCGCGCGATCTCCTCGGCCGAGCTGATCGGCTGGTGGCCGGGACGCGTTGACTCCCCCCCGACATCGAGCATGTCCGCACCCTCGCGCACCATTCGCAAGCCCTGCGCCACGGCGAGGTCAACGTCCGAACCCAGCCCGTCACCGCTGAATGAGTCCGGGGTGACGTTGATGATTCCCATGACGTAGGTTCGCGAGCCCCACTCGAACCGGTGTCCACCGATGTCCGCGATCACGTGCCGATTATGCTCGTCACCTGTTGAAGCTCAGCGAGCTGGCGAACGGCGTGCCTGGCGCCACCCTGGAGGGGAATGGCGACGTGGACATCACCGGCATCGCGTACGACTCGCGACGCGTCAAGCCCGGCGACGTCTTTGTCGCCGTTGAGGGCCTGAATGTGGATGGCCACGCTTACGCCGCGGACGCGGTCGTCAAAGGCGCCGCCGCTGTCGCGGTGGAACGGGAGGTGCCGCTGCCGCGCGGAACACCGCTCCTTCGTCTGACTTCCACGCGGGTCGGGTTGGCGGAGCTGGCGGCGGAGTTCTACGGCAGACCGTCGCGGCGGCTGAAAGTGGCCGGCATCACCGGGACCGATGGAAAGACGACGACCACCCACATGGCCGAGCACGTGCTGCAGGCCAGCGGTGTGGTCGCCGGGGCGATGAGCACTGTGTCTTACACGATCACAGGCGGTGGCGAGGTGGACAACGTGAGCGGCCAGACCACGATGGAAGCGCCAGACGTTCAGGCCTGGCTCGCGCGCATGGTGGAGGCCGGTGTCGCCTATGCCGTGATCGAGACCACGTCCCACGCGCTCGTGCAGGAGCGAGTTCGCGCCTGCGAGTTCGACGTCGCAGCGTTCACCAACATCGGCCACGACCACCTCGACTATCACGCGACCTGGGAGGCCTACGTCGAAGCAAAAGCACGCCTCATCGACCTCACAGCGAATGGGGCGGACAAGGGAATCGAGAAAACGGCGGTGCTGAACCGTGACGACGTGAGCTACGAGCGTCTTTCGCGGCGGCCGATCGCGCGCCGGTGGACATACGGATTGACCACTGCGGCAGACCTGCATCCGCTCGACCTCAACGTGACGGGGTCGGGCTCGCGCTTCCGGATGAGGACTCCGCTTGGCGAGACCGAGGTCTCGCTGCACGTGCCTGCCCGCTTCAACATCTACAACGCGCTCTGCGCAGCCGGGGTCTGCCTCGCGCTTGGCGTTCCGCTCGAGTCGGTCGGCACCGGACTCGCCGGCTTCGAAGGCGTTCGCGGGCGCCTCGAGCTGGTCGACGTCGGTCAGGACTTTCGCGTGTTCATAGACTTCGCGCATTCGGCGGGCGCGCTCGCCAGCGCGCTCGCCGAGCTGCGCCCTTTCACACCCGGGCGCCTGATCGTCGTGTTCGGCTCGACCGCACGCTCTGACCACGACCGACCCGGCATGGGCCGCGCGGCGGCGGACTTCGCCGACTTCTTCATCATCACCACCGACGACCCGCTCGATGAGGACCCGGTGGAGATCGCTCGTGAGGTTCAGTCGGGTGCTGAAGGCAAAGCACCGGGGCGCGACTACGAGATCGTCATCGACCGCCGCGCCGCGATCCGCCGCGCGATCGAGCTCGCGAAGCCAGGCGACTGCGTACTGCTCGCCGGCAAAGGGCACGAACGCACGATGAGGACGGCGGCAGGCTCGGAGCCATGGGACGAGCGCGCCGAAGCCGAGGCAGCGATCAAGGAGCGCCTGGCGATCCGTTAGCGCTCGCGCCGCCGCCGACCATGCGGACGATCTCGACGGTGTCGCCCTCGTTCAACGTCGCCCTTTCGTATTCCGTGCGCTCGATGATGGTTCCGTTGTGCTCCACGGCTATCGACCGCGGATTGACGCCGAGCTTTTCCAGGTAGGCGAGCAGCGGGGTTGCGCGCTCGAGCTCGACGAGCTTTCCATTGACCTGCAGCGTGATCACTTGAACAGTCCGATCGCAGCGTAGCCCGCGGCTCCGGCCGCGTAGCACTCCGCAATCCGCTCCTCGGTCACGCCGCCGATCGCCAGGACCGGGATGCGGACCGAGCGCGCAACCAGTTCAAGCGCCGCCACGCCGGCCGGTGGTGAGCCTGGATGGCTGGGGCTTTCCCAGACCGGACCGAAGATGACGAAGTCGGCGCCCTCGCGCTCCGCCTCCTGCGCTGCCTCGATGGAGTGAACCGAGCGCCCCACGAGGCGCCGGCCGAGAAAAGCCCTGGCGTCGGCCGCGGCGATGTCACTCTCGGGCAGGTTGACCCCTGCGGCGCCCGACGCCAACACGACATCACACCGAGAGCTGATCAAGATAGGCACGCTGATCGCTTTCACCAGCTGATTGGCTTCTCGCTCCAAATCCGACGTGCTCAGTCCGGGGGCGCGAAGCTGAACGATCGTCGCTCGGGGCGCTGCCCGCACTCCATCGCTGGCGCTGCTGACAACCGCCATCGCGACGGGATGAGTTAAGACGGTCGCGAGATGCCCTCGGTCGGCGAGCTCGGGCTCGCCTCGCCACGCTTGGGGATGCGCCCCGCGGTGTACGCCTTACGCCCGGCACCTACACCTTCTTTGATGGCTTCGGCCATCAAAGCCGGGTCTCTGGCCAGAGCAATCGCCGTGTTGACGAGCACTGCGTCGGCGCCCAGCTCCATCGCCTGCGCGGCATCGGATGGGGCTCCGATTCCAGCATCGACGACGACCGGGACACGAGCCTCCTCGATGATGATGCGAACTTGTTCCAGCGTCTGGAGGCCCTGACCCGAACCGATTGGTGAGCCAAGAGGCATCACTGTCACGGTGCCGATCTCCTCGAGCTTTTTCGCCAGCACCGGGTCGGCGTTGATGTAGGGAAGGACCTTGAAACCTTCGCCGACGAGAACCCTCGCCGCTTTCAATGTCTCCTCGGGATCAGGGAAGAGGTATCGAGGATCCGGGATGACCTCGAGCTTGACCCAGTCCGACAGCCCCATCGAACGTGCGAGGCGCGCGATGCGGATCGCCTCGTCCGCTGTGCGGCACCCGGCGGTGTTCGGAAGGATTCGATAACGCTTCCAGTCGATCACGTCGAGGATCGTCTTCTTCTTCGGGTCGTCGAGGTCCAGGCGGCGCAGCGCCACTGTGACCAGCTCGCAGCTCGAAGCCTCCAGCGCGGCGAGCATCGACTGGTCGGTCGGGTACTTGCCGGTGCCGAGGAACAGTCGCGACCGCAGCTCGACGCCTGCGATCACCAACGGGTCGGCGGCAGCGACCGTCTGCATGGGTCCAGCTTAGCGAACGATCAGGTCAGGGCAGGTCCTGCTGCACGAGAAGGGTCGCGTCGCGTTCGTAGGTCAGGCGCTTGATCGCGTCGTCGACCGACAGCCAGAGCAGCTTGTCGACCTCGATCCCGGGCCGGAACTTGCCGCCCCGAACCTCCATGACCCAGTAGCAGGCGACCTTGTCGCGCCCGCGGCGGTCGACGTAAGCGGTGCAACCGAGTGGGCGCACGAGCTCGCAGCGCAGCCCCGTCTCCTCTCTGACCTCCCGCAGCGCGCAGTCCTCTGGGCTTTCGTCTGGCTCGATCTTGCCTTTCGGCAATGTCCAGTCGTCGTAGGCGGGTCGGTGGATGACTGCGATCTCCGTCTCGCCGGACCGCGAGCTACGGCAGACAATGCCGCCAGCGGCCCTGATCAC
>CATPBO010000245.1 GCA_955652835.1 Candidatus Dormiibacterota bacterium
GCGGTAGCCCGGTCAGACGCTGGGCGGCCGGCTCTGCCGCCACCACGGCAAGCGCTCGAGCCGGAACCGTGGGCGCGCTGGCGGGAAGAGGGGTGGGCCGCGCCGGTTCAAGCGCGGCCTCATCCCCATCCCACTCCCCCGACTCGGCTGCCGCGCTCGCCACGCTTCGCTGCACGCGTGGGCGCGGAATCATCGCGGGGCCGTCGCTGCGGGTGGTCGGCCGGGCAAGGGCCAGGACCAGACCCGGCGGGGCTTCGGCGCTGACCTGATGGCCCATCGTGTCCGAACTGACCGATGGATCTTGATGCGTCACCAGGTCATCGCGAAACCGATCGCTGGGTGCTGTGAGTGGGTGCGCGCCGACGATCCGCTGAATGGGCGGCAGCCCGACCCAGTCGCGGCGAATCACGGGCGCCGGCACATGCTTCGGTCCCTCTGCCGCCGGCGCCTCAACCTTTTGTTTGAACGGCCACATTGTTTACGCTTCCTGCTCTTCCGCGAGGCGCCGATTGATGCCGGCGATCTCCTCGACGACGCGCTGCCGAACGGGATGCTCTAAATCGAGAATCTCTTCGAACGACCAGTGCAGGTGATACGCCACGTACGCGATCTCCTCGAAGAGGCGGTCGGTCGCGTACGTCACAACCCCCCCAGGCGACCACCTGCCATATCAACCGTGAACTGGTGCTTGCAGTCCGGACAGGTCACGGCCGCCTGCGTATGCCCCTCCTGGTTGATCCGGCGGTAGAGATCTTGCAGAAAGGCCAGGTCGGAGGCAAAGAGACCTTCGATGGTCCCGGAGGTCACCTGCGGCACAGTACCGAGCCGGGTGACCACCCGGGACAGCAGCAGGACGGTCAGGTAGGCCTCGTTGTCACGCACCCGAGGATCGCGCTGGGGAAGGATCTCGTCGCGCGCGGTCGCGAGGCGCATCACACCCTCGCGGTGTACGGTTC
Organism: Candidatus Dormiibacterota bacterium; assembly: GCA_955652835.1. Classification (GTDB taxonomy): domain Bacteria; phylum Chloroflexota; class Dormibacteria; order Dormibacterales; family Dormibacteraceae; genus Palsa-870. The sequence continues at coordinate 957 of CATPBO010000245.1, forward strand.
CGGCTTCGTCGACGTAGCCGCGCGGCAGCGCGAAGGCGAATTCCGTGTGCAGGGTCGAGGCGGAGGTCGAGCGATCGACCTCCGCCATGCTGGATACCGGACTCACTTGACTCGCTCGAAGCCTTCCATGACGATGGTGGCTTCCTCGGTCACGACATCATTCGATCCCGCCTTGAGGCTCCCGGTGGTGAGCTTCGATGGCCAGGCGTTCACGAAGTTCCAGCGGGCAACCTCGCCGGCTTCGTAGTCGTAGAGAATCACCGAGCCGTTCTTGCGAGCTTCCTTGATCTTGCCATCGAGCGCAAGCTTGTGCCATTTGTAGAGCTCCATCGACACGTTCTTGGCTCGCTTCAACGTCAGCGTCGGCGTCTTATGCGCGCCCGGGATCTTCTTGATGATCAGCTTGCCGTCGGGGCCGTTCTCCTTCAGCTCGGTGACATCCATCTCGGAGGTCAACCCGCCGACCTCGGTGAACTGCGCGATGGTCGTGCCGTCAACTTCGATCGCGAAGTTACGAGCGGCAAGTGCGTCGTTATTGGAAACGCTCGGTAGACCAGTTGCCATCTATCCCTCCTTATTCGCTAAGCGATGTGCCGCCCGAGAACTGGGCGATCTTGAAGACGACGAACTCCGCCGGTTTCACCGGCGCGATGCCGATTTCGACGATGAGCTGGCCGGCATCGATCGTCTCGGACGTGTTCAGCTCGCCGTCGCATTTGACATAGAACGCCTCGCCGGGTGTCGCCCCGAAGAGTGCGCCGTCGCGCCAGACGCGAACCAGGAAGGCGCTGATGGTGCGCTTGACCCGCTCCCAGAGCGCCATGTCGTTGGGCTCGAAGACCACCCACTGGGTGCCCAGCAGGATCGAGCCCTCGATGTAGTTGAAGAGCCGGCGGACGTTGATGTACCGCCAGGCCGGATCGCTCGACAATGTCCGTGCGCCCCAGACCCGGATGCCGCGGCCGGGGAAGGCGCGAATGACGTTGATGCCCTGCGGGTTCAGCAGGTCGTGCTCGCTCTTGGTGACCTGCAGCTCGAGGGAGATCGCACCGCGGACGACCTCGTTCGCCGGTGCCTTGTGCACGCCGCGGGTGTCGTCGCTGCGCGCCCAGATGCCGGCCATGTGGCCGCTCGGCGGAACAAAATTCGCCTGGCCGGCGAGGGGGTCGAAGACCTTGACCCACGGCCAGTAGAGGGTGGCGTACTTCGAGTCGTACCCCGCCTTGTCAACCCGCCACTCGCGGATCTGCTGTGCGTTCAGCCCGGGCGGGGCATCGAGAATGGCGACCCGGTCGCCCATCAGCTCGCAATGGGCGATCATCGCCAGCTGCACGGCCTTCACCTGCTCGGAGTCGATCATGCCGCGCTGGTAGGCGGCCATCAGGTCCGGCACGCTGAGCATGGTGACGGTGTCGACGGCTTCGAGACCCGCGAACCCGGTGCGATCGGCGGAATTGCCCACGTACTCATCCGGGGTGACCCGGGCGGGCATCGTGCCGCCGCCGCCCTGAAGCGTAACCTTGCCCGGGGCGGGGACCTTCTCCAGTGCGCCGGCGGTCCCGATCTCCTCGAGCTGGATTAGCTTCGACGCGGTCTTCACAGCCGTAAGGACGTTGTTCTTGCCCTTGCGCGTCGTGACGTTGTCGTACTCTTCGCGATCCTTTCCGCGCGTGACGATCAGCTTGAAGGTGTCGTCGGAGGGTTGCGAGGCTTCCGCGACCTCGACCTGGATGTCGTTGCCGGGCTGACCGCCCTCCAACGCCAGGACGCGATACCCTGCCAGCGACTTGTCCTTCGCGCTCGGCAGCTCGGCCTGGGCTGATGGTGCATGGCCGTCGGCGCCGATCCGGACGATGTAGGCGGACCCACCGCCGTTCAGGAAGTAGCCGTAGACGGAATGCGCGAGATACGACCCTTCCAGGAATCCACCGAACGTCTGCGAAAACTGGCTCCAGTTGGTGACCAACGTTGGGGCGTTGACCGGACCCTTCTCGGCAAGGCCGACGAAGGCGGCGGTCGCGGTCCCAACGCCTTCAATTGGGCGTGAGCCGGCTTCGACCTCCTCTACGTATACGCCGGGCGACAAGTAATTGGGCATGGGCAATCTCCTCCCTGTTGAATGCCGTCAGGTACGCAACCGAGCGTCGCATCGGCGCTCGTTCGCCACAAGGGACGAGCGGGCCAGTGAACGGGTAAGCGGCAATGCCCAAAGGGACGGCAAGCTGTGCTCGAGGTTGCCCAATCAGGCAGGAACTTCACCCCAACGTCTGCCCGCAGGCGACTTGTTAGGCGCGGCTGAAGCGGCAACCCTAGAGAGCGATGATCCAGGACGTGGATGAGTCCCTGCGCGCCCTCGTAAAACGGGATGCCCTCAACGGATCGAAAGCCGACATCGCGTTCGATGCGCCGAACAAGGAATGGTCCTCGCGGCGCAACACCCCGACCGTGGACCTTTATCTGTACGACATCCGCGAGGACCTCGAGCAGCGCGAGGTCATGTGGCAGGACATTCGCGGCGATGCCAGCAATTCCCGACTGATCACCGAGCGCCGGCCGCCGCCACGCCGATTCAAGCTCTCGTATCTCGTGACCGCGTGGACCCAGCGGCCTGAAGACGAACACCGGCTGCTCTCGTCATTGCTGGCGTGCTTCTTGCGGCATCCAACCATGCCGGCCGACGCGCTCAGCGGGGTGCTCGCCGACGCGCGCCAACCAATCC
>CATPBO010000246.1 GCA_955652835.1 Candidatus Dormiibacterota bacterium
AGCGCTGCCCGTGCGCCGGTGGTGCTCCTCGACCAGCGCCCGGAGCTCGTCGGCGTCCTCGGCCGGGACCTCCCGCGCGACCACGCTGTCGGCGTTGAGCTGATTCCACGAGGTCACGTACGCCACCCCGCCGGTCATGCCTGCGCCGGCGTTCCAGCCCACCGGGCCGAGCGCGACGGCAATGCCTCCCGTCATGTATTCGCAGAAGTGATCACCAGCCCCTTCCACAACCGCCTTCGCCCCTGAGTTGCGCACGCAGAACCGCTCCCCGACCCGGCCTGCAACGAAAAGGCGGCCGCCGGTCGCGCCGTAGCAGATCGTGTTGCCGGCCAACACCGGATCCGCTGCGCCATCGCTTGCAAACGGCCGGATCGCGATCACGCCGCCGCCCATGCCCTTGCCGACATAGTCCTGCGCCTGGCCCTCGAGGCTGAGCTCGACGCCCTCGTCGAGGAACGCGCCAAAGCTCTGCCCGGCGCTGCCTCGGTACTGCCGCGACTCGTTGGCCGGGAGCGCGGCCCCGACCGTCCGTTGTGAGTTGTCGATGGCACCGCTCGGCGGCGGTGCGCCAGGCAGCTCGCCATTGCGAGCGCTGATGCGTCGCCGCGGGAGCTGCTGATCGCTCGGCGCCAGGATGTAGGAGGAAAGGTCGAGCGTGGCTTCGGCGTCCGGCTCGAGCAGCTCGGCGTGCCCGACGATCTCCTCCAGTGAGCGAGCCCCCAGCCGCGACAGGTGCTCGCGCGCCTCTTCGGCGATCAGGAACAGGTAGTTGATCACGTGCTCCGGCCGGCCGGCGAACTTTGCGCGAAGGTCTTCGCGCTGGGTCGCGATGCCGGTCGGGCAGGTGTTGAGGTGACACTGCCGCGCCATGTCGCAGCCGAGAGCGACGAGCACGCCGGTGCCGAATCCGAACTCCTCCGCACCGAGCATTGCCGCGATGACGATGTCCCGGCCATTGCGCAGGCCTCCATCCGTGCGCAGGCTGACGCGCTCGCGCAATCGGTTCGCCACCAGGACGTGCTGAGTCTCCGCCAGTCCGAGCTCCCACGGCGCGCCGGCGTTCTTGATCGACGAGAGCGGTGACGCGCCGGTTCCGCCGTCGTGGCCGGAGATCAGGATGTAGTCAGCCTTCGCCTTGGCAACTCCCGCAGCGATGGTCCCGACTCCCGACTCCGAGACGAGCTTGACTCCGATTCGCGCGCGGGGGTTGACCGTCTTGAGGTCGTGGATCAGCTGGGCGAGATCCTCGATCGAGTAGATGTCGTGGTGCGGCGGCGGGGAGATCAGCTGCATCCCCGGCTGCGCGTGCCTAAGCCGGGCGATGAGGTTCGTCACTTTGATTCCGGGAAGCTGTCCGCCCTCGCCCGGCTTTGATCCCTGGGCGATCTTGATCTCCAGCTCGTCGGCGCGCTTCAGGTAGCGCGGTGTGACGCCGAATCGTGCCGATGCGACTTGCTTGACGCGATTGTCGCGACGTGTTCCGCCTTCATCGTCGTAGGTGTCCGGGTCCTCGCCACCTTCGCCTGAGTTGGAGCGCGCGCCGACCTGGTTCATCGCGATCGCCAGGGTCTCATGTGCCTCGGGCGAAAGCGCCCCGAGCGACATCGCGGTGCTGACGAAGCGCTTGACGATCTCGCTTGCCGGTTCGACATCGTCCAGTGGTATCGGCGTTGCTGATTCTTTGATCTGCATCAGCTCGCGCAGCGACTGGGGCTGGTCCATGCTCGAGAGGCGGCGCCACTCGCGGTACGCGTCCTGGTCTCCGGTCTGCGCCGCCTTGTGCGCCGCGCGCACCGCCAGCGGGTTATACGCGTGGTGCTCGCCTGCCTTGCGGAAGCGGACGCGGCCGTGATCGGGCAGTCCTTCGGGTCGCGTGCGCGCAAGGCGCTCGAGGTCCGCGAGGTCCGCGCCTCCGATCCGAGAGGGAACAGACGGAAAGCAGAGCTCCATCACCTCGGCACCCAGTCCGAGCGCCTCGATCACTTCGCCGCCGCGATAGCTCATCACGCTCGAGATACCCATCTTCGCCATCACCTTCAAGAGGCCGGTCTCGAGCGCTTTGCGATAACGGGTTTGTCCTTCTGGTGTTTGGCTGGCTGTCGTGAGCGCCAGGTATGGATGGACGGCGGTCGCGCCGACGGTGATCAGGCAGGCGAGGTCGTGGACGTCCACCGCGTCGCCCGCAATGGCGACGATGTCCTTGGCCATCCGTTCGCCGTTGGATAGCAGGTGCTCATGGACAGCGCCCACGGCGAGCGCCATCGGAACGGGCAAGCGGTCAGGGCCGGTCCTGCGGTCGCTGAGCGCAATGACGCCGCCGGCCTCGCTTGCCTCGCGGCGCAGCCTGAGCAGCGCGTCGCGGAGCGTTTCCTCCGGAGCGTAGGTCGCGTCGAGCACGGTTGCCTCTTCGAGCACGCGTGCAAGCTCCGCGGCACCGAGCACCGGCGAGTCCAGCTCGAGCAGGCTGGCGTACGTCGGGACCGCGGGATGGTGCTGCCGGCGCAGCTCGCGATCGACACCGCCTTCAGGCTCGAGCGTGCCGCGCCGCGCGCCGAGCAGTACTCGCAGCGACATCACCGCCTTCTCGCGCAGCGGATCGATCGCCGGGTTCGTGACCTGGGCGAAACGCTGGCGCAGATACCCATAGATGCGTCGCGGAGTGCGGCCGAGCGAAGCGATGGGGATGTCGTCCCCCATGGAGTAGACAGGCTCGGCGCCGGTCTCCGCCATCGCCTCGACCACGAACTTGACATCCTCGGCTCCCCACCCGTGCAGTCGATGTTGGGCAGGCAGGTCTTCGAGCGGATCGAGCTCCATGTGCCGGCGCTCGACCGGGACGAGGATGCGGTCGGCAAGCAGGCCGTAGTCGTGCCGAGCAGCAGCGCGTTCCTTGGCATCCGAATCGCGAAGCAGCGAACCGTCGCGGGTATCCACCAGGAGCATCTGGCCGGGTCCGAGCCTGCCGCGCTCGACCACCGATTCCGGCGCCATCGTGACGACGCCGGCTTCCGACGCCGCCGCCACCAGGCCGTCCCTCGTGCGCTGCCAGCGCAGCGGCCGGAGGCCGTTGCGGTCGAGTGCGGCCCCGACCACGACGCCATCGCTGAACGCCAGCGCGGCCGGGCCATCCCACGGCTCGAAGCGGATCGACTGGTAGCGATAGAAGTCGCGCACCGCAGAGGCGAGGTCGCCGCGTCCTTCCCAGGCGTCTGGGACCAGGCTCATCAGCGCTTCCGAAACTTCCCAACCGCGGTGCACCAGGAGCTCGAGCGCGTTGTCGAGGGACGCCGAGTCCGATCCCTCGGGCCAGATCGCGCCCTGCAGCTCGGGCTCGAGCTCAGCTTCACGGGCCCGCATCCACGCGCGGTTGCCTGTGATCGTGTTGATCTCGCCGTTGTGCGCGAGCATGCGGAACGGCTGAGCGAGCCGCCAGTCCGGCATCGTGTTGGTCGAGTAGCGGTGGTGAAAGACGGCGAGCCTGCTCTCGCAATTCGGGTCTTGAAGGTCCGGATAGAAGTCGGCGAGCCGCGTGCCGGCCATCAAGCCCTTGTAAACGAGGGTGCGGCTCGACAGCGACGGCAGGTACATGCGG
>CATPBO010000247.1 GCA_955652835.1 Candidatus Dormiibacterota bacterium
ATGTTGTAGTCCTCCGCGTAGTTCAGCCGTGTCCTTCCGGTAATCACGCAGTGGTGTGGTACACGGCGCACGCCTGGGGTTGTGTAAGCGATGCACAAGGCGGCTAGTCCGAGTGCGAATCAGCCCGCTCAGCGCGGGCTCAGAACGACCGTCGGGAAAACTTCGCTCCCAACAGACACGTACATGTTCCCGTGATCGTCCAATGCCACCTTGCTAACGAACTTGAAACCGACTAAAGGCGCTTGCCACTGAGCCATGTATCGGCCTGCGGGCGAGAGCTCCTGAATGCGACCGTTGGCACTGTCCACCACAAAGACATCGCCGCCACTGTCAATCGCAAGGCCGGTGGGGTAGTTGAAGTGGCCGACGCCTTCAGGGTGACTCAGGCGCTCAACGGCGGGCCGTCGGCCAGAAGGTCGGCACTCCTGTCGTGACTAGGACGAGAGTGATGCCAGGCGTGAACTCCGCGAAGACCTGCTCCGCATATTTCGAATTGCTCATGGCAGCCGAGGCCGTTATCCCGGCTGCCCGCGCTGTCGCGCTGACAGCCGGGACGTCACCTTCACTTAGCCAGCCGCTCGTTTCGCTCTTGAGCGTCTGGAGACTGGTTGGTCCACTTCGAACGCGACGCCTGGGCGAAGGTGGCGTTTCGCTCGTGGGCATCGGGTGACTCCTCCGGCGACGTCATCACCCTTGGTGCAATGAGCATAACGGGGTGCGTCGTGCGCGGAAGGCCGTGGAGCGTTGCCAGCACCAACGCGAAGAGTGCAACGATGAGTACGGCTCCGAGCGCGACCTGACCGACCATAACCCTGACCAAACGGTGTCTCGCTTCCATCTGAAACCCTCCTGATTGAGATGAGCCCAGGCTAGGTTTCAGCCGTTCCATCGTCATCGGTGCGTCCACGGAATTCGATTCCGTGCCAGCACGGATTCCAAATCGATCTTGTTTGGGTGTATATGAGCGCATGTTGAGCAGACGCGTCCGAGCGTGGTTCACGCAGGAGCGGATCGAACTGGCGCTGGTGGCGACAGGAGTCCTCCTTGGACTGTTGAACGCGGTCGCCGTGGTAATCAACCCGTACCACGACTCGATCGCTATACGTCTCTCCTCTGTCCCGGTGGCAGTCGTGGTCGGCTGGTCATTCCTGTTCGTGGGGTTGGTCGCGGCCAGGCGCCGGCGCGGCAACCCGATCGGCGTTTTGATGTCAGTGTTTGGCGTGACGTGGTTCGCGTCCAGCATTGGATGGATCAACACACCGCTGGCTTGGGCTCTGGGTGATGTGGTGCGACTTTTCTACCTTGCGGTGCTTGGCCACATCTTCGTGGTCTATCCGCGTGGACGCCCTCAAAGCCGCCTCGAGATAGCCCTCATTGGGGCGGGTTACGGCGTTGTCGTGATCGGCAGTATTGCCGGATCGATTACCAACGACTGGCAAAAGAACTGTCTGAAGTGTGCACCAAACCCACTCTATGTGCCAGGAACGTCCTGGCTCAACGACGCGGTGGTCGACGTTGTAAATGCCGCGGCGGTCGTGGTCGCCATTTTGGTGGTGGCGACTGTGATCAAACACTGGCTGCAGTCGAGTCCGCCCGCACGCCGCGCGCTAGCGCCCGCCCTGTGGGCGATACTCCCGATCTTCCTTGTGGTCGTCACGTACACGCTGGTCAATGTGAGCTTGATCCCTCGTTCATGGCAGTACGTTCTCGGCCCAATCGAGGAGATCATCTTTGCTCTTCTGCCAATCGGCCTGCTGATAGGCGTGCTGCGCACGCGGCTGGGCAGGAACGCTGTCAGTGATCTTGTTATCGAGCTGGGCCGCCCGCCAACCGGCGGCACACTTCGCGACTCTCTCGCGCGAGCCCTGGGTGATCCCTCACTGCAGCTGGCTCTGGCGCTGCCTGGCGGCGGTTACGTCGATAGCAGCGGCCGAAGCTTGGCACTGCCGTCGGCTGGTTCGGCGCGCGCTGTTACCGCAATTGAGTCAGACAGCAAGCCACTAGCGGCGCTGATCCACGATCCGGCCGTAGACGACGAGGACCCTGGCCTGGTGTCGGCCGTCGGTTCAGCTGCTCGATTGGCATTGGAGAACGAGCGGTTGCAGGCCGAGGTTCGGGCTAGTCTCGAAGAGGTACGCGCTTCGAGGGCCCGGATTCTCGAGGCAGCAGACGCCGAGCGCCGGCGGCTCGAGCGTGACATCCATGACGGCGCCCAGCAGCGGTTGGTGGCGCTCGGACTCGCAATCCGGCTGGCTCGCGACCAGGCTGCGACGCACGGTGATGCAGGATTGGTCACGGATCTCGAGGGGGCTGCTACTCAGTTGCAGCAGGCGATGGGCGAGCTGCGTGAGCTGGCGCGAGGCATCCATCCTGCAGTGCTGTCACGAGCGGGTATTGGCCCGGCCCTGCGCGTTTTGGCCGAGCTATCCCCGATTCCAGTCGAGATCACGGAGATTCCGGCGGCGCGCTACCCGGACGCGGTCGAAGCGGCGGTTTACTTCGTAGTCAGTGAGGCACTGACCAATGCCGCAAAACATTCAGGCGCTCAGCGGATCGACGTTTCCGTCCGGCGCGACAACGACTGCCTCTGCGTCGACGTCCGCGATGACGGAGCCGGCGGCGCGAAACCGTCTGGAGGTTCTGGATTGATCGGGATGACCGACCGCGTCGCGGTTCTCGGCGGACGACTCGAAGTCTCGAGCCCGCATCGAGCCGGCACGCTGGTGCACGCAGAAATTCCGTGCGGGTGACGGTCGCCGACGATTCGGCCCTGTTTCGAACGGGGCTTGTTCGTCTCCTGAAGGAAGCTGGAATCACCGTGGCTGGCGAAGCGCGCGACGGTGTCGAGCTGCTCAACCTGATCTCGGCCGATCAACCGGATGTCGTGATTGTCGACATCCGCATGCCGCCCACACGAACCGATGAGGGTCTAACTGCAGCCAGAGAAATTCATAGACGCTGGCCGGGCGTCGGCGTGCTTGTTCTGTCCACCTACGTCGATACTGACTTTGCGATGGAGCTGGTGACCCGCGCGGAACGCAGTGTCGGTTACCTGTTGAAGGATCGCGTGCAGGACACGGAAGAGCTGCTCGACGCACTGCGGCGGCTGCAGCGTGGTGGCTCGGTAGTGGACCCCGAGGTAGTGGCGCGGCTCATGGGCCGGCGACGAGCACAGAGTCCGTTGGAAGAGTTAACCGATCGGGAGCGCGAGATTCTGGCTCTGATGGCGCAGGGGCGATCGAACCAGGCGATCTCGGAGGGACTGCATCTCAGTGAACGCACTGTCGAGTCTCATGTCGGAAGCATTTTCAGCAAGCTTGGACTCGAGCCGACAGCCGACGACCATCGCAGGGTGATGGCCGTCCTGTTGCATCTTGGCCGGCCGTGACTCGTTAGTAGTGCGATAGTCGAGCTTCGTCAACGCCGCGCCGAACTGTTCGTCGATGGGGGCCTCGCCCAGATCTGAGGACTCCGTCGCAGGTCCCACGAGTGCCCGAGGGCCCAGCCTTCGAAGCCTCCGTGGGCCATCATGGCGAAGGTGCGCGTCGCGACCTGGAACGTCAACTCGGTGAAGCAGCGGATACCCCGACTGCTGCCCTGGCTCGACGAACGGCGACCGGACGTGGTCTGCCTCCAGGAGACCAAGCTCACCGACCACGCGTTCATGGACGCGCTGGGCGCCGCCCTGAGCGGACGCGGGTACGAGATCGCCCACCACGGCGAGGCCCAGTGGAACGGGGTGGCGATCCTGTCCCGGGCCGGCCTCGATGACGTCGAAGTCGGGATTCCGGGTGGACCCGGCTTCCCTCACCAGGAGGCACGCGCGATCGCGGCCACCTGCGGCGGGGTCCGGGTGCACTCGGTTTACGTGCCCAACGGCCGCGTCCCCGACTCCGAGCACTACCACTACAAGCTGGCCTGGCTGGCGGCCCTCGACCGGCTGCTTCAGGCCGGCCCCGCGGCGCGGATGGTCTGCGGGGACATGAATATCGCGCCCGCCAACGCCGACGTCTTCGATCCCGACGCCTACACCGGCCAGACCCATGTCACGCAGCCCGAACGGACGGCGCTGGCCGATCTGGCCGGGCACGGCCTGCACGACGTGGTCCGCGAGCGCTGGCCGGCTTCGCGCGTCTTCACCTATTGGGATTACCGGGCGGGCATGTTCCATCAGGACCTCGGCATGAGGATCGACCTGGTCCTGGCCAGCGACGCCGTGGCGGCGCGGGTGCGGGCGGCCTGGGTCGACCGCCAGGCGCGCAAGGGCAGCGGGCCGAGCGACCACGCGCCGGTGATCGTCGACCTCGATGAGGCGCCCGATGGCGACATCGGCCCGGTTGTGCCGCCCCCCTCCGCCCCGGTGGTCCGCCGGGGCGAGGTCAAGCTGCCGCAGGCGCCCTAGTCGCTGGAGGTCGCCGGTGCAGATAGCGGGCCGCGAGGTCCAGATCACCAACCCGGACAAGGTCTTCTTCCCGGTTGTCGGGTACACCAAGGGCGACCTCCTCGACTACTACCTGGCCGTCGCCGAGGGCGCCGTGCGGGCCGTCTCCAACCGCCCGATGGCGCTCAAGCGCTTCGTCCAGGGCGCCGAGGGGGAGGCCTTCTTCCAGAAGCGAGCGCCCGCGAACCGCCCGCCCTGGATCGAGACGGCGGTGCTCAGCTTTCCTTCGGGCCGAACCGCCGAGGAGATCGTCGTCCGCGACGCCGCCCAGCTGGCCTGGGTGGTCAACCTGGGCTGTATCGACCTCAACCCGCACCCCGTGCGCAGCGACGATCTCGACCATCCCGACGAGCTGCGGATCGACCTCGACCCGATGCCGGGAGTGCCGTGGTCGCAGGTCCGCGAGGTGGCGCTGGCGGCGAAGGGCGTGCTCGATGACATGGGCCTGACCGGCTGGCCCAAGACCTCGGGCTCGCGGGGCATGCACATCTACTGCCGCCTCGAGCGGTCCTGGACACATCCGGAAGTGCGTCGGGCGGCGGTGGCATTCGCGCGTGAGGTCGAGCGGCGGGCGCCCGCGATCGCAACCTCCAAGTGGTGGAAGGAGGAGCGCCACGGCGTCTTCCTCGACTACAACCAGAACGCCAAGGACCGCACCATCGCCTCCGCCTATTCGGTTCGCCCGACGCCCGACGCCCGCGTCTCGACGCCGCTCGGGTGGGCCGAGGTTCCCGAC
>CATPBO010000248.1 GCA_955652835.1 Candidatus Dormiibacterota bacterium
CTGCGGCTTCGTATTTGGTTGAGGTCCAGAACCTTTGCGTTTGCGGCGCGGCATTCCCAAACCGTACACCGACCCGCTTGCGTCTTTGCCTCAGCGCCGACTTTCTACCGGCCACTATTTGGGGGTTGACCCGAGTTTCGATTGCCATTAGAGTCGCTGTGTTCGAATGCAAACGAAAGCAATCGAAAGTCGGCGCTATCCCACCGAGCGTCGCCAGGTCATCGCCGAGATGATCGAGGAGAACTCGCGCGCCTCCGTGGCGGAGCTGAGCGAGATGTTTTCCGTATCCGAGGTGACGATCCGGAAGGATCTCGCCATCCTCGAAGTCGAGGGCAGCGTCCTTCGTACCCATGGGGGCGCGATCACCGGTGGCAGAAGCCGCGCCGAGCTCGCCTTCGAAGTCCGCGAGCGCCTTCACCGAACCGAAAAGGAGCTCATTGGCGCAGAGGCCGCAAGGCTGGTGGAGGACGGCGACAGCATCGCCCTCGACGCCAGCACGACAGCGTTTCAAATCGCGCGCCACCTCAAAGCACGTCGGGAGCTGACCGTCGTGACCAACGGAATCAGGGTCGCCACCGAGTTGGCCGGCCAGCCCAGCATCACCGTCCTTATGCCCGGCGGGGCGGTGCGATGGGAGGCTTTTTCTCTCGTTGGGAATTGGGGCACGTTGATGCTTCGCCAGCTCAACATCCAGAAGGCCTTCGTCGGCGCGGTGGGCTTCACGCTGACCGAAGGTCTGACCGACGTGAACGCGGAAGAGGCCGAAATCAAGATGGCGATGCTCGCCACCGCCAAAGAAGTCATCGGCGTCTTCGACCACACGAAATGGAACCGCGTGGCGATGGCTACCTTCTGCGCGACAGACCGGCTGCGGCTTGTCATCACTGACCAGCGAGCGCCCGCAGACGCCGTGGCAGCGGTCAGAAAACTGGGCGTGGACGTGCGGCTGGTGGGGAGTCGATGACCCAATCGACCCCAATCCTCGAGCTGGTCGGAGTCTCCAAGCGCTTCGGTGCCGTCGAGGCCCTCAAGGACGTTTCTCTAGCGCTTTCCGCTGGCGAGGTGCACGCGCTAGTAGGCGAGAACGGGGCCGGCAAGAGCACGCTGGTGCGGATCCTGGCCGGCGTTCATCGGCCGGACTCCGGCAGCCTCAAGCTTGACGGCCAAGAGCTGGTCCTGCGTGGGCCGGCATCGGCTCGAGATCACGGCATCGCGGTCATCCACCAGCATCCGAACCTGTTCCCTGACCTCGAGGTCGCCGAGAACGTCTTCATCCGTCAACTGCCGCGCGGCAGCTTGGGTGGAGTCGACTGGCGCGAGCTCCACAGTCGGGCGGAAAAGCTGTTCGCAAGCCTCGGTGTGGCGCAAAAGGTCAACGTCCCTGTGCGAGGCCTTTCGGTTGCCGACCAACAGCTGGTCGAGATCGCAAAAGCGCTCTCTGTGGAGGCTCGCGTCCTTGTAATGGATGAGCCCACCGCTGCCCTATCCACCCATGAGGTCGAGCGCCTTTTCGCGATCACCCGCCAGTTGCGAGACCGCGGCGTGGCCGTCCTTTTCGTCGACCACCGAATGGACGAAGTGTTCGAGATCGCTGACCGCGTGAGTGTTCTCCGTGACGGAAGTCACGTGATCACCGCCGCGGTTTCCGATCTGACCCCCGAGGACACGATCCGCCACATGGTTGGCCGCCGTGTCGAGAGCCTCTATCCGAAGGAGGAAGCACCCGTCGGTGAGATTGCGCTCGAGGTCCGTGGTCTAACGCGGAAGGGAGTGTTCAGTGACGTCTCCTTCGAGGTGCGTCGCGGTGAGATCGTTGGGCTGGCCGGCCTCGTGGGCGCGGGCCGATCCGAGATTGCGCGTGTGCTCTTCGGCATCGATCGGGCGGACGGTGGCGAGGTGTCGGTGCTGGGGAAAAGAGCCATCATCGACAGCCCGACGGACGCCATGCGTCTTGGGATCGTGTACGTGCCCGAGGACCGCCACGAGCATGGGCTGGTCCTCGACTTCTCGATCGCCGCGAACATCAGCCTTCCGATCGTGAGGAGGCTCAGCCGCCTTCTTGTGATGGACCGCGGCCGCGAACGCGACCTCGCGACCGACTACTCGAAGCAGCTCCAGGTTCGCTCGACCAGTGTGCGTCAGAGCGTCTCTGGGCTCTCGGGCGGCAATCAGCAAAAGGTGGTCATCGCGAAGTGGCTGGCGACCAAGCCCACGGTTCTACTGCTTGACGAACCCACTCATGGTGTCGACATCGGAGCGAAGGCCGAGGTGCACCGCATCATTTCCCAGCTTGCGCTCCAGGGTATGGCGATCGTTTTGATCTCGAGCGAGCTGCCCGAGCTGATGGGCATGGCTGATCGGGTGCTGGTTCTTCACGAAGGTCGCATTGCGGCTGGCTTCGGCCGCGACGAGCTGTCGCAGGAGCGAATCATGGCGGCGGCGACCGGTCATGCGGAAAAGTGATGGTCCCCGCAGTGGAGACGCCCGCTGCGTCCAACCTGGCGGGGCGCATCGGTCTCCAGCGGACTCTGGCGCTCATCGCGCGGCTCCGCGAGCTGGGGATCCTGCTCGCGCTGGCGGCAATCGTTCTCGTGGTCGCCATCCAGGCGCCTCTGTTTTTCACGGTCTCCAACTTCGAGCAGATACTGCTGTCGGTCGCTCTCATCGCGATCGTCGCGGTCGGCCAGACAACGGTCATCCTGACCCGCAACGTCGATCTGTCAGTTGGGTCTGTGGTCGGGCTCGTGGCCTTTGTGACCGGCGACCTCTTGAAGGAGCATGTCCTGGGTGTACCCGCCGCGATCCTGGCGGGATGCGTTCTGGGGCTGGGGCTTGGAGCTCTGAATGGGCTGATCATCACCGTGGGTCGCGTCCCAGCCATCGTGGCGACGCTCGGCACGCTCAATGTCTACCGAGGCCTGGCGTTCCTGATTGCCGGAGGCAAGCAGGTCAGTGCGATAGACCTGCCGGACAGCTACCTCCGAATCGCTTCTTCGTCGGTCCTTGGAGTCCCCAGTCTGATTCTTTGCGCGGTGGTGATCGCCGCGATCGCGGCGTACCTGCTGCGCTACTCGGGGACCGGGCGGCAGCTCTACGCCATCGGCAGCAATCCGGCAGCGGCGGACGTGGTCGGCATCCCATCGCAGCGGCTTGTCTTCGGCGCCTTCGTCTTGTGCGGACTTCTCGCCGGGGTCGCCGGCGTGCTGTGGGGATCGCGATTTGGGACGGTTAATGCGTCCGCCGCGAGCGGACTCGAGCTTCAGGTGATCGCAGCCGTTGTGGTTGGGGGAGTCAACATCTTCGGCGGTTCGGGCACCGTGATCGGAGCGGTGCTGGGCGCGGTCTTGCTGGGGACCATCCAGAACGCGCTGACAATCCTTCACCTTTCGCAGTTCTGGCTTCAGGCGATCGACGGGGCGGTGATCTTGCTCGCCGTAGGTACGGATGCCGCGATTCGTAACTACTTCCAGCGGATTCTGACGAGAACCGGACGTCGGTGAGCGCGCTGAGGGACCGGCTGCTGGCGCGTTGGGAGACGCTCCTCGTAGTCCTCCTCATCGCGTTCCTCGTGCTGGGGACGAGCCTCTCGCCGTACTTCCTGTCGGCTTCCAACTTCTCGGACATGACCAGCAACCTGATGGAGAAGGCCATCATGGCGCTGCCGCTCGCGCTGATCATCATCGCCGGCGAAATCGACCTCTCGGTCGAGTCGATGGCCGGCCTCTCGAGTGCGCTGCTTGGGTTCGTATTCCTGCTCCGCTGGCCGCTCTGGATCGATATTCCATTGGTGCTGGCGGTGGGCGCGCTGGGTGGACTCTTCAACGGGCTGCTCGTGACGCGTGCCGGGCTGCCGTCGCTTGTGGTCACGCTCGGTACCCTGGCCCTGTACCGCGGTCTCGCGTCGGTCGTGCTGGGCCCGCAATCGGTCAGCGGCTGGCCGGACTCGTTCACCAATTTCGGTTTCGGCGACGTACCGGGGACGCTGATTCCCTGGCCGTTCGTGGTCTTCGCGGTCCTCGCGGTGGCGTTCATTTTTGTTCTGCACACGACGTGGATTGGTCGCCAGATTTTCGCGATCGGCAAGAACAAGGAAGCCGCCAGGTTCTCAGGGATCCAGGTCGCGAAGGTCAAAACGCTGCTCTTTGTCCTATCCGGCACGCTCTCGGCTCTGGCCGGCGTGGTGCTGACGGCCCGGTTGTCGAGCGCCCGGGCCGATAACGGTCAGGGCTTTGTGCTCGACGTTGTCACGGCAACCCTTCTAGGTGGAGTGAACATCTTCGGGGGCGAGGGAACCATCGCCGGTGTCGTCCTCGCCGTGTTCGTGATCGGTGTGTTGCGCAACGGGCTCACGCTGGCCGACGTGAGCCCCGACACACAGAGCGTCGTGGTGGGGGCGCTCTTGATTCTTTCGGTCGCCGGCCCCACCGCCGTGCGCCGTATCAGGTCGGCTTGGTCGAGCCGAAGTTTTGTGCAGTCAGCCAGCCACAGATAAGGAGAAAAAGATGAGGTTACCCAAGGGGGCGTTTGCCTTGGCAGGAGTGGCAGTGCTCGCGCTGTCAGCCTGTGGAGGCGGAGGCTCGTCGAGCGCGAGCCCTGGCACGGCGACGCTCAACATCGCGTTCCTGCCTAAAGCCGTCAACAATCCGTACTTTGACGTCGCGGCCACAGGCGGGCAGGAGGCTGCGACTGCGCTGAGCGGCCAGTTCAAGCAGGTTGGGCCTTCGGATGCCACTGGCGCCGCTCAGATTCCGTTCATCCAGACCCTCACTCAGCAGAATGTGAGCGCGATCGTTGTGTCGGCCGATGACCCCAACGCCATCGCACCAGCGCTGAAGCAGGCGATGTCAAAGGGGATCAAAGTGGTCGGCTACGACTCATCGCCGGCAACTGATGCCCGCAACGTGTTCATCAACCAGGCTGACTCGAAGGGCATCGGCGAGGTCCAGGTCCAGATGGTCTGTGACGAGATTCCGGGATGCGCGGGCGACATCGCCATCCTTTCGGCGACCAGCACCGCGACCAACCAGAACGCGTGGATCGACTTCATGAAGGCGGCGCTGGCCAGCAACTCCAAGTACAGCGGCTTGAAGCTGGTGAAGGTGGCGTATGGCAACGATGACCCGCAGGTCAGCACCACCGAGGCTCAGGGTCTGCTGCAGGCGTACCCCAATTTGAAGGGGATCATCTCGCCGACGACCGTCGGCATTTCGGCCGCCGCCCAGGTACTCGAGCAGACCGGTAAAGCAGGCAAGGTGGCGCTCACCGGGCTGGGCACTCCGAACCTGATGCGCAAGTACGTCAAGGACGGCACCTGTAAAGAGTTCGCTCTTTGGAACGTGAAGGATCTCGGTTACCTCGCCTACTACACCGCCGCCTTGCTGGTGCAAGGCAAGATCAAGGGCACGGCGGGCGAGAAGTTCACGGCCGGCCGGCTCGGCGACTACACGATCGACACCAGCACAACCGTCTTGCTCGGCCCACCGTTCGTCTTCAAGGCCGACAACATCGACCAGCTCAACTTCTAACCAGAAATACATGGGCGGGGGGGCCGCGTGTGGCCTCCCCGCCCGACACACCGTGGATTAGGGATGGAAAGAATCGCTTTCACGATGAGAGTGAAGTCAGGCCAGGAAGAGGAGTACCGGCGCCGTCATGAGGCCGTATGGCCCGCGATGCTGCAGGCGCTGAAGTCTGCCGGTTGTCGCAACTACTCCATCTACATGAGAGGCCAGGACCTGTTTGCATACATGGAGGTCCAGGATTTCCAGGCCTTTTTGAAACTGATGGCAGCGGACCCGGAAAGCGATCGGTGGGAGGCACATATGGCGGGCATCATGGAACGCGGGATTCTCCCCGAGACCGGTTTCCACGAGAGGCTGGTCGAGGTGTTCCACCTGGATTGAACACGATGGCCGAAGTAGACCCCAATTTGATCGAGAGGATAAACCGGCTCCGCGTCGAGACCCCGTCGTGGGGATACGGGAATTCCGGGACCCGCTTCAAGGTCTTCGCGCAACCCGGTGCGGCGCAGACCGTGGAAGAAAAGATTGCCGATGCCGGGCTGGTGCAAAAGCTCACCGGTATCTGCCCGACGGTCGCCCTCCACATACCCTGGGACCGGGCGAGCGACTGGGACCATCTGAAGCGCCTGGCCTCGAGCCACGGAGTCGCGATCGGCGCCATCAACCCCAACCTCTTCCAGGACGACGACTACAGGTTGGGCAGTTTCTGCAACCCGTCGGCGGCAATCCGGCGGCGCGCGGTCGAGCATGTTCTCGAATGCATCGACATCGCGCGCGAGACCGGCTCGACGACGATCAGCCTGTGGCTGGCCGACGGCACGAACTACCCCGGACAGGACGACCTTCGCGCCCGCGGCCGGCGGCTCCGGGAGTGCATGGGCGAGGTCTACCGCGCCCTGCCGCCTGGTCTCAGGCTGCTGGTCGAGTACAAGTTCTTCGAGCCCGGCTTCTACAGCACGGACCTGCCCGACTGGGGCACAGCCCTGGAGATCTGTATCGAGCTCGGACCACAGGCGCACGTGCTGGTCGACACCGGGCACCACGCGCAGGGCGTCAACGTCGAGCAGATCGTCGCCCACCTGATTGAACGGGGCCGGTTGGGAGGATTTCACTTCAACGACCGCAACTACGCCGACGACGACCTCATCGTGGGCTCGGCGGATCCCTTCCAGCTCTTTCTGATCTTCAACGAGATCGTGGCGGCTGACCAGGATGCCGGCCAAGTGGCCTTCATGATCGACCAGTCGCACAACATCGAGCCGAAGATCGAGGCCATGGTCCAGTCCGTAATCAATGTGCAGGTCGCGCACGCCAAGGCATTGCTGGTGGACCGGCCTCAACTGAAGGCGGCACAGGAGTCTGGCGACGTGCTGGGCGCGCAGCGCGTGCTGACCGATGCTTATGAGACCGATGTGCGTCCGCTGCTGGCCGCGGCACGGTCGGCGCTGGGGCTCGACCCCGATCCCATCGCCGCCTTGCGTCGAAGTGGATATGTGGAGCGAGTGGCGAAGCAGCGCGGTCTCGCCTCCGCGGAAAGCGGGTACCCGGAGGCTTGAGCTTGAACAGGGCTCGAATGCTGGCGGTCGATATCGGCGCCGAGAGTGGCCGCGTGGTCGCCGCTGACTTCGACGGCGACCGGCTCTCATTGGAGGAAGTCAGGCGTTTCCCCAACGACCCCGTGCGATTGGCCGGCTTGCTGCAGTGGGACGCCGATAGGCTCCGTGACGACGTCCTGGCCGGTTTGGGTGGAGCAGGCGAGTTCCAGGCTGTGGGCATCGATACCTGGGGCGTTGACTTCGGGCTCCTGGACCGCTCCGGGAACCTGTTGGGCAATCCTGGGCACTACCGCGACGAGCGAACGCGGGGGATGATCGAAAGGGCATCCGAGCGGGTCCCACGGCAGGAGATCTATCGGCGGACCGGAATCCAGTTCCTGGAGATCAACACCCTCTACCAGCTGCTCGCCATGGTTCTCGCGGGTGACGCTCGGCTCCGTGATGCCGATCGCCTGCTCACCATGCCGGCCTTGGTCGGCCGCTGGCTCACCCCCGAAAGCGTCGACGAATACACGGATGCGACTACGACCCAGTGCTACGACCCTGTGGCGGGCGCCTGGGCTCTGGACCTTCTCGGGCAGCTGGGCATCCCGACACACATCTTCGGTCCGGTAGTTCAGCCGGGGACGGTGCTCGGACCGGTTCGAGAGGAGCTCAACCTGGGCACCGCCGTGGTGGTCGCTCCAGGAACGCACGACACCGCGTCCGCGGTGGCGGCGGTACCCTTCCAGCCCGGCAAACACGCGGCCTACATCAGCTCAGGGACGTGGTCCCTCGTCGGATTGGAGCTCCCGGCTCCGCTCATCAACGACGCCACGCTCAACGCCAATCTCACAAACGAGGGCGGCGTGGCCGGCACCTCGCGGCTCCTGAAGAACGTGATGGGGCTATGGCTTGTGCAGGAGTGCCGCCGCGCCTGGTCCGCGGCCGGCCATGACTATTCGTATGAGCAGCTGCTGGCTCTTGCCGAACAGGCGCGTCCATTTGTCGCGGTCATCGACCCCGACGACGGACGTCTGTTGCGTCCCGGAAACATGCCCGCGCAGCTCATCGAGTTGGCGGCGGAGAGTCATCAGACGCTTGCCGCCGATCCCGCCGCGATCGTCCGCTGCGTGCTGGAGAGCCTGGCGATGAAATACCGATGGACCACCGAGCGCCTGGAGTCAGTGACCCACCGAGAGATCTCGCTGATCCATGTGGTGGGAGGCGGGGCGCGCAACGCCTTGTTGTGTCAGATGACGGCGGACGCCAGCCGGCGGCCTGTCCTGGCCGGCCCGGTCGAGGCGACCGCGATCGGCAACGTGATGCTGCAGGCGATCGCGCTTGGGCTGGTCGAATCCCTCGAAGAGGCGCGCGATCTCGTGCGGAGATCGACCGACGTGAGAGCCTACGAACCGCGGTCGACGGAGATGTGGGAGCCGGCCTGGGAGCGTTTCAGTGCCGCGCAGATGACGGCAGCTGAAAGGAGGACCGCATGACAGAGTCGGAGCGGGCACTGCGCGTGGAGCTGGTGCGGTTTGCGAAACAGATGATCACGACCGGCCTGGTTCGCGGAACGTCCGGCAACATCAGCGCTCGTGAACCTGGTGCCGATAAGTGCCTCATCACGCCCAGCGGCGTCGACTACGACACGATGGTGCCTGAGGATTTGGTCCTTGTCGGCCTGGATGGTGAGCGAGACATGGCCCAGGCCAAACCCTCAGTCGACACCCCGGTCCACCTGGCTGTCTATCGAGCACGCCCAGACGTCTCCGCCTGCATCCACACCCACTCGCCTTATGCGGCGGCCTTCTCGATCGTGGGTCGTGAGATCCCCGCCCTGATCACCGAATCCGCCGGGTACGTCGGCGGACCCGTCCGCGTCATGGATTACGTTCCGCCGGCGAGTCCCGACACGGGCGATCGCGTGGCCGCCGGCCTGGGTAGCGACCGCGCCGTGCTGCTGCCGAACCACGGCGTCATCGCGGTGGGGGAGAACTTGAAGAAATCCTTTGGGGCGGCAATGGCGGTCGAGGAGAGCGCACACGTCGCCTTCATCGCGCTTCAGCTCGGCACGCCAAGGCCGGTTCCGGACGGGGAGGTGGAGCGGATGCACGACTTCATCCATCACAAGTACGGACAGCGCTGATGGCAAGCCACAACGGATGGCGTGATCTAACGTTCGAAGGCAAGACGGCTGTTGTCACGGGTGCTGCCCGGGGAATCGGCCGGGCGGTGGCCTACCGGCTGGCTGGGCTCGGAGCGCGAACGGTGATCTGGGACCTGGACGGAAAGCACGCTGAAAAGACCACAGCGGAGCTCAGCGACCTCCTGGACGAGCAGGGCCGAAAACCCCACATCGAGTGGTCAGTCGTCGACGTCACTGATCCCGATGCTGTGCAGAAGAGCATGGACAAGGTGGGTGAGGGGACCGGCATCGACGTGCTGGTCAACAATGCCGGGACCACGAGCGTGCAGAAAGTCGAGGCCATGTCGCTCGACGTATGGGAGCGCACGCTGCGCGTCAATCTCACCGCGACCTTCTACTGCTGCCGCGCGGCGATTCCGCACCTGCGCAGGCGTCCCGGAGCGGCAATCGTCAACATCTCGTCCAGCTCAGCGCTGGTCGGCGGGGGCGGAGGTGCCCACTATGCGGCTTCCAAGGCGGGGGTCGACGGCCTGACGCGCCATCTCGCACGCGAGCTGGCTCCCGACGTGCGCGTCAACTCTGTGCAGCCGCGCACCATCGACACCGAGCTCTTCCAGGCGCGGTATGCGCACGCTCCGCTGGAGCAGGACAAGCTGCTCTCCCAGATCCCGCTCGCGCGCATCGGCCAGCCAGAAGACATCGCCGACGCGGTTGCCTTCCTCGCCTCAGACTGGGCGGCGTACATCACTGGCCAGCTAATCTTGATCGACGGCGGCCGGACCTATCAATAGTCGCGGACGGCTCCTGTAGCGATTGATGGGGTAGTTGCAAGTCCAACCGGTGTCGCCATGCTCATGCAGGGCACTACTACGGGGTACGAAGGCCGCACATTGTTACGCCGCGAGAACGCTGTCTTGATCATGCGTTCAAGTACACCGAGATTGATGTCGCTCAGCCGTTTTACATAGAGGCAGCCCTTGCCAGCGGTGTGGGTGCCAAGCGATAGAAAGAGCTCGGGATTGTGCCCGTCATAGCCCAGGCCGTACAGCACGAGTGCGTGGGCACGGGGTGCAAATCCTACGGCGGCCGTATCACCCTCTCGTCCGCTCTCGTAGACGTAGTGGTGGGTGCCGTAGCCGATGATGCTCGATCCCCACATCACGCGCGAGAGTGACCAACAGCTGGTCCCCCTCTCTCACGAGTGATCCGGTCATCGCGTCAGCCGACTCCTTCTCTTTCTTCATCCGACGGAATGATGACCAACACAGGGGAGTTTTCACGGGAGACTTCAGTGAGCACAACCCCTGGCACACGGACAAGCGCCA
>CATPBO010000249.1 GCA_955652835.1 Candidatus Dormiibacterota bacterium
CAGGTTCCACGATAGAGGTCGGACTGATCCGCGAAGCCCCAGTACGCTGATGCGCAACGGCGCCGCATTTCCAACCATCGGCCCTACCCTGGTTGAGCCTCAACAGCCCGGCCTCGCGCGCGTCCTTTTTATCCATGTGTGACAACAACCTGACAACGACTGGCCGCGCTAATAGCGCTACTGCCGAGCGCAGGTCTCCCCGACTCACACAATCGACTCCAGCATTCCGGCACTCGGATCGAAGCTTGATGCCCAGCCGCGGACTTCGTCGGACGGGCTCCTATCCGCGAGGCTCACATCCTCCGCAGCCTGCGGTGGGGGATGGGGCGAGGAGTTGGCCGGCCATCACGCGTGACCCGCGACCTTCATTCGGCCCCTCCGTCTTGAAGCCACCGCGAGGCCTCCATGAGGTGGTCGTGCATCGCTGCCGCCGCGCCCTCAGCGTCGCGATCGCGCAGGTGCGTGACGACCTTGCGATGCCGCTCCGCCAGGCGGACCAGGTCGATGCCGGGGTGCGACGTGGTGAGGTACGTGCGTGCGAACGGCTCAAGCAGCGTCCACTGGCGTTCCAGCGTGGCATTGCCCGCGGCGTGCACGACCAGCCCGTGGAACTGCGCATTCGCGACCGATTGCGAGGTGGCGTCGGCGCGGTGCGCCGCTTCCACCATCGCGTCGATCAGACGCTCCAGCTCGACCAGCTGCTCTTCGCTGATCCGCCGGGCCGCCTCACGGGCGGCTAGCGACTCGAGTGCGGCCCTCACTGGGAAGGCTTCGACCAGCTCGGCGACGGTGGGCTTGCGCACGCGGGTGCCTCGGAAGGCCAACGATTCCACCACGCCTACGCTTTCCAGGTCGCGCAGCGCTTCTCGCACTGGTGCCTGGCTGACACCGAGCTCACGGGCGATCTTCGTTTCGATGAGTCGCGATCCGGGTGGGTAACGCCCATCGACGATGCCCTCCATGATCAGGCCCTTGATCTGGGTTCGGAGCACCTCCCGCAGCACAGGGGCCGGCTTCCGGTTCACGGAGGGAGCCGGTAACGCCGAGGTTGCCCTCAACTAAGGATCTCCACCCCCTCGTCGGTCCGCTGACGCGAACGCGATCGGCGGTCTTGATGCGACTTTGTCGGGGAAGCCCCAAACACCGTGGAAGGGAAGTCTATCGCGACCTGGGTGGCCCTTCCCACCCAGTTACGCGGCCGCGCCTCGTAGGACGCCTCGCGCTCGTCCTGGCGTTGCGCCGAGGCAGTCATCCAGAGAAAGTGGGGGCCCGCAAACCCGGGCCCCCAAACCAAGCGACTCAACAAGCGTCACTCCACATCAGGGCTTGAATTTCAGCGGCGGCGCTCCGAATGTGGTGACCTGCGCGTACATCAAGCCGTGCTTGGTGACGTAGGCGTCGGCGCCATAGTACGGCTCAGCGAGGAATGGCGCGTTCGCGACCCACTGGACATTGATGGTGTCGCCCACCTGCTGCACGACTTGAGAGGTGAACTTGATGCCATTCAAACCGCCCTGTGCGTGCGGCTTGCAAAAGCCCTCAAAGAGCGCCCGGACAGCGGTACGGCCGATGACGACATTCGGAGCACTTCCGCCTGGCAGGAACAAGTGCACCGAGTCCGGGTATTGCGCCATCAGACGGTTGACATCGCAGTGGTTCAGCGCATCCAGGTGCTCCTTGACCACGGCGGCCGGAGTCGGCTGTCTCTTGAGCTGCGGGTCCTCGTGCTCCTGTGCGCGCACTATTTGGGCGGCTGATCCTGTAAGCACGGCGATCGTGGCAACCAACAAGACGATCCTTCGCATTTTTCCCTCCTAGCGATCCCCGAACCTCCGGCTGACGAGATCGTCGCACAGCGATGATTGAAAATCAATAATCGATTTACTGTGATTAGCTGCTGGTTGACCAACGGTGCCGGGGCCGATTGTCACGGTCGGGTCCACGATCTTCATGGGTTGACGATCACCTTGAGGGCGCCATCAATCCTCCCGGTGAAGACGCGATAGGCTTCGGCGAAGTCCTTCAGCGCGTATCGATGTGTGATCAGCGCCCCAACCCGAACCCGGCCATCGACCACGAGCGGAATGACCTGGCTCATCTCGCCCGCGCTAGCCCGGACTCCGATGACTTCCAGCTCATCGAGGACCATCTTCTGGATTGGCAGCGCCACTTCGCTGAGCGGAATTCCCACCACCGCGCAGCGACCGCCGCGCCGAAGCATCGCCACACACCACTGGAGGGGTTCAGGCACTCCCGCGCACTCGATGGCAGCCTCCACGCCCAGGCCGCCGGTCATCTCACGCACCGTCGCAACCGGATCGCCGCTGCTCACATCGACGGTCTCGTAGCCGAGGTCCCGCGCTTTTGCAAGTCGTGCGCCCCGTCCGAGCACAATCACTCTCCCGGCACCCATCGCCTTCGCGCATTCAGCCACCAGAATCCCCATCACTCCAGGCCCGGTGATCGCAACGCTGTCGCCCGCCTGAACACCGCCGCGCCGTACCGTATGGAGGGCGATCGCCGCGGGATCAAGGACGGCTGCCTCCTCGTAACCGAGTTCGTCCGGGATCTTGAACACGCTCTTGATCGAGTGCGCGACGTAGGTCGCAAAGCAGCCCTGCGTGTAGTGGCCGTACTGCCGGTGGACGGATTCTCGGCCGTAGTTTTCGCAGATGTTGTAACGGCCTTCGACACACTTGCGGCAGACGCCACAGCCGGCGTGGGAGGTGCCGGCGACCCGATCACCCACCGCCCAGCCGAAGTGCTCGGCACCTTCACCGACCGCAATCACGTCGCCCGACCATTCGTGGCCCGGAATGAATGGAAAGGCTTTGGGCCAGAAGCCAGGGAAATCGCCTTTGATGATGTGCGGGTCGGTGCCACAGATCGCGACCGCCCTCACCCGAGAAAGGACTTCCAGGCTGCCTGGGCGCGGAACCTCGACCTCTCGCACCTCAAAACGTCCCGGGCTTTCAACGACAAGCGCGTCCATGGTCGCGTCCATCTAGACCGCTGCCAGCGGGTCGATCATCGAGCCGGTCGCGCCCCGAATCTTAAGCGGGAGGGCCACGAAGCAGAACTCGTATACGCGATCGGCAGCGATCCGCTCCAGGTCGAGGCTCTCCATCAGGTAGATCCCGCGCTCGATGAGTAGGTGCGTGTGCACTGGCTGAGGGTTGGCCGGCTGACCGAGATCCAGCGCCGGCTGAACCTCATAGGTCTCGGTGTCCGAACCGGTCGCAACCACTCCGCGCGCGGCCAGCCATGCGGCGGCGCTCAAGTCCGGCCCTGGCGTTCGATGCCGGGCCATCTTCTCCATGTCCGGCCACAGCGACATGTAGCCGGTGCGAACCAGGACGACGTCCCATCGCTCAATGTCAGTCTGCTGCGCGGCGGCAACAGCCTGAAGGTCGGCAGCGGTGATCGCCTCTCCCTTCGCCAGGCAGTCGACGCCGCGCCAACCGGCGACGTCGAGCAGGACGCCGCGAGTGAAAATGGCCGGCAGTCTTTCGGCATCGCCGTGGGTGGGGCCGAAATCGCCCAGGTCGGTGTCCGCACTGCCACCGCCGAACCAGTGGTTGTCGTCGCCGACGGTCATGTGCGCCAGGGCGTCGATGTGCGCGCCTGAGTGCGCAGTGGCCAGGATCAGGTCGCTCATGTAGCCGAGCCCTGCCTCGTTGATCGGACCCCACGGCCGGTCGCCCGCCACCTTGAGGCCTCGCGGGGTGCGGTAGGTGAGAACTTCGAAGTTGGGGTGGCCGGGGAAGATCGGCATGCCCCGAAACCGTGCCCTCGCGAGCGAATAGAGTCGGCCCTGACGCACGAGTCCCGCCGCGAGCACCATCCGTTCCGGAGGGATGCTTCCTGCCGGCCCGACCTGTGAACGACTGCTCACGTCACCGCCGACTTGATATGACTCAGTTCCCGCTCGAGCTCCGCTTTGGCCTTCTCCAGCATCGGCCGGCCCAGCTCTCGCGCCCGTTCCAGGCGCACGCGTTCAAACTGAAAATCCAGCCAGGCTCGGGCACCCGCCGCGTTGAGTTTGCCGCTGGCGAGGTGCTTAGAGATCACGGGCTGGATGGTCTCGAGGAAGCTGAGCGAGTCTGCGGCCTGCAGCACGTCGGCGTCCGGCCAGCCCCCGACTTCGTGGGCGACGATGAGCCGCACGACTTCGCGCACGAGGCTCTCGGCTACACCCTGGTCGCGCAAGAAATCGCCGACGATTCTTGCAGAGCGCTCCGAGTGCGCCATCCGGTAAAGCCTGTCCGCCCAGCATCCTTCGAACCATGCCGGGCTGCCCTCGGGGTAACCGCGCTCCATGTCATGGGTCAAGGCCGCGAGCACGAGCGCCTCCGATGCCCCCGGCTCGAGCTCGAGTACCCAGTCGTAAGTACGCTCGAGGTGACGAGCCTGCCAGGGTAGGCGTTCCCGCACCCAGGCCCGCGCGACCTCGACGGTGTTGGTCATGTTGTTACCGGTCGCGACTGCAAGAGGTACAGCTTGTCGTTCTCAAAAGCCCACTCCACATCCTGAGGCGCTCCGAACAGCTCCTCAAGCTTGGTCCCCATCCGCGCCAGGTCGGCCAGCTCGCCGTCGCTCAAGACACGCGTGCCGCCGACCACCGGATCGAGCGCAATCTCATGCACGCCGCCTTGGGCCGCCGCGACGATGGCAAGGGTCTGCGTGCTGATCTGCACCCGTTTGAGCTCGCCATCGCGGCTGACGATGTAGTGATCGGGGGTAACCATTCCCGAGACCACCGACTCGCCCAGACCGTGGACTGCCTCGATCACCATCTGGTCCCGTCTCTTTCGAACCGGATCGACTGTGAACATCACTCCCGACTTCTCGGGTGCGAGCAGGCGCTGCACGACCACTGCAATCCGAAGGTCGCCAAGCGATCCTTTGTGCGACCGGTAGAAGAGGGCGCGCTCGGAGAAGAACGAGGACCAACATTGCCTCACCGCAGCCAACACCGCCCCGCTGCCGCGGACGTTGAGAAATGTGTCCTGCTGGCCCGCGAAGCTGGCGGTCTCTGAATCCTCGGCGCAGGCGCTGGAGCGAACCGCAACGGGACCCTCGCCGAGGCGCGCATACGCGCGCGCCAGCTCAGAGTCGAGGCCGGCCACAAGCGAAGCCTCCATCACGAGCGCTTGAGCATCTTTGGCCCGGGACGGCAGAGCTTCAGGCGGTGCATCTTCTAGCAGGGCGCGCATGCGACGGTGCCTTTCGCCGGACTCGAGTGTTCGGACCAGAGCCTCAGTCCGGACCACAAAGCCGTAGGGCACGGGGAGTCCGGCACCCTGAAGCCGCGCAAGGCTCGCACCCTTGCCGCCCGCTACCTCCGGATCTTCGCAGGCAACTTCGTCGAACCAGGAGATCAACTTGCAGGCATCAACCCAGGATCTCGACCACACCGGTCGAGCCGTTGACGCGGATCCGGTCGCCGGTCTTGATTCGCTGAGTGGCGTTGGACGTGCCAACCACCGCTGGGATGCCGAACTCCCTTGACACGACGGCGGGATGCGAAGTCGTGCCGCCCGCGTCGGTAACCAGACCCACGATCTTGGTGAAGAGCACCACCCATGCGGGGTTGGTCATCTGACAGACAAGGATCTCGCCCTTGCGAACCTGGTCGAACTCATCGAGTGAGCGCACATACCGTGCTGGTCCCTCCACCACGCCAGGCGACGCGGCCAGCCCATTGATGGCGCCGGTGGCGGCGGGGGGCTTGCGATAGAACTTGTCGGGAAAGCCCCATAGCCCGTTGTACGGGAAATCGAGAGCCACTTTGGTTGCGGTTCCAACCCACTCGCGAGGTCGAACAGCGTAAGCAGCCTCGCGCTCGTCGCGCCGCCTGGACACCACTGGCTTGGCCGCAAAAGCCTTTGTGTCACCGAGCAGGCGGCGAAGCTCGTTGTACTGCAGAAAGATCGTGTCCTCCGGGTCGTGGATGACGCCTTCTTCCTCCAGACGGCGGCCGATGGCCACCAGGACCAATCGCAGACGCGCGTTGGTGCCCTGGTCGACATAGAAGTGGTGATCAGGCGTGAGCGGCGACATGCTCATGCAGAGGTCGAGCGCGCCCTTGAGCCGTTGAAGCTGGTCGCCTTTGACACCGTCCAGCAGCTCTCCGACTGCGGACTCGAGATCCTTCTTGACTGCGTTGATCGTCTTCTGGTAGTCGTAGTCCGTTTCCAGATAGCCGCGCATCGCCTCGATGATCGGGGCCGGGTTTTCCTTCCATGTCGGGAACACGAACTCATGACTCCAGATCGCCTTGTAGCCGAAATCCTGCTGGTAGGTCGCGAGCTCCTTGTCGATGAACGCGCGCCCGGCGGCGCTTCCGCGAAGGCGGTTGAGCACATCCGACGCGGTGTCGCCGTCGAAGGCCTTTTTCAGCTCGGCGTTGGTCTTGATCTGGTTCTTCATCTTCCACAGCGCTTCGATCGAGTCCCAGTTGCGGTCTTCGACTGAGCTCTGGAGGCGCCCGAACAGCTCCTGGTCGACGCTGCCTTTGATCTCCTGCATTGCTCCCTGCAGACCAAGCGTTGCCGAGAACTGCGAGAAGTTGAGCATCCAGTGGATCTTCCAGTTGCGATCGTGCATGTCGATCGCATCCTCGAGGTGGATGGCCAGCTCGGCCAGGCTGCGGTTCGAGTAGTCGTAAGCGTCGAAGTACTCAAAGTTGCGGTCGATCTCAGGGCGGTATCGTTCCCGCCACCACGTCAAGAAGTTCGTCCCGTAGACGGGAAGCACAGCCCCCAGGTACGGGCCCATCTGGGCCGCATAGTTCGGATCACGCGGCACCCTCGCGGCATAGCGTGCGTTGTATTCGGTGGAGTCGACCAGAATCGACGAGTCGGCGGGGATCGCCGCCGTAAACACATAGCCGTTGATCTTCTTTGCAATCCAGTCCGCGGCGAACGGAGTGGCGAAGCGGCGGAACATGTGGTCGCAAGTGAGCCACCAGCCGCCAATGTCGAAGAACATCGGGGAAACGGGCTGCGGAATGTGGAGATCGTCGTAGATCCAGAACAGGTCCTTTTCCGCCTGCGAGTCCCATTGGACGGGAAAGGTGTCGTCGCCCAGGAACTGGCCGAGAACCTCGGTTGCTGTTGCGCTCATCTCCACCCTCCTCGATATGCCCCGAAACTAAGTCTGATCAATTATCGATAATTCGCAGCGCGGCGCGCGCCTGAGCAGGCGTCGCCACCTCACGGTCCAGCAACTTCGCTAGCGCAGCGGCCTTCTCCACAAGTTGAGCGTTGGATTCCGCCCGTTTCGAAAGAGTCAACCGAAGGTTGTCCTCCAGGCCGACGCGGAAGTGTCCGCCCAGGACCAGGGCTACCGCACCGAGGTGAAACTCGCCTGGGTAGCCGATGCCGGCAACCGACCACGTGAAGGTGTTCGTGCCGAGAAGGCTGCGCGCGGTCTGCCACATGTGCACAAGCTGCTCGGGCGAAGTCCCGTTCGCGCCCAGAACTCCGAGCACGAACTGGAGGTGAAGCGGCGTTTCGACCAACCCCTGCTCGAGCAGATGCAGAAGGTTGTAGATGTGCCCGACGTCGTAAGCCTCGAATTCAGGCTTGGTGTCGCTTTCTCGGAAATAGCCGGCCATGCGATACATGTCCGCGAATGTGTTCTTGAAAACATAGTCGCGGGTCGACTCGAGGTAGGCCGTTTCCCAATCCGCCATTCCCTCCCTGTGCTTGACTTGAAAAATGCCAAAGTTGAAGGAGCCGAGATTGAAGGTCGCCATCTCGGGCCGGCACACGCTGAGTACCCGCGCCCTCTCGTCAATTGACATTCCAACCCCGCCACCGGTCGTGGGTTGAACGATGGCGTCGCATTGCTCACGGATGCTTGATGTGACCTCGAGAAAGAGTTCCGGATCCGCGATAGGGCGGCCATCTTTCGGATCGCGCACGTGCAGGTGAAGGATCGACGCACCGGCCCGATGCGCCTCGAGCGCCGACTCGACGATCTGGTCTGGGGTGATGGGAATAGACGCGCTTTGCCCCGGAACGGTCATGCCCCCAGTGATCGCGCACGAGATGATCACCTTCTGAGGTTCAGGCATCAGCGATGTCCTCCATATAAGACATATAAGAAGAAGACGCGCGCGCGTGCAGCCGCGAACTAATCGACCGTCACGTAGAAGGCCCGCTCGCGGCTTTCCAACCTCGGGATCGCCTCACCCTTGATGTACTTCTCGAAGTGCTCGGTCGCCATGTGGGCTTGATAGCCCTCTTCGTCACGATACTGCTCGTACAGAAAGAAGACGAGGGGGTCGGTGGGTGAGCGGTGAGCCTGATAGAAGAGGCAGCCGGGTTCCTTACGCGACAGTGGGCCCACGATCTGGAGCACCTCACGGACCTTTTCCTCTTCGCCCGGCTTGCACCGGTAAGTTGCCGCGACGATGTACGCCATGCTCACTTTCCTCCTGGCCGGCCGACCCTGTTACGCAGGATGCCGATCCCATCCGCCTCCATCTCGATTACGTCGCCGGGTGCAAGCCAGCGGTTGAGCTCCAGGCCAGAGCCCCCAGTCGCGGTGCCCGAGCCGAAGACGTCCCCTGGATAGAGCGTCTGCGCCAGGCTGGCGTAGGCGATCATGTCTTCGACCTTGTGGTGCATGTGGGCCGTGGTGTCGCCACCCCAGGTCTCGCCGTTGATCCGTACGGTCAGCCGAAGATCGCTGACGTCTGCCTCGTCCGCTGTCACGATGCACGGGCCCAGCACATTGGAGCCATCCCAGTCCTTGGCCTTGGCGGGCCCCATCCCGATAGGCAGCTCCTGGGTCTGAACATCGCGAGCTGACATGTCGTTCCAGATGGTGTACCCGAAGACGTGCTCGAGCGCACGCTCGCGAGTGATGTCTTTGCCCTGCTTCCCGATAACGATCGCGAGCTCCAGTTCGTGATCGAGCTTTTCCGTGTAGGCGGGCCAGGGGATCTCTTCCTCGGGGCCGATGACCGTGTCTGGCATTCCTTTGTAGAAGGCGGGCGTCTCGTACCACTCCGGCGCGATCGGCCGGCCCAAATTCGCCATCGCATTCTTCAGATGGCCTTCGAAGCTGAGGAAGTCGCGCAGCGAGCGAGGCCGCAGCGGCGCCAGCAGGACCGCGCCGGCGATGACGGGCGACGCAGTCGAGTGCCTCGCAACCTGCTCGCGCATTTCCTCCCAAGCCTCTATTAGAGCCACCATGTCACCGGCAAACCCCGCGTCATGCACACCATCAGCCAGTTGGACGCCAACGCGCGGGACGCTTCCGTCTAGGTAGGTGACCAGCTTCATCTCCGCTCCCCCAGATTCAACAACCATTGGGCATTGTCGCAGGGTGACGTGGCTGATCGATAATCGATGCCTGTTCGTTGCGAGCTGGGAGGTCTGGGAGCTTACCCCGCGAAAAGGTGGGTCATTGGGCACTTATCGTATGCATCGCGATGAAGATCACGAGGGTTACCACTGCCGTCGTGGAAGGCAACTTCGACTGGACGTTGGTTCGGATCGATAGCGATGAGGGTGTCTACGGCATCGGTGAATCGTTCTTCGCCCCGGGCCTGACCTCCATCATTCGAGCCCTGGGCCGGCTGCTCATCGGCGAAGACCCCCGCCAGGTGGAGCCGCTCACCCGGAAGCTCCGTCTGGCCACCGCGCCGTCTGCCTCTGGTGGCGGCGCCGTCCTGCATGCGATCACCGGAATCGAGACCGCGCTATGGGATCTTGCCGCGCGCGACCTGAGCGTCCCGCTCTACCGATTGTTCGGGGGCGCATTTCGAAACCGCG
The DNA here is from genome assembly GCA_955652835.1 of Candidatus Dormiibacterota bacterium. Classification (GTDB taxonomy): domain Bacteria; phylum Chloroflexota; class Dormibacteria; order Dormibacterales; family Dormibacteraceae; genus Palsa-870. Next base: position 9,792 of record CATPBO010000249.1, read on the forward strand.
TCCGGATGTATGCCGATTGCCACGCTGGTGAGGCTCTCGAGAGCATCGATGAGGTGCTCATGAGCCGGCGGCCGAGCTGGTCAAGAGGTGGGGTGGCTGAGGATGCGGAAGCGCACTGGGATCCAGTCGAGCGGCCCGGCGTACGGACGCCTGAGTCTTACGCCAGGCGGGCACAGCAAATGGCCGACCGGGGTTTCACGGCTCTCAAATTTGACATCGATCTCCCTCGAGCTCCCGGCGAAGACCTGCACGCCCGCACGATTCCGCCGGCGCAGATGGATCGCCAGGTCGAGCTCATCCAGGCCGCGTTGGAGGCTGTTGAGGGGAGAGCCGAGGTCGCTTTCGACTGTCACTGGCGCTATGCGCCGCACGATGCTTTGCGACTGGCGCGCCGGCTGGAAGGCCTACCTGTGCTCTGGCTCGAAGATCCCGTTCCGCCCGAGAACGTAGCCGCGATGGCTGTAGTGGCACAGGGCACGACGACTCCAATCGCGACCGGCGAGAACACATACCTGGCGCAGGGCTTCACCCAGCTGATAGACCAACGCGCGGTCGACATCGTGGCGCCGGACCTGCAGAAGGCCGGCGGCCTGTCCGAGGCGAGACGGATCGCGGAGCTCGCCGATCGGTCCTATCTGCCGCTGGCGCCTCACAACATCTCCAGCCCAGTCGGAACGCTGGCCTCGGCCCACATCTGCGCCGCGATTCCGAACTTCATTGCTCTCGAGTGGCACGCGGCCGGTGTGCCTTTCTTCGACGCGATGCTGGCCGGTGGGCATCCGATCATCAACAACGGATATGTGGAGCTCAGCGATGCGCCGGGTCTCGGCGTCGAGCTCGACCTTGAGGTCTGCCGCCGCTACGCAAGGCCAGGAGAACCCTTCTTCGAGTAAGGGCTGTGCTAAAACCGGCACATGCTGGCAGCAGTCTTCCACGACAGGCTTGACATCCGGGTCCAGGAGTGGCCGGCCCCGGCCAACCCACGGGCGGGCTGGGTCACTGTGGCGATCACACACTGCGGGATCTGTGGCACGGACGTGGACGAGTACCTGCACGGGCCCGTCGTCATCCCCACAGCACCTCACCCGCTGACCGGCGCCAAAGTTCCATTGGTCCTCGGCCATGAGGGTGCAGGGATCGTCGTCGCGGCGGGAGCCGGAGCCGGAATCGATCCCGGCACGCGCGTCGGTCTCGAAAACAGCGTCGGATGCGGACACTGCACGGCTTGCCTCTCCGGGAACAGGCAGCTCTGCCCCCAACTGGCGGAGATGGGCTTGATGATGGATGGCGCCCTTGCGGAGGCTGTGAACGTGCCGGCGTCGATGTGCGCCGAGCTACCGGCGGGCCTTCCCGATGAAGCCGGCGCACTGGCGGAGTCGCTCTCAGTCGCGGTTCGGGCAGTGCGCCGGGCAGGCAGCGTCGCGGGAGTCGACGTGCATGTGTTTGGGGCGGGCACGATCGGTTTGATGGCAGCCCAGGTCGCCCGCTCTGCCGGTGCACGTTCCGTCACCCTGCGTGACCCGTCGACGGCGAGATTGGGTCGCGCCGTGGCGATGGGCTTCGAGGTAGCGCCACCCGGCCCTGGCAGTGGCAGGGTCCCGGTCGTGTTCGAGTGCACAGGCACCGCGGCGGGGTTGGCGGATTCGCTGTCCGCTACTTCGAAGAGCGGGACGACAGTCGTGCTGGGAGTGCACGACCGGCCTCGTGAGATCGACCTCGTCGCTCTGCTGCTCGATGAGCGAGTGATCCTGGCTTCTCTATCGCACGCGATGCGCGAGGACTACATCCCGGCGATCGAGCTCCTCCGCCAAGGCAAGATCGACTTCGATTCGCTCATCACCGACCGCGTTCCGCTCCTGGGCGCGGTCGATCGCGGCTTCGAGCCACTGGTGACGGATCCCGAAAGGCACCTCAAAGTGCTCATCGACTGCCGGCAGTGACGCGCTTTCGACTCCGCTTCGGCTTGTCCGCCCGAGACTGAACCGCCTCGCGCCGGCCGGACTTCGCCGACCTGAGGATCGCGTCGCACACCTCCGCGGTGCGGTAGCCGTCTTCGAACGTCGCTCCATGCGGCCCGATCCGCTTGTTCTTTGCGATGGACTCGATGAGGTGATGCAGCTCGTGCACCATCGTGTGCTCCCAGCCGATCATGTGGCCGTGCGGCCACCACCACTGCCAGAACGGGTGGTTGGCCTCCGAAACGAGCACCGTTCGGAAGCCCTGCGCGTCGTCTCCCGGACGCGAGCCGGGCAGGTGAACCTGAAGCTCGTTCAACCGCTCGAGGTCGAACCCGATTGAACCCTTCGAGCCGTTGATCTCGAACGTCAGCCCATTCTTGCGGCCCAGGCAAAACCGTGATGCCTCGATGGTGCCGACGGCTCCTCCTGCGAACTCAACCACGGACTCGAACGCGTCGTCGACGTCGACAGTGCCACCCGGTCTGTTCTTGATGAAGGTCCTGGTGGCGCCGCTCACCGCCGCGATGTCACCGACCAGGTACCGGGCCAGGTCGATGACGTGCGCGCCCAGGTCGCCCAGGGCGCCCGAACCGGCAACCTTGCGGTCAAACCTCCAGACCATCGGAAACTGGGGATCGACGATCCATTCCTGCAGGTAGCGGGCGCGGAAGTGGTAGATCTCGCCCAGCTCTCCTGCCTCGAGCATTTCCCGAGCGAGTCGAACCGCCGGCACAAACCGGTAGTTGAACGCGCACATGTGCTTGACGCCGGTCTTCTCCACGCGCTGCCAGATGTCGTAGCTCTCATTGGCATCTCGGCCCAGCGGCTTCTCGCAAATCACGTGCTTGCCAGCCTCCGCGGCGGCGATCGTAGGCGCCGCGTGCAGGTTGTTAGGCGCACCGTTGTCGAAGAGCTGGATCCGGTCGTCCCGGACGAGCCGCTTCCAGTCCGTGGTGTAGCTTTCATAGCCGTAGCGCCGCGCCGCGTCCGACACCGCCGCCTCGTCGCGGCCGCAGATCGCCACGAGCCTGGGCATCAACGGAGGCGGCCACGTCATGTACTGGATCTTCCGGTAGGCGTTCGAGTGAGCCTTGCCCATAAACGCGTAGCCCAGCATGCCGACGCCGATGTCCTTGATCTTTTTGCCGCCCGCGGCAGCTCCCATCGTGACGAAGCCGACCTGCTTTTCCTTTCCCATCGCCTTCACCCCTTTTTGAATGCGGCGTCGAACGCCACGGAGGAAGGGGCGAAATCGGTCCGCCTCACCAGAGCCAGCGCGTCCGGCGCGCCCCAGTCGCGGTCCATTCCAGAATCCTCCCATTCGATCGAGAGCGGGCCGTCATATCCGATCCGGGTGAGGGCGCGGAAGAGCGACTCGAAGTCGACGTCGCCGTGACCAGGCGACACGAAGGTCCAGCCCCGATCCGGCTCGCCGAAGTCGATGTGGGAGCCGAGGATCGACCGGCGCCCGTCGAGCATCTTCTTCGAGTCCTTGACGTGTACGTGGTAGATGCGATCCGCGAACTCCTGCACAAAGGCGTCCGAGTCCAGGAACTGGTGGGCGAAGTGGCTGGGATCGAAGTTGATGCCGAAACCGGGTCGGCGTCCGATCGCGTCGAGCGTCTTGCGCGTGGTCACGAAGTCGTACGCGATCTCGGTCGGGTGCACCTCGAGGCCGAAGCGGACGCCCTCCTTGTCGAAGACGTCGATGATCGGGTTCCAGCGCTTGGCAAAGTCGGCATAGCCTCGCTCGACCTCGCCCCAGTCGTTGGGCGGAAAGGAATAGAGCATGTGCCACGTGGCCGAGCCGCTGAAGCCGTTGACCTGCTTCACGCCGAGCTTTGCGGCGGCCCGACCGGTGTCCATCATCTTCCGGGCTGCACGCTGCCGCACGCCTTCCGCGTCGCCGTCGCCCCACACGTCCGGGGGCAGGATGGCTTTGTGCCGGCTGTCGATGGGGTCGCAAACCGCCTGCCCAACGAGGTGGTTCGAGATCGCCCAGCAGTTCAGACCGTGCCTCTTGAGGATCTCCC
>CATPBO010000250.1 GCA_955652835.1 Candidatus Dormiibacterota bacterium
GCGTTATGTATGGCTGGCCCTGGTGGACAGGCCCACAATTCACGCCGATGCTGGGCCGGCCATTTCTGAAGCTGTCGCTAAGCGTCGTCACAAGCGGCCTTGCAGGGAGCGGTTACGCCCAGGTCGCCATAGGCGCCTCTTTCGTCCTTAACCCGAGCCACGGCCTGGCGACGGACGGCCACCACGTGGAGTCCGCGCCCGCCGGACACGGCTACTGGCTGGTCGCGAGCCACGGTGGGATGTTCCCGTTCTGCGATGCCGTCGGATACGGCTCACTCGCCGGGGTGCACATCTAGGCCGGTTCTATGGACGGCGGACCAGATCGAGGAACTCCGCTCGGGTGCGCGCGTCCTTGCGGAAGGTCCCGAGCATGCAGGAGGTGATCATCTGCCCGCCTGGCTTCTGCACGCCGCGCATCTCCATGCAGAGGTGTCGCGCCTCCATGACAACGCCGACGCCTTTCGGTGAGAGCGCCCCGTTGAGCGCCTCCGCGATCTCCTTCGTCATGCGCTCTTGCAGCTGCAGGCGATGGGCGAAGATGCCGACCAGCCTCGGGATCTTGCTTAGGCCGACCACCTTCCCGCGGGGCAGGTAGCCCACATGGCAGGTGCCGAAAAACGGCAGCATGTGATGCTCGCAAAGGCTGTAGAAGGGGATGTCCTTGACGACGACCATCTCGTCGTAGTCCTGGTCGAACACGGCGTTGGAGATGACGTCCTCGGGCCGAACCGCATAGCCGTCGGTCAGCTGGCGAAGCGCCTTCGAAACGCGCTCGGGCGTCGCCTTCAGCCCCTGGCGCTCGGGGTCCTCGCCCAGCTCGGCCAGCAGCGACTCGATCAGCTCCGGGATCAGGTCGGCTGGACGGGGCTTGCTTTTTGCCATGGGACCGCATCGTCACACAATTGACCGGTGGATGCGATCGCGGCGGCGCAGGTCTTGTCGGAGATCGGGTACCTGCTGCGCCAGGATCCCGAAGAGAGGTTCCGCGCCAAGGCCTTCTCCGCGGCCGCCTGGTCGCTCGCGATCCAGCGCCCGAACCTCGAGGCGCTGCACAGCACCTACGGGCTGACGTCAATCGAGGGAGTTGGCGCCGGCATCGCCAAGGTGCTCACCGAGCTGATGGAGACAGGCCACAGCCGCTACCTCGACCGGTTGCGCGAGCAGATGAAGCAGCCGGCTCGCGACGACGAGTCCGCACTGGACTTTGCTCTTTACCAGGGCGACGTCCACTCTCACTCGAACTGGAGCGACGGCAGAGCAACCATGCTCGAGATGGCCCGGGGCGCCGCGGCCATGGGCTATCGCTACCTCGGGGTGACCGACCACTCACCAAGGATCAAGGTCGTCAACGGGCTCGACGCCGACCGGCTGCTGGCCCAGTCACGAGAGATGGCTGAGGTACAGGCGCAGGTGCCCGGTGTCGCCCTCCTGCAGGGTATCGAGGTGGACATACTCGAGGACGGCTCGCTCGATCTTCCGGACATGGTGCTCGAGCTGCTCGACGTGGTTATCGCCTCGCCGCACGTGAAGCTTCGCCAGGAACCTGCGGCGATGACCGAGCGCATGCTTCGAGCCGTCTCGCACCCACACGTCGACGTGATCGGCCATCCGACCGGCCGCCGGCCGGGTTCACGCGAGGGGGCGAACTACGACTTCGAAGCGGTGTTCAAAGAGGCCGCACGACACGACGTGGCGCTCGAGATCGACTGCGACCCTGCGCGCATGGACCTGTCCCCGGAGATGGCGCGGCTTGCGCTGGAGTTGGGATGCAGCTTCAGCCTGGACGCCGACGCGCACGCACCGGCCGAGTTTGCCTACGTCCCGATGGGTATGTGGATGGCCCGCCGGGCGGGCATCCCGCAGGACCGCATCCTCAACTTCCTACCCCTCAACGAGCTCACCGGCGCTTTGAGTTGAGATGGTGCTGCTGGCCGACTGAATAGGCTTCGGCGAGCCACGCTTCGACTTCGGCATCGACTTCAGTCGGCTCGTGCAGGCGGAAGACGTGCACCTGGTTTCGGGGCGAGATGAAATCGATGCGCCGGAAACGCGGGCTCTCGAGGCGGCGCGCAAGGACGACGTGGCCGTCCACCCAGCGCCGGCGCAGCGTGAATGCGGCAAAGCTCATGCGCACCTGGAACGCGATGCGCGTCTTCTCGGGGAGGACAGTGACCGGCCCCCTTTTCCGAGCTGAAGCGAGCAAGCGCTCAAACGTGGCAATGACATTCGGATCGCGACCCGCGAAATGATCTTCGAGCCGGACATGGCTGCAGAAGTGGGATTGGTTGCGATTCGCGAAACTGCGTCCGCAATCGGGGCACGTCCACATCGCGCGCATCGGCGCGCAGCTTACGATCTGAAACGTGGCGAAGATCGGGATCATGATCGAAGGACAGGAGGGCCTCAACTGGGAGCGCTGGCGGAACATCTGCCGCGACACCGACACCCTTGGCTTCGAGTCGCTGCGCCGCAGCGACCACCTCATCTCGTTGATGGGCGCACCGGAGCGCGACTGCATCGAATGCTGGATCTCGCTGGCCCTCGCCGCCGAATGGACGAAGCGAATCGAGTTTGGACCGATGGTCAGTCCCATGACCTTCCGGCACCCCGCCATCCTGGCGCGGATGGCCGCAGCGGTGGACGTACTTTCCGGAGGGCGCGTGATCCTCGGCGTCGGCGCCGGTTGGAATGAGAACGAACACCGAGAGTTTGGGATCCCTTTCCTCACCCAGAAAGAGCGGTTCGACCTGCTCGAGGCCGGCATCCCGACTATCCGCGAGACATGGAACAAGTCGAACCCCAAGCCGGTCCGTAACCCCATACCCCTTCTGATGGGAGGCAAGGGTCAGAAGCGAACCCTCCCAATGGTGGCGCGCGAGGCCGCCGAGTGGAACGTTGCGCGCCTTGACGCCGCCATGTACGCGGAAGGGCGGGCAATCCTCGAACTGTCCTGCCGCGAGATTGGTCGCGACCCGAGGTCGATCCGGCACTCGGTGATGGCGAGCTACATCATCGGGCGCAACAAGTCGGAGCTTCGGGAGCGCGCAGCCCAGGTCTCAGAGATCGTCCGCGACCTGAACGGCATGAGCCCAGACGAGGTGATCGAAGACCGGCGGCCGTGGTGGTTCGTGGGCACTCCGGACGAGATCGCCGAGAAGATGCGCCACTTCGCAGGCCTCGGGGTCGACCTGTTCATGCTTCAGCACTTCCTGCTCGACGACTCAGACGCGCTGCAGCTGCTGGCCTCCGAGGTGATACCGGCCGTCGCTTAAAACGGCGCCCATCGGCTCAGGTGGTCTAACTTAGGCTTCGTGGACTTCGAGCTCAGCGAGACCGAGAAAGCGTTTCGCGACGAGGTCCGCGCCTGGCTGAAGGCGAACAAGCCGCCTGCGAATGGAGCCGACGAAGGGCAGAAGGGATTCATCGAGAGCCGTCGTGCATGGCAGAAAAAGCTCTACGACGCGGGGTACGTCGGCATCACCTGGCCCAAGGAGTACGGGGGTCGCGGCGCCGGCTTCATGGAGCAGCTCATCGTCAACGACGAGATGATCTTGGCCCAGGCGCCGGATCCGATCAACGTCATCGGGCTCGGCATGGGCGGTCCCGTGGTGATCTCGCACGGCACCGAGGAGCAGAAGAAGCGATACCTCGCACCCCTTCTGTCAGCAGAGGAGATCTGGTGCCAGGGCTTCAGTGAGCCGAACGCCGGCAGCGACCTGTCCGGTTTGCAGACGCGCGCCGAGGACAAAGGCGACCACTACCTGGTCAACGGTCAGAAGGTCTGGACCACGCTCGCTCACGTCGCCAAGTGGTGCATGTTGGTGACCCGAGAGCGCAAGGAGGCGAACCCGCGTGACGGTCTCACCTACCTGATCGTCGATATGCAAAGCCCCGGCATCGAGGTGCGGCCGCTCGTCCAGATCACGGGCGATGCGGAATTCAACGAGATCTTCTTCAAGGACGTCAAGGTTCCAAAATCGCAGATCCTCGGCGAGGCTGGGAACGGTTGGGCCGTGGCGATGACCACGCTGCTGCACGAACGCGGCACGCTGGGCATGGCGCTCGCCACGCGCGCGCAGATCACCGCGGCCGAGCTTGCCGAGCACGCGCGCAATCTGGGACGGGGGTCCGACCCGCTCGTCCGGCAGAAGGTCGCCCAGTACACCATCGAGGCTCGGGCGCTGCAGCTGAACGGTTACCGCGCGGTGACCGCTGTGAAGCGCAGTGGGATCCCGGGACCCGAAGGCTCGATCCTCAAGCTCATGTGGTCGGAGCTCAACCAGCGAATGACCGAGACAGCCGTGGACATGGCGGGGCCGGCGGGACAGGTTGGCGACGGCGATGGATGGGTGTACCAGTTCCTGCGCTCGCGGGCAAACACGATTGAGGCTGGATCGTCCGAGGTGCTGCGCAACATCCTTGCCGAACGGGTCCTTGGCCTGCCCCGCAGCAGGTAGCGTCCGGTTTCCACCCAGGGCCCGGAGATAAGCAAGCTATGACCGCGGTCGCCACACGCGAATCCACGACAGCGCCCGAGAAAAGAGGGATCGACCGCGGGGTCATGGCGGTCTTCGCCGGCCTGATGCTCGGTTCGCTGATCGCGTCGCTGAACCTGACGTTGGTCGCGCCAGCGCTGCCGACCATCGTTGCTGAGCTCGGTGGCATCGCCGACTACAGCTGGATTCCGATCTCCGCGATGCTGGCCTCGACCATCGTGGTTCCGATCGCCGGCAAGCTCTCAGACATCTACGGCCGCAAGCCGCTGTACATGACGGGCATAGTCGTCTTTGCACTCGGTTCGGCGCTGTCCGGCGTCGCCCCGAACTTCTGGTTCCTGGTGTTCGCGCGATTCGTCCAGGGCGCCGGCATGGGCTTCATCATGCCGCTGTCGCAGGCAATCATCGGCGACATCATCTCGCCGCGCGAGCGCGGCAAGTATCAGGGGGTGATGGGCGCGTCCTTCGGACTTGCCTCGATCGTCGGTCCCGCCGCCGGTGGGTTCATCACTCAGAACTTCAGTTGGCGCTGGCTCTTCTTCATCAACATTCCTTTCGCGATCCTCACGTTGTTCGTGGTCGCCCTCTACATGCATGTCCCCAACGAGCGGCGCAAGCACGCGATCGATGTTTGGGGAAGCATCACCCTCTCGACCGGCATCACATGCGCCCTGCTGGCGACCGTGTGGGGCGGGGCACAGTACCCGTGGAGCTCGTGGCAGATCGTCGGCCTCTACTCAGCGGCTGCCATCCTGCTCGCCGCGTTCGTATGGGTCGAGACGCGGGCGCCAGAACCGGTGCTGCCGCTTCGGCTCTGGAAGAGCAGTATCTTCACCTTTTCCAACATCGCGGGCATGGGCGTCGCAATGTCGATGTTCGGCGCGATCTTTTTCCTGCCGGTCTTCGTCCAGGGCGTGATCGGCAACAGCGTCACGAACTCTGGGGCGATCCTGGTCCCGATGCTGGTGGCGATGATCGTGACCAGCATCGGCAGTGGCCAGCTGATCTCGCGGACCGGTCGTTACAAGCTCCCACTGCTCATCGGACTGGTGTTCATGGGCGCCGGCTTCTACATGCTGTCGACTTTCGACATCAACACGACGAACCAAACAGCGATCGAGGCTATGGTCATGATCGGCCTCGGCCTCGGAGTCACCATGCAGACCTACACGCTCGTCGTGCAGAACTCGGTCAGCCGCGAGGACATGGCCGTGGCGACATCCGCCACACAGCTGTCGCGGTCGATCGGTGCGGCGGTCGGCCTTGCAATCCTCGGCACGATCCTGACCCAGGGCATGGCTTCATCCATGTCCAGGTACCTGCCGGCGTCGGCCCTCAGGCAATTCCAGGCCTCGGGCGCCTCGACCGCCGGGGCGGTGTTCGACCCGGCCCAGCTCGCGCACCTGCCTCTGGCGATCGCGGCCGGCATCAGGCATGGCCTGGCCGACGCCATGCATCCGGTCTTCGTGGCGGGCCTGCCGATCATTGCGGTGGCGTTCATCGCCACTTTGCTGATCAAAGAGGTTCCCCTGCGCCAGACTGCGCACGTGGCCGCCGGCCGCGCGCGGCCGGAGGATTGATGCGCCGCATAAACTAGGCCGCACCGTGGCCCGAAAGCCGGCTTCCGCCGCTCCAGAACCCGTGCTGGGTGTCATCGTCCCCGCCTACAACGAGGAGCGATCCCTCGGAGATGTTGTGCGCCGCGTCCTCGATGAACCATCGGTCCGGCAGGTGGTGATCGTCGACGACTGCTCGACCGACGGCTCGCTGGCCGCCGCCCGACGTTTCATCTCGGACCCGCGCGTGATCATCAAGCAGCACGAGACCAATCGCGGGAAAGGCGCTGCGATCCGCACCGGACTTGACGCGATCACCGCCCCGCTTGTCCTCATACAGGACGCGGACCTGGAATATGACCCCGCCGACTACACCAAGCTGATCAGCCCGATCCTGCGCGGGCGAGCGGATGTCGTTTTTGGCATCAGGGGATTCGCCGGCCACAGCGCCTACTCGTACTGGTTTGTCATCGGGAACCGATTGGTGACGACTGCGACCAACATTCTGTTCAACTGCTACATCCAGGACATGGAGACCGGTTTCAAAGTCATGCGGACATCCCTGATGCGCCGGCTCGGTTTGCGAGGCAACCGCTTCGACGTCGAACCCGAGATCACCGGCCGCATCCTTCGCCTGGGGTATCGGATCTACGAAGTGCCCATCGACTACTCGGCGCGCACACGCGAGCAAGGCAAGAAGCTCACATGGCGCGACGGAGTCAAAGCACTTTTCGTGCTGTTGAACATTCGCCTGGCATCCAGTCGCAGCCTCTTCGGCGAGCCGGACCCCTACCACGGTGAGCGGCAGCGCACCCTGGATGCTTCTCTGACGGGCGGCGGCGGGCGCGAGTCGTCGATGGCGGTTTCGGAGGACTAGTGGGCACAGCGTCGAGCCACGATCAGCGTGCGCGTTGGGCTTTCTGGATCGCGTGCGGCCTCGCCGCTGTGGCAGGACTGGCGCCGTTCTTGCTCGGCGGAAGTTCGAACCGGATCAGTGGAGTGGTCTTCCCCTTCGCGGTCGGGGCTATTGGGCTGGCCGCATGCGCCCTGCTCTACCAGCGCGGAAAGCTCATCTTGTCCTTGCTGTTCGTCGTCTCAGGCCTTGCAATCGCGTACGGCATCCTCGCAACGCTCGCCGCGCCTGTGGTACTTGCGATAACCGGAACGTGCCCGCCGGAGCCCGCCGCGTGTGGTCCCGGCCAGCAACGACCGCTGACCAGCGGCGAGGTGGCGGCCCTGAGCATCGTTATCGCGTTGGGGGTCGTTGCGATCATGGCCGGTTATTTCGGCATCGTCGCCTTGTACCGGCGCCGTCCGGCGCTTTCGCCTCCATCGCCTCCCTCGCCTACCGCGCCACCTGTCCGCCGCATCGCCCCGGTTGGCGCCGCGAAGCCCGCGGAAGTGACTGCGCCTTCGCCGCTTGCGTCACCAACGGTTTCGGACCCCGAGGCCGATGCAGCACCTGAGGCCCCCCTCGAGCTGGCAGCTCCTGAGCCTCAGCTCGAGCTCCGGGCGCCGACGGCCGAAGAAATGAATGAGACCCCCAGTGCAGCACCGGCACCGGCGCCCGCGCCAAAGCGCAGGCCCAGGCGCCGATCGGAGCCGAAGGCGCCATCCGAGGCGTCACCTGAACCCAACAGCGACCCTTAAACTCAGCCGCTGATGGATTTCGCCTTTTCCGAGGAACAGGAGATGCTCCGGCGCTCCGCGCGCGACTTCCTGGCCAAGGAATGCAGCTCGAAGGTCGTGCGCAAGCTGATGGAAGGCCCGGATGCCTATGACCCTACGCTGTGGCGGAAGATCGCCGACCTGGGCTGGACCGCGCTCGGCATCCCGGAGGAGTACGGCGGCGTCGGCACGTTCCTCGACCTCGTCGTGGTCTTCGAGGAAGCCGGCCGCGCGCTGCTCCCAGGGCCGTTTTTCGCCACGATGGGCCTCGCGGTGCCGGTTCTGATCGAGGCCGGCAGCGAAGCCCAGAAGAAAGAGGTGCTCGGCGCCATCGCGCAAGGGTCGGCCCGCGCCACCCTTGCCTTCACGGAGCCGTCAGGCCGGTGGGACGCCGGCGCTGTGACGCTCACCGCCACACCCAACGCGGGCGGCTGGCAGCTGAATGGCGTCAAGCTCTTCGTCCCGGATGCGGAGGCGGCCGACTACATCGTTGTCGCGGCTCGCACCCGTGGCAAAGGCGAGGAAGGAATTTCTCTCTTTCTGGTCAAGGGACGACTCAAGGGCATGACCGTCACCTCACTCAAGACACTGGACATGACCCGGCGCTGGAGCGAGGTGCGTTTCGACGGCGTGAAGCTGGAAGCCGACTCTCTCCTGGGCCCGGCGGACAAGGCGTGGCCGCATTTGAAGCGAGCTTTGGACTGGGCGACAGCAGCACTGTGTGCCGAGATGATCGGTGGCACCCAGAAGGTGCTCGAGACCTCGACCGAGTACGCCAAGGCGCGCCATCAGTTCGGCAAACCGATCGGCATCTACCAGGCGGTCTCGCACAAGCTCGCCGACATGCTGGTGCTGTCGGAGAGCGGCCGCTCCGCCACCTATTACGCCGCGTGGGCGGTTGACGCCGACGCGCCGGACCGTTCGCTGGCGGCTTCTATGGCGAAGGCGTATGTCTCCGACGCTTATCGCAAGGTCGCGGGCGACGGGATCCAGGTGCACGGCGGGATCGGTTTCACGTGGGAGCACGACATGCACCTGTACTTCAAGCGGGCGAAGTCCTCTGAGGTGACGCTTGGCGACGCGACCTACCACCGGGAACTGGTCGCGCAGTCCCTCGACCTCTAGGCGCGCGACCGATGGCCTGGGTGCTGCTCGGCGCGGCCATCGCCACGGAGGTGGCCGGCACCCTGGCACTCCGGGCCTCGGACGGGTTCAGCCGACTGGTGCCGTCGATCATCGTCGTCGTCGGCTACGCGGCCAGCTTCGGCTTCCTCGCCCTGGTGCTCAAGTCCCTTCCGGTCGGCATCGTTTATGCGATCTGGTCGGCCATCGGCGTTGCCCTCGTCGCCGTCTTCGGCAAGATCATGTTCGGCGACCCGGTGCCGCCGCTCGCGATTGCAGGCATCGTGCTGATCGTCGGCGGCGTCGCACTCGTCAGCTTCTCAGGCGCTTCGAGTCATTGAGCCTTTAGAGCTGTCACTAGCCGCCGGCCAGAAGGCGAAAGACAACGATTCCGAAGATCGCGCACACCGGGATGACGAGACCGCGGAAGAGCGTCCAGTAGCCGGACCATGCTTCGCGTAGACGGTCCAGCCGCCTGCCCGAACCAAACACGAGGGACCAGTAGATGGGGAGCGCCGCCCCTGTGTTGAGGGCGAGCGCGAGGAGGGCGACACCGCCCGCCCCCGCCAGCCACGGCTCGAGTGGCGCACCTCTCCCAAAACCGGCTTGCGTACCCCACACCGCACCGGCTCCGATCAAGCCGAGCAGCGCCGGCAGCCCTAGCAGGAAGAAGGCGGCAAAGCTGACCATCACCATCGCGAGCATCAAGGCGAGCGTGGCGACGATCCCCGCCAGCGCCGCCGCCGCGACAGTGACCCCGCTTGCGGAAGACGAGCGCAATTGTGCCGGCGAGGAGGTCTGCGGAGGCGGATCCAGAGGTGACCCTCTAACCCCCGCTTGAACGTCCGACCACGAGTGCCAGTGGGCGCTCGCGGTGATCGCGCCTGCCACGCCGGCCGAAACCGCGGCGATCAGCACGGCAGCCAGGAGGGCGGCGGCGTTGCGACGGATGATCGCCACGGGAATCCATCTTCGCCGGCGACGCGCCCGTCCCAGGCCGGTTTCCATCAGGCGCTCGCGGTCGAAGGTCGTCCCGCACAGGACCGTCAACGCGAAGCACGCGGTTATGGGAAGCAGCAGGGAAGCGAGAGCGAGCGGCGAGCGGAATACAAACAGAGCCAGGGGCAGATCGGCCACAGCGGCGGAGACCGGGGAGAGGAGGAATGACCACGCACCGCCCGCCGCACCCTCGCGCGGAAACAGCATGAATCCGAGCATCCTGCCCATCGCCGCCCAGTACGACGTCACGGCGGCGACGAACGTGAAGACCGGGAGCAGGTCCCACGGCGCGGTTTGGCCGAACAGGCTGAGGAAGGCCATCCCCGCCGCCATCCACAGCGTCACCCAGACGGTGCTGACCACGGCCCCGGGCAGCACTTCGAGCCAGATCAGGGAGGGATCGTCGACAGGCGTGTAGAGCAGCACCTCGAGCGATCCCTGGGCCTTCTCCCACCAGATGCCAATGGAACTCTTGATCGACTCGAGGAGCGCGAACGACATGAAGAACAGCGGAAGAAGCAGGCCCGCTTGCAGGGCGGCGTTGCCCGCGAATCGCTGGGCGACTTGACCGGCCACACCGGGCAGCTGTCCGAACAGCGACGTGGCGGCGACAAGCAGCAGCACGAACGCGTTCAGGTACATGACCCAGCTGAGGTCTCCGCGGCGCCACCACGAGCTCACATAGAAAGGGAGCGAGTGGCGGAGCAGGTCGCCTTGCGAGCGCAGCGACCCGAACATGCGGATCGCCGGAATCCCGGACGCGACGTGGGCTGCCGGCTGCGGCGGTTCAGGCCGGACAGCGAGAGGCTCGGACATCGCGTTGATGTAGACCGACTCAAGGGTTGTCTGCTTCTCCTCGAGCTCGTGAAACGGCGCTCCGTGCTCGTTCAAGCGGCTTTGCAGCTGCGCGGCGAACGCCGCCCGATCGCGCCTGGTGGCGTCCCATGACAGGGCATATTCGAGAAGGTCGCCGTCCAGCCGGTAATCGAGTGTGTTCTCGCTCAGCCACAGTTCCAGAGAGCCCACATCCGTGACCGGTGCGGCCAGCTGTGCCGCGAACCGCCGCCCCTTCGTAGACTGCCGGCGCAGCTCGTCGAGAGTGCCGGTGGTGACGATGACCCCCCGCCGCATGATGGCGATCCGATCAGCCATCAGCTCGCCCTCGCCGAGGACATGTGTCGTCACGATCAGCGCGGCGCCACGAGCCCGCTGCTCGCCGAGGTAGCGGCGCATGTCGGCCGCAGCAACAGGATCGAGTCCGGCGGTCGGCTCGTCGCAGAAAATCCAGTCGGGTTCGTGCAGGGTGGCCCTGATCAGCGCCACTTTCTGCGCCATGCCTCGCGAATAAGCCGCGAGCACCGTGTCTGCCCGATCGGCCAGCTCGAACCGCTCGAGCAGCTGTCCGATGCGCTCCCGGCGAACGGTTTCCGGAACCCCGTACAGGTAACCGAAGCGGTCCAGGTACTCAGGCGCGGTGTTGCGGCCGTAAAGCCGAGCCTGGTCGGGCACCACCCCTAGGCGCGAGCGCACCTCGTTGAGCCTGTCGGGCAGCCTCAGGCCGTCGAGCTCGATGAGGCCTGCGTCGGGGTGGAGAATGCCGCCGAGGCAGCGCAGAGTGGTCGATTTGCCGGCGCCGTTCTGCCCCAGCAGGACCAGGATCTCGCCGCTCTCGACATGCAGGTCGACGCCGTCGACCGCGCGCACGTCGCCGAAACTTTTGCGTAGGCCCTCGACCCGGATCACTGAGGGTGGCCCGGCTCCGCGGTCCGTTCGTTGTCAACAACCATCGTGGGAAATACACCTGCGAAGCCAGGATGAAATGACCGTCGGGGGCGGACCACCAAGGCGGGGAGTTTACGACGTCGGCCTGGTCAGTCCTTCTCCATTACGGAATCCGGGTGCCGGCGCAGCCACAACCTCAACAGGGCTGGAGGCTCGTATGGAGCATCGACCTTGGGCAGCTCTAGAGAGGTCTCTGCCGAGGCCTGATCGAGCAACTGGCCGAGGACTTCGGGCAGCGACCGGCCCTGTCGGGCGGCGAGGGTTCGGACTCGCCTCCAGGCGGTGTTATCGATCGAGATTCGAGCGGTGATCGTGGTTTTCACGGGCCTGTGCCGTGATCCGAACTATAGACCCGCGGCGAGTCGTCGAACTAGATCTTTTCGAACGAATCCACCGGGACCACGAACACCGTGGCGCCGCCGACCAGGACCTCGACCGGGTACGCGACGGCAGCTCTCCCGGCTCGGCCAGTGGGGCCACCGGTGTCAGGTATCGGGTGCGCTCCTGGCAGTTCTCCTGAATGATTTACCGGATCTCCGCGACCTGCTTGTTCTCCACCCCAATCAACAGGGTCACGTTGCCCTGGTGGAGAAAGCCTCCGCCGGTGGCGATGCGCGTCGAGCTAATTCCCGCTTCGGTCAGCTTGGCCATCGCGCCCGGCGCGTCTTCGCCCTGGACGACCGCGATCACAAGCTTCACTACGCCTTCTCAACGAGCGGTGTCAGGTGATCTCTGACCGACAGGTGGACTTTGTCGCGAGACCCCGTTGCGTCAAGTCGCACGAAGCGAGACGGCTCTGCCACGGCCAGCCTGTCGTAGGCGGCCGCGACCTTCCGGTGGAAGTCCAGCGACTCCTGTTCCATACGGTCCGGTGCTTTGCCCGCGGCGACGTGGCGCTCCAATCCTTTTTCGACCGGCCCCTCGAGTAGAAACGTGACGTCGGGGCGGGGAAACGTTGGTGGCCAGATCGCCGGCACGCCGCGCGCGCCGCCCTGGTAAGCAAGAGTCGAGTCGTGATACCGATCGGCGATCACGATCTGGCCAGCCGCCAGGGCGGGCGCGATCACGTCTGCGATCAGCTGGCGGCGCGCCGCCATGAAGAGATACATCTCGGCCTCTGCATCGATGTCGAGCCCCGCGTAGAGGACTACCTCGCGGATTCGCTCGCCCAGCTCCGTGCCGCCCGGCTCGCGCACAACCACCGGGTCGCGAGCGCTCAGCCACTCGCCCAGCATCTCGACCTGGGTCGTCTTGCCAGAACCCTCCGTGCCCTCAAAGGTGATGAAGAGGCCGCGGGCGCTC
Source organism: Candidatus Dormiibacterota bacterium (assembly GCA_955652835.1). Lineage (GTDB taxonomy): Bacteria > Chloroflexota > Dormibacteria > Dormibacterales > Dormibacteraceae > Palsa-870. The sequence goes on from CATPBO010000250.1 coordinate 12,926, forward strand.
ATCAAGTGTCCGGAGATTCTATGCGGGTTGTTCGGGGGATGGCGTGATGCGCAGGCGGCGTTGGGGTTCCTTGCCAGTGCTTCGCGCGGAGAGCTCATTCTCCGCGACGAGCTGATGCTGAAGCCTTCGCAGGTACGCGTTCTGGGGCGAGATCTCGACCGGGCGCAGCGTTGACTTCACCGTCTTGATGGCGGCCGCGGCCTCAGCGAGTGCCCGCGTCGTGCCTTCGTCATGGCGGTCGACGCCGTAGATGCGGGACAGGGCATCGCGCACTTGAGTCACCGAATTGCTCTTCAGGATGTGAATCGGAAGTCCGCGGCTCTCGGCCTGGCGCAGGCTGTCAGGGCGCCGGCGGTAGTGGTTCTTGAGAGTCAGAACCGCTCCCGCGCCATCGAGGTTTCCGAGCACTCTGACCGGCAGCTCCAGCTCCTTGATCGTCTGCTCCACATGGTGGCGGCTCACGCCGTAGGGAAAAATTCCGAGCGGCTTGCTCGGTGACGGCGGAGCGGGAGTTGGTTCGGGCGTCACGACAACCGGCGCATCGACGTTGGAGATGACTCGTCCCTCTCGCGTGCGCAACCGGATCTTGGGCGTGAGCAGCGGCCCGCGGAGCGCAGTGTCGACGATGTCGGCGAGCGGCATGTGGATAGCGACTCGATCGCGGTCCTGGATCTCGACCAGCACGTCGAACGTCGGCGGCGCCTTGCGCTCGAGGACGGACTTCTGAGTACCTCGTCGACGCGCTTCCTCGTCGGAAAGCGTCACGCTCTGGATCCCGCCCAGCAGATCGTTGAGCGTCGGGTTGACCAGCAGGTTCTCGAGTGTCTGGCCGTGCGCGGTGGCGATCAACTGCACGCCACGCTCCGCGATCGTTCGCGCTGCGGCGGCTTCGAGCTCGGTCCCGATCTCATCGATCACGATCACCTCAGGCATGTGGTTCTCGACCGCTTCGATCATCACCGCGTGCTGCAGCATCGGCGTCTTCACCTGCATTCGCCTCGCACGGCCGATGCCAGGGTGCGGAATGTCGCCATCGCCGCCGATCTCGTTTGAGGTATCAACGATCACCACGCGCTTGCGCAGCTCGTCGGCGAGCAGCCGCGCGCACTCACGCAGCATTGTGGTCTTGCCGATGCCTGGGCGACCAAGCAGCAGGATGCTCTGGCCGCTGACGACGATGTCGCGGATGATCTCGCCCGTGCCTGTGACGGCGCGGCCAACCCGCATCGTCAGGCCGGTGATTCGACCCGATCGGTTGCGCATGGCCGAGACGCGGTGCAGCGTGCGTTCGATGCCGGCCCGGTTGTCATCACCGAACTGCCCGACGTTGTTGGCGACGTGCTCGAGGTCGGACGCCGACACCGGATGATCCGCGAGTAGGACCTCGCGTCCGGGCACGCGAGCCTCGGGCTCACGGCCGAGGTCCAGCACGATCTCGAGCAGCTCGCTCGGATCTGTACGTTCGTGCAGCGCGTGAGCAAGATCGGGGGGCAGCGCCCGAGCCAGGAGCTCGATCTCCTCGTCCCACTCCGCACCCGCACCTCCGGCCGGCTCATGTGCCGGCGCCACGAGGGAACGGGCGGTGGAATGCGCTGCCGACGTCTGACGTGGCAGTCGCGGCAAGCGTGCTTCTGAAGTCATCCGAACGAAGGCACCAGTCCCTTCTCGCGCACCGCTACGCGGACAGCAAGCTCTTTGACCAACAGCAGCTGCGTCAACAGCATGCTGAACCCACGCCCGCGCAGGGCGTCGATCATGTGGGAATCATAGTGGCGCAGGCTGGACCAGGTCGGCGCGTCTGAATCCCCCAGCAGCGAGAGGCCGAAGTCCGCCAGCTCACCCGGGAGCGGTTGCTCAGGCAGCGCCATGAAGTTCAGCGTGTTGGGCCGAGCCCCCGTGCTGCGCTCAGCCTTGACCCAACCCACCAGCTCGATGCGGTCGACGACGTACTCCTGCTTGTCGGACCCACGTGCTGCGAGCCTGCCCGTCCACTCGCCGCCATGCTGCGCCCTCCACTCCCTGTACGTCGGAGCCTCGAGTTGGGACACCCCTTGGGGCGTCACCTTGCGATACAGCTGATAGAGCATTCGGTTGTCGCCGCGCTTGACGAGCCGGGCTCCTTCGGGGAACTGCTCGGAACGCATCGCGGGCTTGTCGGCGTAGACGACAACCTCCGTTGCGTACTGGCGGAAACCACGCAGCCGAAAGGCCGGAAGTAGCGGGTCGCGCTCGGGTAAGCGGACGAAGAGCCGCAATGCACCACGTTCAAGCGCCTGGTTGGACAGGTGCTCGACCAGCGCCGGCGCCACGACATCGGAATCGGACTCCTCAGCCACCTGCAGGTTCAGGACCTGCAGCACAGTCGCTCTTCTCAGGTCCAATCCGAGCGGCTGGCCGGAGGCCTGGATGAAGCCGACGACCTTGCCGTTCTCCTCGGCGACGTACATCAGCGTCTCCTGGGACAGGGGCAGCAGCGCCGACAGCGTTGAGCTGAGCAGCGACCACAGTCTCGCCGCCGGCGGCTCCGCCTGGTTGAGGCGAATGTCCGCCGAGCGGTGCATCTCCTCGATTCGCGCGAGGTCCAGCAACCCCGCCGTTCTGATTTTCACGATGCGGCCAGCTTCACGAACTCGCGATGCAGGCGCAGGTCACCGGTCAGCTCGGGATGGAAGCACAGGGCGACGATACGTCCCTGGCGGACCGCGACCGCGTCTCCGTTGTGCCGCGCGATCACCTCGACCGAGCCTGTGGATTCGACCAGCGGAGCCCGGATGAAGACGCCCGGAAATGACTTTCCACCCAGCCCGGTAATGTCCAGCGCGGCCTCGAAGCTGTCGACCTGGCGGCCGTAGCCGTTACGCCGGACCCCGATGTCGAGCAGTCCGAGGCCGTGCTGATCAGCCATGCCATCGACCACGTCACGCGCAAGCACGATCATGCCGGCGCATGTCGCGAGGGTGGCCAGGCCGTGAGAGATCGCTCTGCGGAGCGGCTTGAGCAACCCGGTGCGTTCCATGAGCATCGTCATCGTCGTGCTCTCGCCACCGGGCAGCACAATCCCGTCGAGCCCTTCGAGGTCTTCAGGCGCTCGCACCAGGCGTGTGCGCGCGCCGGACTTTTCCAGGGCACGGACATGCTCGGCGAAAGCACCCTGCATCGCGAGGACCCCGATGAGGGGGCGCCGGGCGCGCGCAGGGCGCACGTTCAAATTAATGCTCCGAGTAGGAGCGGAGCTACCAGCCTCGGGCAGCGAGCAGCTCGTCCTTGGGGATGGCGGGGATCTCGAGACCGTCCATCGCCTTCCCCAGTCCTGCGGACACCTCGGCCAGGCGCTCCGGCTTGTCGTAATAAGTGGTGGCCGCGACGATTGCCTTGGCACGCTTCAAGGGGTCCTCGGACTTGAAGATGCCGGATCCGACGAAGACTCCATCGACTCCCAGCTGCATCATCAGCGCCGCGTCGGCGGGCGTCGCGATGCCACCGGCGGCGAAGTTGACCACCGGAAGGCGGCCGAGCCGCTGGCACTCGGCGAGCACCTCGACCGGAGCACCGATCAGCTTGGCCTCGCGGACGAGCTCCGCGTGGTTCATGCCGGCGAGCTTGCGGATGCCGGCGTTGACGGCCCGGGCGTGGCGGACGGCCTCGACGACGTTACCGGTGCCGGCCTCTCCCTTCGTGCGGATCATCGCAGCGCCTTCAGCGATCCGGCGCGTCGCCTCGCCCAGGTCGCGGCAGCCGCACACGAACGGCACCTTGAACGGGTGCTTGTCGATGTGGTTCTCCTCGTCGGCCGGTGTCAGGACCTCGGACTCGTCGATGTAGTCGATGCCCAGCGCCTCGAGGATCTGCGCCTCGACGAAGTGCCCGATCCGGCATTTGGCCATGACCGGGATGGTCACGGCGGCCATGATCGACCTGATCAGGTCCGGGTCTGACATGCGGGCCACGCCGCCTTCCTTGCGTATGTCGGCGGGCACGCGCTCCAGCGCCATCACGGCGCAGGCCCCTGCCTCCTGCGCGATGCGGGCGTGTTCGGGCGTGACGACGTCCATGATCACGCCGCCCTTCAGCATCTGGGCAAGCCCCGTCTTGACCTTGAAGGAACCCTTGACGGCGCCGTTTCCATTACGAGAAGCGCTGCGTTCGGCCACGATCGAGATTCTACGCCGGGGTTCTGACGCCCAAGTGAGCCAAACCCCTCCACAACGCCAAGCCAAGGCGCTCGCCGACTAAGGCGTCCCGCGACTCTTCAAAACGAGCTGCGCTTCCATGGCGGCTGACCACGGAGGTCGGCGCTCATCGCCGGGAGCCTCTAGAGGCGCTCCAGGACCAGGGTGCGCTTTGAGGCGTACTCGTGGTCGGACAGCAGCCCGTCACGATGCAGGCGGGTCAGCATGTCCATCTCTTCGAGCACGTCTAGCAGAGGCGCCATGGTTCGCCGTGCCAGGTAAGCGTCGGAGGCGCTGCCTGCTTCTTCGCCACGCGCATCGAACTCACGGATGAAGAACAGCGCCTTGACCGCTGAAAACGGTATCCCGAGCTTGCGGATCGGGCTGTCGGCCTGCTCGGCGTGAAGGTGCAGGACCACCCCGTACCGATGGCGCTCGAGCGAGCCATCCAGGTGACCGCGCAGAACCTCGCCATCCAGGAACCGGATGGCCACCTTTCGGGTCGGTGTCTCGGACGCGAGGTCCTGGTCGCGGGGCAGCTCGACCCACTTGACCGCGGTGAGCGGGATCCAGGCCGTCTCGTTGTTCTCCAGACCGCCTGCGTCGTCCACCTCGACGAGGAAGTCGGGTTCGTCGAAATCGAGATCGCGGGCCATACCTTCGAGCGTCTCGTCGTCGAAGAAGCGAACGACTACCTTGGCCATGTCATACCTACTGTACTAACCCTCATGTCTCGACACTCCTGCGCGCTCGGCGCCGCCCGATGCGACGGGCGCATTTCATGCATACCGCAATGTGCTTGCGCACGGCTTCGGCCTGATTGCGGCGAAGCTTGCCGGCCAGGTATGGCGCCAGCAGGGGGACGGCTTCGGCGTGGCTCAGCTCGCCCTCGCCTTCCGCGACGATGTACTCCTCCTTAAATCGCAGGCGGGCGCGATACAGCAGCGTCTCCACCGCGCTTTCCGACATTTTGAGCGTGCGTGCTATCTGCCGATAGCTGAGGTCCTGAAGCTCCCTAAGCGTCAGCACCAGGCGGTATTTCTCCGGCAGTCGCTGTGCCACCGCCCAGACCTGGCGGCGCATCTCGTTCGACTCCTGGACCAGCACCGGGTCAAAGCTCTTGCTGGTAGACGGCAGGTTGGCCAGCAGCTCGCCCTCGTCCTCTTCAGCACTGTCGGCGCGGAGGTCCCGCTGCCGCCGCCGCAGCTCGTCGAAGCAGAGGTTGCGAGCCACCGTATGAACCCAGCCGCCGAAGTTGAATGAATCGTCAACCCGGTCCATCATCCGCAGCGCTTTCATGAAGGTCTCTTGCGCGATGTCCTCGGCCAGCAGCGCGTCGCCCAGCTTGCGGCGTACCAGCCGATAGATGGACGCGACGTAGCGACGGTGCAGCTCCTCGAACGCATGGGAGTCACCGTTGCGGTAGGCCCTGACCAGCTCGACGTCTGTAGGCTCCATGCCGTCTTTAGCCGGCTGTTCTTTCTCGTCTATTTCCAACCACGTTCCTGGCAGGCCCGCGCAGTGGTGCGGGTCAGCATTTCGCCGGCATCTTGCATGAGCTGTTGCAGATTGTCACCTTCCTGGTCGAGCGTCACTACCTCGGTGACGCCTAGACCGCTCAACGCATCCCAGCCGGGCCCCTTGCTTCCGGCGATGAGGAGAACCGGGATTCTAGCCGCTTTGGCGTGTTTTGCCACCTCGCCCGGCGCCTTGCCGTAGGCAGTCTGGGCGTCCGCACGACCCTCGCCGGTGATCACCAGGTCGGCGCCCTTCAGCTTCGTGTCGAACCCGCTGGCTTCGACCACGAGGGGCGCGCCCGGGACGAGACTGGCGTCCAGAAAGGCCACCAGGCCCGCGCCGGCGCCGCCGGCGGCTCCCGCCCCTGGCACATCGGCCACACGCTTGCCCAGGTCGCGCTCGATCACAGCGGCGAGCCTGCCCAGGGCGGCATCGAGCTCGCGGACCATCTCGTCGTCGGCCCCTTTCTGCGGCCCGTACACGGCGCTCGCCCCCTGCGGACCGATCAATGGATTGGTCACGTCGCAGGCGACCATCACCTTCACGGAACGCCAGCCCGGATCGAAGCCCACAGGGTCGATGCGCTCCAGGCGCGCGAGGGCTGCGCCGCCGCGCGACAGCTCGTCACCGGCGGCGTCCAGCAGCCTGTACCCAAGCGCCTGCGCCATCCCGGCGCCGCCGTCATTCGTGGCCGATCCTCCGATACCCGCGATGACCTGGTGCACGCCCGCCTGACGAACGGCCCGCAGCAGCTGGCCGAACCCATAGGTCGAAGCCGTACGCGGGTCCCGGCGCTCGGGCGCGATAAGCGTCAAGCCGCTGGCGGACGCGAGCTCGACCACTCCTGTCCGGCCCTCTTCGATCAATCCATACGTGGCCAGCACCGGATCTCCCAGCGGTCCATCGACCTGGACTGTTCGGTACGTGCCGTGGTGGGCGCTGACCAGCGCTTCGACGGTGCCCTCGCCACCATCCGCTACCGGGACCTCGATGACCTCAGCCTCGGGAAATGCCGCGCGAACGCCGCGCGCGATGGCGGCGGCGGCCTGTGACGCGGAGAGCGACCCCTTGAAGGCGTTGGGCGCGACGACCACCTTCATTTCGTGAACCACACGGCGGAGCGAGCTTAATAGACCGGGATCGTCCAGTCCTTGTACTTCGGCGACTCGCCGCGCACCGCCCCGAAATAAATGTTCTGCAGCTCCTGCGCGAACTCGCCGACCTTGCCGCTTCCAACCGGGCGGCGGTCGACCTCGACCACCGGCGAGACCTGCGCCCCGGTGCCGCAAAGAAGCAGCTCGTCACACGTGTACAGCTCGGTCCGATCGATGCTTCGCTCGACGACTGGCAGGTTCAGCTCTTCCTTGATGAGGCGCGTGAGCAGAACCCGAGTCACACCTTCGAGGATGTCGTCTGTGACCGGAGGAGTGACGAACACGCCGTCCTTCAACATGAACAGGTTCTCCGCGGACCCCTCTGAGACGTGCCCGTCAACCGTGAGTACGATCGCCTCGTCGAACCCGGCCTCGACCGCCTCCGATTTCGCCAGCGCGGATTGCGCATACGACCCTGTCACCTTCGCTCGTGCAGGCAGCGACTGATCGGGCACCCTCCTCCATGTGCTGACCATGCAGCGGATGCCTGACTCGATCTCGACATAGTTGCCGAACGGTATGGCGTAGATGAAGAAGCTGTGCTCCAGGTTGTGGAGGCGCACCCCGATCTCTTCGCTCGAGGTGTAGAGAAGCGGACGCACGTAAACGTCGGACTTGAACTGGTTGCGGCGGAGCAGCTCGACCGTGAAGTTGACCAGCTCCTCGGTCGAGTACGGGAGGCTCATGCGCATGACGTTGGCCGAGCGACGCATACGGTCGTAATGCGCCGCCGCCTCGAGCAGGTAGAGCTGCTCGTGCTTTGAGTTCCAGTACGCGCGGATGCCTTCAAAGACGCCGGTCCCGTAGTGAAGCGCGTGCGTCATCAAGCCGAGCCTCACGTCGTTGTAGCGGGCGAACTCGCCTTCGTTGAAGACCCACGTGTTCGGGTGTGGGGCGGATTTCTTGGCGGCAGCCGCCGACTTCGCCTGCACTCCCATCTCCAGCTAAGTTTAAGCGCCGCCTGCAGATGGGCCCCGGCATCTGAAAGAATCGCGACTGTGAGCCTGTATGGGATCATCGCGGACCTCCGTCGAGAGCACCCCACCCCTGCCGCCACCGAGACGCTCGACATGGTCGTGGCCGAGCTCGGCCGGACGCGAGACAATCTCAAGGACGCGGTCGCCGCGCTCAGCGACAAGCCTCTGCCGCCTGGCGGCAAGCCCGTGCTCGACCAGCTGGTCGAAAGGGCGCGCCAGGAGGGTGTTCACGACCTCGACTATGGTCCCGACCCATACGACAAGCCACCCGTCGAGCCCCTCGATGAAGGCACGCTGGGAATCGGCGCGCTGCTCGCGTTCACGTCCGTGGCGGGAATCGCGCTCGCGGTCGTGGCGGTCTGGATCGGCCTGAAGGCGATCCTCAGCTCCGGCAGTGGCTGAGTTCTCCTTCGACGTCGTCTCGGAGTTCGACGCCGCCGAGCTGACCAACGCTCTGGACCAGGCCCGTCGCGAGGTCGGCACGCGCTACGACTTCAAGGACACGGCGACTGTCTACGACCACCAGGAGAACCGCATCTTGATCGAGTCGGCCAGCGAAGAGCGCGCCAAAGCCGCGCTGCAGGTTTTACGCGAGAAGGGTGCCAGAAGGCAACTTTCCCCCAAGCTTTTCAAGGCGAGCGACCCGAAGACCGTCGGCAGAGGTCGCGGCCAGATCGAGATTCAGCTCAACGCGGGGATAACCGACGACATCGCCCGCGACCTGCGTAAGCGCATCCAGAGCGTCACACCCAAAGTACAGGTTCGCATCCAGGGCGACCAGCTGCGCGTTGTCGGCAAAGACAAGGACACGCTTCAGGTGGTGATCAAGGCACTCCGGGAAGCCGACGACATTCCGGTTCCCCTGCAGTTCACCAATTACAGGTAGAAGTTATGAGCGGAAACCTCGGCGGTTTCCGCTGCGCGCCAGGCGCGTGCAGGATGGGACTTACTTGATCGCATCGGGCCGCTTCGCGGCCCTGCTCACCTTCCCCAAAGGATGGGACTTAGTAAGCAGTCACTCCCGGCCACGCTTGGTGACATGGAGTACAAAGTCGCGGCCGGGGGAACCCCGGCCGCCCATGCCACACAAGTAAGCCGGTCCCAAGGTTGAGCATCCCCGTGGTCATCCCCGCCATCGACCTATTCGGCGGACGCTGTGTCCGCCTGGTCAAGGGCGACTATGAGCACCCGACCGTTTACTCGGAGAATCCGCTCGAGGTGGTAGTTGAATTCGAGCAGGCCGGAGCCGAGCACCTCCACGTGGTCGACCTCGACGCCGCGCGCGGCACCGCCAACAACCAGACCGTGATCTCGTCGATCCTGCTGCGTCACAAGGTCAAAGTTCAGGTTGCCGGTGGAATCCGGTCGTCCGAAGCAGTCGATGCATGGCTCGGCGCTGGGGCTCACGCTGTCGTGATGGGTACCGCCGCGGTCCGCGATCCGCGCCTTCTCGAGCGCTGCGCGCGCCAGCACCCAGGACAAGTGCTGGCAGCCCTCGACGTGCGCGACGAGAAGGCTGCGGTCAGTGGTTGGACCGAGACCGACCCGGTCATGATCGGAGCCCTGCTAGCTCGGTGGGACAAGCTGCCCCTTGCCGGCGTGATCCTGACGTGCATCGACAGGGACGGGACTCTTTCGGGACCGGACCTCGAAACGCTGAGAAAGGTTCGGGGCATGACGAGCCTTCAGGTGCAGTACTCGGGTGGCATCTCTTCGCTCGATGACATCGCGCGAGTGGGTGCGGCCGGTGCCCACGCGGTGATCCTCGGCAAAGCTCTGTACGAGGGCCGCATCACGCTGGAGCAGGCGCTCGGAAGGTGAGGCGGCTCCTCGTCGCGCTAGCGGTCGCGCTTGCTGTGCTGGCCTGCGGCGGACGCGATTCGCCGAACGATCAGACGCTCCACCAGGACGTTGTCAACAACGCCAACGGCGCTGAGGTGACGTTCGACGCGACAGTCGTGAACGACCCGGTGGA
>CATPBO010000251.1 GCA_955652835.1 Candidatus Dormiibacterota bacterium
CACACCTCCCACGAACAGTCCCTTGCCCGACTCCCGCTTGAGTTGCTGAACGGCCTTGCCCAGATCCCCGCGCACGAGTTCCGCGTTCCAATCGACCTGCTCCAGGGTGCTCGACACGACGTACTTCTTTGCCGCGTTGATTGTCTGGGCGAAGGGTTCCATCCAATCAGGTCTCGCTCCCGTCGGCGCCGGCGGCCGCCACGCTGATTCCATCATTTCGTAAGTCAGCCGGCCAAAGAGAAGGGCATCGGCCTGGGTGAGGTTCTCGACCGCGTGACGATGCAAGTCTTCGTCCGCGGGGATTGCACGATGATCGCAGCACCCGTCCAATGTGACGTTGATGGAGTACCGAAGGGGTCGCATTTTCGCAAGAGTACCGCCGATGGGGTACACAGGCGATGTGTCGCTTAACTGGGATGACCTTCTCGACCAGTACATGGTTTGGCCCGCACGCCCGGGTCCTAGCCTGATACGAATCCCACGATAAGGACCCTGCCCTTCAAAGAGATGCACCTCGCTGATTGATCGAAGAGCGCCTCACTGCCTGACCATGAGTTTCGACGCGGTCAGCGGGGCCGAATGAACGCGCGGCGCGCCTTCTCGACCTCCGCGCCGGCGGCACAACCGCTCGCATGATCATTGACCAGACCCATTGACTGTATGAAGGAGTAAACGGTGGTTGGACCGACGAAGCTCCAACCTCGCTTTCGTAGGTCGTTGCTCATCGCGAGCGCCTCGGGAGAGGTCTTGATCTCTAAGAGCTCAGAACGCGACAGGAACCGGCGTCGCGGCTCCGGCTCGAATCGCCAGACGTAGGCCGCGAAAGAGCCGAGCTCCGCAACCAGGTCGGGCATCCGCCGGGCGTTGTTGACGGTCGCCTCGATCTTGGCGCGGTTGCGAATGATGCTCCTGTCGTTCATCAGGCGGGCAATGTCGCGGGGGTTAAATCGTGCAACGGCAGCCGGTTCGAAATTGCGAAAGGCGGCGCGAAAGTTCTCACGCTTGCGCAGAATGATGAGCCACGACAGGCCGGGCTGGAACCCGTCCAGCGAGAGCTTTTCGAACAGCGCGCGGTCATTGGCGACGGGCCGGCCCCATTCCAAGTCGTGATAACGCCGGTAAAGGTCATCCGAATCTGACCACCAGCATCGGGCCACTCCATCGGGCCCGACGCTGATGCCGGATGAAGCATCCATGACGTTATGACGTGAGCTCGTTCGGCTTTGCCTTCACGTCGCTGCTGAACTTCTGGCCCGGATCCCTACGGAAGCCTCCGAGCGCGACGTCCTTGAGCACATTGAATCCGCTTCTGCCTGTCAACGCTGCGGTTCATGCCCGTCGAGCGACTTCGGCTCGGGCCGAGATCCATAGGGTGTGCGGCTGGTCGCGCTCGCCATGCAACTCGAGCATGCCGTGGACCAAGTCCTCCACCGTGCCGCCCTTCTTCGCGACGGTGGTGAAGTCACGCAGGTACCGCTTGCTTGCCGCGAGGTTTTCTGGTAGGTCCGCCGCCCCCACGCTCTTGTGACCGGCGACGACGGTCTTCGCGTTCAAGGCGGCGACCGCGTCGATGCTGGCGATCCAGGCCTCGCGCTTCGCCTCATCGGCCTCGTACATCATCATGTGCACGTTGTTGTAGACCACATCACCGCAGACCACTGCGTCGGCCGACGGCACGTGGAAGATCGTCGAACCCTCAATGTCACCCTGGCCAGCGTGGATCAGGTTGACGTTCTGACTGTCCACCAGGATCTCATCGGTGTTCAGCACCTCGGGCACGACGGGCGTCTCGGGGAGTTCGCCCGGGAAGCGCGACGTCCAATACGTGCTCTTCTTGTTGAACTCCACCTCCCAAGCAGCGCGAGCTGCAACCTCCGGAGCCCCGTACCCGCGAGCCTCGGGGAAGTGCTGGAGAAGGCGCGCGAGGCCGAGCCAGTGGTCCGAGTGGCCATGGGTGATGTAGACGCCCGTGATCTTCTTGCCAAAGCTCTTCGCCCAGGCGGCGATCTGGTTCGCGTTATCGAAGGTCAGTAGGGCGTCGATGAGGATCCCTTCGGTCGGCCCGGAGATCAGCGTGCTGCTGGACGGCGCCCAGGTCGCGACTTCACCCTCGCCGAGCCGATCGGGACAGGTGTACGGCCGCATCGGGGCGACGTAGACGTCAATCGAAAGCGGACTGGTGCCCATGTCTCAGCCGCCAGCGCCTTTCGCCTTTTGCAGCTCGGCGATCTGCGCGCGAGCGGCGTCGACTAGCTCCGCATTGGTGTTGGCGTGCCCAGCAAGCCCCCACCCGCCTTCTATCGCCTCGGTAAGGAGCACCCATGTCCTCGCCGTAAATGAGGGATCGCCGGCGGCAGCTGCAACCAGGTCGGTGAACTGGCGAACAACGGCAAGCTGCTTGTCACGGTTGAGCGCCCCCGCGTTGGTGAGCACCTGAACCCTGACGTAATTGCCGTCTCCCTCGACGTTCGAGAGCGCGCCGTCCGGAAGCTCGTGGATGAATGCCGCGGTGTTCTTGCGGAACATCGGTATGTCCGGAACCTGTTCGATCTTCATCAACGTGGCGGCCAGGTCGCGCGCGAGGGCCTTCGGGTTCGCGAACGTACCACCGGTGGCATAGACGTCGATCATCGGCATGGGTTCTTCTCCTCTTCTACCTGACCGCAGCAGGCGCGTTCGCCGCGGCTTCGATCAACCGCACCACCTCGGCCGGATGGGACACCATCGCCAGGTGGCTGGAGCTCACCTCGATCGTGTTCGCCCCCATCCGCTTGGCGAACATGCGCTCGGCACCAGGCGGGATCGCCTCGTCGTTGGTTGCGACGAGATACCAAGAGGGGAGCGACTTCCACGCGGGCACCCCCATCACGTCCTCAAAGGTGCTCATCGAAAGCCCTTGCTGAACGGCGCACATGACCTTCGCGCGGCTCCTCTCGACATCGGAAGCGAAATGGGTTACGAAGTCCTCCTCGGGCAGCCAGGCGAAAGCTTGCTCATCGACAATCAAATGGGCCAGCGCCGGCGTCGGGGGGCCTCCGCTGAGCAGTCCGCCAAGCCATTCGCCCTTGTCGAGACCGAAGGCGGCGCATCCGTGCCCAGCGCGGTCATGATCTGCCCGCCGTAGGAGTGGCCGGCGACGATCGTCGGACCCGTCTGCCGTCGGAGGACCTGGCGCAGGCGGGCGACGTCGGCCGCAAGCGAAGTCTCGGGAAACTGCGGCGCCGTGACGGTAAACCCTGATGCCTGCAACGATCTGATTACATCGCTCCAGCTCGAACCATCCGCCCAGGCGCCGTGGACCAGTACAACGTTCGGTTTGTCACTCATGTTGAAGATCGTCCGCGCGGAGCCGGCCGCTTCGCATGAGTCAACCGACTCGTTTCTTAATCGCGCACCCGGTCCGCAAACGCGTCCCGCAATTGGGCGCGCGCGGTGATCTCCAGCTTCGGAAATATGCGATACAGGTGGCCACCAATGGTTCGCGGTGACAGGAAGAGGCGTTCTGCGATCTGACGGTTCGACAAACCTTCGGCGGCGAGCTGAGCGATCTGGAGCTCCTGCGCAGTCAGGCGATCGCGGAGATCGGGCGCTCGGCGCCCAACCTTCTCTCCGGTAGCGCGCAGCTCCTGTCGCGCCCGCCTGCTCCAGGCGGCGGCGCCCAGCGCATCGAAGAGAGCCACGCTGTCCCTCGGCGGCGACCGGGATTCGGCGCTGCGCCTGCGCCGTCGCAACCAGCGACCGAACGAGAACAGCGTCCTGGCTCGAAGGAACGGATAGCCCGCCAGGTCCTGAGCGAGCGCCGCGGTGAACAAAGGCTCCGCCTGATCGTCCGCGGCGAGGAGTGGCCTCGCGCACGCGAGGTTGAGGCGGAGGATCGGCGGCTCCGAATGCTTGGAGATTGCCTCGAGATCCGCGATCACGTCGGTGAGCTGGCTCGTCTGTCCGCTGCCGGTGGCGGCTTCGACGAGGTCGAGCAAGGCCGGCCAGCGCATGAAGCGGTGGAAGGCCGAGTCGGACTCATCGAAAACCGGCCACAGCTGTTGGAACGCGGCCTCGTGCCGCCCCTCGCCGATGGCTGCCGCGCCCCGGGCAAGATGCGCAGCTGCGAGCAGTGGTCCACCTTTCATTGCGAGCAGCGCCCGTTCTGGTTCAGCGATAAGAGACTCGATGTCCGGTTCGGTTCCGCGCAACGCCGTCGCCAGAGCGCCGATCAGCTCTCCGGTGAGCCCGTACTGGGGCTGATTCGTGTCCCTCGCAAGACCGGCGGCCTCGTGAGCGGCCGTGGCGGCCGCCGGCCATTCGCCAACATGGACCGCGGCCCACGCGTAATGCACCAGAGCCTGCGTCAGAGGGACCAACCGCACCTGCTCGCGGAGGCCGTCGATCGCGGAAGCCAGAAACCGCGCTCCTGTCGCGAAATCGCCGGCCTTCTCAGCGGCGATCCCACATACATGGCTGCGATCGGGTCGGTTATCTCGTGCAGTCGCATCCGCGAGACTCGCTTCAGGATCGTCGGTCCTGTGTTTTCGGGATGGGCAAGACCGATGACCGCCAGCACCCGCGGGTCATCGTCCGCCATCCCCATGGCCAGGGCGGCGTCGACGAGATACTCCCGGGTCCTGGTCTTCGTACGGGCGTATTGCAGGCGGGCGCGGCTGGCGTACGCATGGGTACTCGCTTCCTTGCGGCCGCGGAATCCAACGCCCACCCGGACTACGTCCAGGCGTTGATAGCCGCGGGGGCGGAGGACACGGTCCTTACGACGCGCTTTGAGGTCGATTGCCCAATGTGTCCCGCGACACATCGCGTTGTTCGCTCTGCCCTCGAGCTCGCGGAATCCCTTCCCGACCGGCCACTAGGCGAGATGGACGTTTCGGGGTCGCCCTATCCAATCCCACGATACTTTGGTTTTCCGCCCACCCGTCAAATGACGGGCAGGATTGCCGCGATGGCCTGCTATGCCGGGCAGTCAGTTGCTGCCATTCACGGGGTGCAACCTGCCGGCGAGATCGTCGCGGAGCTTGTCAGCGGAACAGAGAATCTGCTGGAACGGCACGTTCAGACAGCAGTTCAATAATGAATTCAGGCCCGGACTTCGACGATATCAACAACCCATGTATAAGGACGTGGGGTACATAGGGACGCGCGGCCAGTCCATAGCATCGGGCCCGTCCAAAATGGGACGTTTTACACACTGGAGGAACTGCCATGAGTGACAAGAAGAAGTCGGCCCGGAGTACCAGAGCCGGGGTGTCCAATTTACTCTCGGACGAAGAACGTGCTGC
>CATPBO010000252.1 GCA_955652835.1 Candidatus Dormiibacterota bacterium
GCGGTGCTCCTATCCGACTGCCGCAAGGTCGGCTTCCGAGCTTCCTCAGCCATGCGACGAACTCAACAACACGACGAGGGCGATCCTAAGCCGTTGGTACGTTGATGGCTACATTTAGTCGGTTGATCCGAGCGATCGTCTTCGATTTCGACGGGCTGATCCTCGACACCGAGGAGCCGGTCTACCGTTCCTGGCTCGAGGTGTACCAGGCGCATGGCGAGGAGCTTCCGTTTGAGCGGTGGGTTCAGATCGTGGGATCGACCACCATCGGCTTCCATCCGCAGCACCATCTCGAGGAACGCCTGGGCCGGTCCCTGCCGAAGGAGGTCCTCGACCGCCGGATCGGCCGGCGGACAGAGATGATCCTTGCCCAAAAGGTGCTGCCAGGCGTGGTTCAGCACATCGAGTCTGCGAAGGCCATGGGGTTGAAGCTTGGTGTTGCGTCGAGCTCAACGGGGGACTGGGTGCGAGGTCATCTGGCGCGCCTCGGGATCCTCGACGCCTTTGACTGCCTGCGGTGCCGGGACGACGTCGCCAACGCGAAACCCGAACCCGACCTCTACCTCGCCGTCCTGGAGTGCCTCGGCGTGCAGGCCTCGGAGACGATCGCCATCGAGGACTCGCCGAACGGCGTGATGGCCGCCAAGCGAGCGGGCTTGCGCTGTGTTGCGATTCCCAATTCCATCACCGCGCGGCTTGACCTCGGCCAGGCCGACGTGATCCTCGGCTCGCTGGCTGAGGTGACGCTGGCCGACCTGCTGAGAAAGGTCGCCTCGACGTGATCCAAACCCTCGACCCTCTAACCTAATGCCCGTGCGAATCGGTGTCCTCACAGGCGGGGGCGACGCGCCGGGACTGAACGCGGCGATCCGTGCGGTCGCTCGCCGAGCGTTCCAGCTCGGGCACCAGGTGAGCGGCGTACAGAACGGCTGGGCAGGCTGCCTCGAGGAGGGCTTGATCGACGAGCTGACGCCGGTCAATGTCCGTGGCATCCTGCCGATGGGCGGGACGATCCTGGGCACGTCGCGCACGAACCCGTTGAAGGAAAAGGACGGCATCGCTCGAGTCGTCCGCTCCCTGCGGCACAACGGAATCGAGGCCCTTGTAGCCATCGGCGGCGATGACACGTTAAGCGTGGCCGCCGCGCTGCATGAAGCCGGGTTCCCTATCGTCGGCGTACCAAAGACCATCGACAACGACCTCTCAGTAACCGAGTTCTGCATTGGTTTCGACACTGCCGTGGGAGTCGTCACCGAGGCGCTTGACCGGCTGCACACGACTGCGTCCGCGCACCATCGGGTGATGGTGGTGGAGGTCATGGGCCGCGACGCCGGCTGGGTCGCCCTGATGGGTGGCGTCGCGGGCGGCGCCGACCTGATCCTCATCCCCGAGTTCGAAGTCACCCTGAAAGAGGTGGTTGCCCACCTGTACCGCCGCCGGGGTGACGGCAAGCTGTTCAGCATCATCGTGGTCGCGGAAGGCGCCAAGATTCCGGAGCTGGCAGGCGACGCCGACGCACAGGCCGAGAAAGACGCCTTCGGCCACGTGCGGCTGTCCAAGCGAGGCATAGGTGACCTGCTCGCGGGAAACGTTGAGCGGGAGACGGGATTCGAGACCAGGGTCACGGTTCTGGGCCACCTCCAGCGCGGTGGTTCGCCGTCACCGACAGACAGGATCTGGGCGACGCGTCTCGGCGTCGAAGCAGTGGAGCTGATCGTCTCGGGCAGGAGCGGTGTGATCCCGATCCGCCGCAACGGCGACGTCGAGGTTGTGCCGCTTGCGGATGTGGTCATGGAAATGCGTCGCGTGCCGAAGGAGCTTTACGACCTGAGCCGGGTCTTCGAGTAGGAGCGCGCCGCGTGCCAGCCCGCAAGAAGAAGATGCTCCAGCTTGCGGGTAGCGGTGACGACGGCTCGACCGGGCTGCTCGGTGGCGGGCGTGCGCGCAAAGATGACCCCCGAATTGAGGCTTACGGCTCCATCGATGAGGCATCCAGCGCTGTCGGCCTTGCCAAATCGCTGAGCCCCCATCAACGCGTGCGATCCATTTGTGACGAGCTGCAGCGAGGCCTCTACTCGGTCGGCGCCGAGCTGGCGACGAACCCTGCTTCCGGTACGTCGTTCGCCCACACCACACAAGGGAGTGTTGAGCGGTTGGACGCTCTCATCGCCGAGCTCGAAGCCTCGGTCACGATGCCGGAAGGATTCATCCTGCCCGGTGCCACGCCCGCCTCAGGGGCGATGGACCTCGCGCGGGCCATCACCCGTCGAGCGGAACGCCGGTGCGTGACGCTCGAGAGTGCGAATGGACTGGAGAACCAGCAGGTGCGCCGATGGCTCAACCGTCTGAGCCTGCTGCTTTTCGTGCTCGGCCGCTACGAAGAAGCTCTCGCCGGGAGCACCGCGCCGGCGGCCAAGACTAAGCTCAGATAAGTCCAATGATCTACTGGGCCGCTGCGGGCGCCGGGCTTCTGGTCCTGTACGTCGCCCTGTCGTTCCAGGTGTACCGGCGCGCATTCGTGCCGAACAGGCCGAGCTTCCTCGACGACTTCACGTTTACACCCTTCGAGTTCCAGGCCGACTACGAAGAGGTCGAGCTGGTGACGGCGGACGGCGTGAGCTTTGGGGCGTGGCATTTTCGCCAGCCCGGTTCGCCGCAAACGGTCATCGTCTCCGGAGGGCACAAGGGCCAGCGGCAGGGTTCTCTCGGGATCTCGGCGGCGCTCTGGCGAAAAGGATTCAACGTGATCCTCTATTCGTACCGCGGCATGCCGGGCAGCGATCGTGCACCGGTCACGTTCGGAATCAAAGAGGTACTGGAGCTTCAGGCCGTGATCGCGTTTGCCCGCAAGCGAATCGCCAAGGCCAGGATCGGCCTGCTCGGCTACTCGATGGGCGCGGTCGTCTCGCTGTTGGGCGCCGCAGGCGAGCCGGGCGTGCAGGCGCTCGTCCTCGACAGCCCGTTCAGCGACCTGCGCACGTTGATGGTCGAAAACGTGCGCCGGGCGTCGAAGCTTCCCGGTTCGCCGTTCGTGTGGCTGGCCGGGGTGATGTTCTGGCTGCGCACGCGAAACAGGATTTCCGAGTGCAGCCCCAAGGACGTGCTCAGCTCGCTCGAGCCGCGACCCCTCTTTTTCATCCATGGCGGCGCAGATGACATCACGTCCGTCAATCACAGCCGGCTCCTCTACGACGCATATCGCGGGCCGCGCGAGATCTGGATCGTCCAGGGCGCGCCTCACACCGGTGCGTACTTCGCCGACCGCCCGCTTTACGTCGAACGGGTGGCGGGCTTTTTCGCGCGCCACCTCGGCCTGGACGTCAGCGGCCACCTGCGCCTGGTGGAGGAAGAAGAAGTCTCCTAGCCTGGAGCAGCGCTCGGAGCTGGCCCTCGATGCCTCCCATCCTGGCTCCAATGTGCCTTATCCCGGCTTTTGGCCGGCCTGGGCCGCGCTAGTCGGCTTTGCGAACGGGTCGACGGGCTGTATGGGGTTTCAAGTGGACACGGCTCATGTCACCGAGGTCTACGTTGTCAGCTACCCGATGCCGTGAGGGTGCTCGACAGCCGGATTCCGTTGGCCCAGTACTGGCCGGTTGCGCCGTCAGGTAGAAGGTCGTACGTCCGGTCGCCCGCGTATGGAACCAGCTCCCAGCGAATGACTGTCGAACCATCGAGCGAGTTTCCGTTGGAGAGCGACCCGAGCGGGCGCCCGTCCGCGGTGCGATGACCGGGCGAGGCGAGCAGCTCGCGCCCATCGCCCAGGACCAAGTGGACCATCATGTGGCCGGCCGGCACCGGCATGCTGCCCACCTCGAGCACCGGCGCCGCGATTCGCGAGCCATCTACCGCCGCAGTCCAGACCAGCGTGCCCGGCTTGACGTCCGTGACCCGCACGTCGCCGTTGGGTGTCGATATGAGCGTCGCGGCGGCCAGGCAGATCGGGCAGTTGGGCGCACCGGTTGGAGTCCGCGAGCTCTCGGTCACCACCCCATCGGCCCGGACCGTGCCGCTCACCATCTGGTAAGAGGCTGTGCCGGTGTTCGAGCGGACCCGCACGTTGAACGTGTAGCCATCACCCGCTCGGGTCAACACGAGCGCATTCAGCTGCTTGTAGATGCGGTAGATGATCAGCTTCTCCTGGTCGCTCACGGCGCTTTCGGAGAGGTGCTCGTGCGCGATGATCGCCGAGTAAAGCTCGGAATCGGCTTGAATCTGGGGAAACTTGGCGATCGCGTTGGCCTGCTCGCCGCCCTCCCGAGCGATGGGGTAGAAGTCCGGATCGCAGTAAACCGGCACCCCAACCGAGTCGATGACGTGGAACTTAAGCTGGGTGATCGTCAGCGGTGGACCAACCGGGGACGGGACCGGCGAGGCCGAGCCGCATGCCACGGCAAAGACGGCGACCGCGGCGGCGAGGGTGCGCCTCATGCTTTGCTACATACACGTTCCAGACGGGTTTCGGGTAACGCCGCGGAACCAAAAGTACCCATCGAACGTATTGCCTTGAGATGGGTCCAGCTCATGACGAACCTATAATCGCCGGAGTGGGGGCAACCGAAGTCGTAACTCGCGTCGCGGACGCCTTCATGGCCAACGTCAGCCGCGCCATCGTCAACAAGGATGACGAGATCCGGCTTTGCCTGGTGACCTTGCTCTGCGAAGGCCACCTCCTGATCGAGGACGTGCCAGGGGTCGGCAAGACGATGCTCGCCAAAGCGCTTGCCCGATCACTCGACTGCACTTTCCGGCGCATCCAGTTCACCCCTGACCTCCTCCCGTCGGACGTGACCGGCGTACGCGCCTTCAACCAGAAGCTCAACGACTTCGAGTTCCGGCCTGGACCGGTTTTCGCTCAGATCCTGCTCGCGGACGAGATCAACCGCGCCAGCCCAAAGACCCAGGCCGCGCTGCTCGAGTCGATGGAGGAGCGTCAGGTCACGATCGATGGCGATACACACCCACTGCCCAAGCCCTTCATGGTCATGGCAACCCAGAACCCGGTCGAGTACTCTGGCACGTTCCCCTTACCCGAAGCTCAGCTCGACCGGTTCTTGATGAAGGTCAGGCTGGGCTATCTGTCGGAGAAGGAAGAGGCACACCTCCTCGGCCAGCACAAGGTCGAGTCACCGATGCTCGAGCTCCAGCCGGTCGTCTCGCCGAATGAGCTGAATGCTGCACAAGCCGCTGTACGCGAGGTATTCGTCAAGCCCGAGCTTCGCGAGTACATCGCCAGGCTCGTCGGCCGCACGCGCGGCAACCCGGAAGTTGCGCTCGGCGCGAGCACGCGGGGCACCCTCAACCTGTTCCACGCAAGCCAGGCCCTGGCCGCAGTGCAAGGCCGGAGCTACGTGCTGCCCGACGACATCAAGGCGCTCGCCGAGCCGGTGCTTGCGCACCGCATCATCCTTCGGCCCAACGCGGAGATGCAGGGTCAGAGTGCCGGCAAGCTCGTCGCCGGGCTGCTGGAGCGCGAGCACGTTCCCCAGATGGCATA
>CATPBO010000253.1 GCA_955652835.1 Candidatus Dormiibacterota bacterium
CCGGCAACACCACCGGTAGCACCGCCACTGGCGCGGTCAGCGGCGACACCAGCACCGGCACCAGCACCGGCAACACCACCGGTAGCACCGCCACTGGCGCGGTCAGCGGCGACACCAGTACCGGCACCAGCACCGGCCAGACCACCAACAGCACACCCTCCGGCAACGTCGGCGGCGAAACGGGCGGAACAGCGCCCGGCGGCTCCGGCACCACCCCGACTGGTTCGGGCAACGTGCTTGGCGCAACCGCCACTGGCGGAGTGCTCGGCGCGACTGCAACGTCTG
The DNA here is from genome assembly GCA_955652835.1 of Candidatus Dormiibacterota bacterium. Classification (GTDB taxonomy): domain Bacteria; phylum Chloroflexota; class Dormibacteria; order Dormibacterales; family Dormibacteraceae; genus Palsa-870. The sequence goes on from CATPBO010000253.1 coordinate 286, forward strand.
GAGTCTCCCTGGCTGCAACCGGAGCCCCCATCGCTGGCGGCATCCTCGGGACCATCCTGGTCCTGATCGGCGGTATCGGCCTTCGGATTCGCCGGCGGCGATAGCCAACCTCTAAACAGACCGGGCCCGCAGCTTGCGGGCCCGGTTTTTCATTTCCATGGTGAGTTCGCCTCGATCTCGAGTAGGCGCCTCGTCTCCGACGTTTCTTAGACGTGCTCTTTGGCGCTTTCCAGAAGCTGCACAGCCAGAGTGAGTTCCCCGGTGCAGGGATGGGGTTGGCGACCCCCCCGCGAATCGTGAACCGGCACGGCGGCCGCATCTTGGCCGAGGGCGCCGTCGGCGAGGGAGCGACCTTTTACTTCGCGATCTAGCCGGTGCTCTAGGATCGAGGAAATGACGACCGCTCCGATCGTCCTGGTTCCCGGCTTCTGGCTCGGCGCGTGGGCGTGGGATGAGGTCGCCGCCGCGCTGCGGGCCGACGGCCACTATGTGACCGCGGTGACGCTGCCCGGCCTCGAGTCGACAGATACCGACCGATCCGCGATCACCATGTCGGACCACGTCGACGCGATCTGCGAGGCGGTCAGGGCAGCGGGGGCTCCCGTCGTGCTCGCCGTGCACAGCGGCGCCGGGGTCTCCGGCTACGGCGCGAGCGACCGCGTCCCCGGGCAGATCGCGGCGATGGTTTACGTCGACTCAGGTCCAGCGACGGGTGCCCTCGACCCTGACCTCTCCGCCGTGGAGGTGCCCTTGCCGACGTGGAAGGAGCTCGAGGCCGACGGCAGCAGCCTCGACGGACTCACCGCCGAGCAGCTCGAGACCTTCCGGCGGCGGGCGGTGCCGGAGCCGGGCGCCGGCTTCAGCGAGGCCCCGGTGCTGACCGACGACGCCCGCCTCGATGTGCCGTCGACCGTCGTGTGCACGTCGCTGTCCTCCGAGCAGATCAAGGGCGCCGTCGCGCAGGGTTACGCGTGGGTCGGGGGTCTCGCCCAGCTGCGCGACGTCACCTACGTCGACCTGCCGACGAGCCACTGGCCGATGTGGTCGCGCCCAAGGGAGCTCGCCGCGATCATCGGCGACGTTGCGAAGGCTCACGCACCCGGCCCATAGTCCTTGCCTCCCAAATGGGCGACCGGCGCCTGGTGCGCGTTCTAGCTACGAGATGGCAAATGGCCGATCGACTCCGGCTGGCTCCGCGGGCCTAGCTCGCCGCCTTCATCCGATGCGCGTCGTTTGGCTTGCATGCCTGGTGGCCGGCGTTGTTCTGATCGGAAGCTTCGCGTACGGAATGTGGAGCGGCTACCGCGAGCAGCAGCGCCTGAACCAGCAGTGGCAGCACGAAATCGCCACCCTGCAGCCGGCACCTCAGACCGAGGTCGCGGCGCAGCCGCAGGCGCGCTTGGGGATCGATCCCGCCGTGCAGCATCCCGTCGATGGAATCGATTTCGCGATCCGCATACCGAAGCTGAGCTACTTTTCGGCCGTGAAGGAGGGGATCAGCGCGGGTGTGCTGTATTCCAGCCCCGGCCACTATCCTTCTACCGTTTGGCCCGGTTCTCCGGGAACGGTTGGAGTCGCGGCGCACAACGTCTACTGGATCAATTTTCCGCAGCTGTCAAAGGGCGACGAGATCGACGTCGAGACGCGTTACGGACTATTTCGCTATCGGGTGACTGGAAGTGAGGTTGTCAACCCTGATGATCGGAGCGTCCTCGTACCCGATGCGGCCGGATACCACCTGACACTGACCACGTGCTGGCCACTCTGGGCAGGAGCCTTCGCCAAGCAGAGGTTCGTGATCTTCACCCAGCAGTTCTCGCCTGTGCCGATACAACGTTCCATCAAGCCGACGTCGGCTGATGGGAGCTGATCGAAGCTTACTCGGCCTCCGCCCCAACATCGAGGCTTGCCTTTTCGACCTTGACGGAGTTCTGACACCCACGGCCAGAGTCCACGCCAAGGCGTGGAAGGAAATGTTCGACGCTTTCCTGAAGAAGCGGGCGGAGACCACTGGAGAAGCCTTCCGGCCATTTGACGAAGTCAGCGACTATGACGAGTACGTGGACGGCAAGCCAAGGGAGGAGGGCGTGAGGTCTTTTCTCGCCGCGCGCCACATCACCCTGCCTGAGGGGACCGAAAATGATCCTGCGGAAGCCGACACCGTGCATGGACTCGCCAGCCGCAAGGACCTGCTCTTCCTGCGGCTGATTCGGACACAAGGAGTCGAAGCGTACGAAGGATCCGTGCGGTATTTGCACGCGGCCCGCGCGGCGTCGCTGAAGCTCGCCGTGGTCACCTCCAGCAAGCACTGCAGCGAAGTCCTCCGTGCCGCTCGAATCGACGGCCTGTTCGACGCACAGGTCGACGGCAACGTCGCCCACGCGAAGGGATTGGCCGGCAAGCCGGCGCCGGACACCTACCTCGAGGCGGCGCGGATGGTGGGTGCCATACCTGCAGAGTGCGCGGTTTACGAGGATGCCCTCGCGGGCGTGGCGGCCGGGCGGGCCGGAGCATTCGGCCTGGTCGTGGGCGTTGACCGTGTGGGCCAAGCGGCCGCCCTCCGTGAGCATGGAGCCGACATCGTCGTCAATGATCTTGCCGAACTGATGAAGTGAAAGCGTCGTGATCCATAACGAGGGTTTCACAACCGAGCCATGGGCGGTTCGCGAGCATGCCCTCGACCTGGACCTCCTGGGCCAAACAGAATCGATTTTCGCGCTCTCCAACGGACACATCGGCTGGCGGGCAAACCTGGATGAGGGCGAGCCTCACGTGCTGTCAGGTTCATATCTCAACGCGGTCTACGAGGAGATCCCACTACCCCACGCGGAGACGGCTTACGGCTACCCAGAGGCCGGACAGACGATCGTCAACGTCACCGATGGCAAGATCATTCGCCTGCTGGTCGACGACGAGCCATTCGACATCCGCTACGGGAAGCTGCTCTCGCACGAACGGGTCCTCGACCTGAAAGCCGGCGTGCTGCGCCGAACCCTGGAGTGGGAGTCACCGACCCACCGCGTGATCAGAGTCCGTTCGACGCGTCTCGTCTCGCTCGTGCACCGCGCGCTGGCAGCGATTCTCTACGAGGTCCAGCCGGTCGATGGGCCGGCAGACTTCGTCATACAGTCCGAGCTCGTGGCCAACGAGCCGGTCGACGATGTGGACCAGAGAGACCCGCGGGCGGCGGCTGCCGTCGCGGCGCCGCTGTCTTCGAAGCTCTCTCGACACGACGGCCAGCGTGCCGTCCTCATCCATTCGACCAAGAAAAGCTTGCTTACGGTCGCCGCCGGGATGGACCACCTGGTCGACGGCCCACGTGGAACTGAGGTCACCTCCGAGAGCAGAGACGACAACGCACGCGTCACCGTCACGACACGCTTGGCCCGCGGGCAGCGCTTGAGCCTGGTGAAGTTCGTCGCCTACGGGTGGTCGAGCCAAAGGTCGACACCAGCCCTGAGCTCACAGATCGAAGGTGCGCTGGCAGCTGCTCTCGAACATGGCTGGAAGGGCCTGGCAGCTGCGCAGCGTGATTACCTGTCGAAGTTCTGGGCGCGGGCCGACGTCGAATTGACTGGAGATCCGCAGGTCCAGCAAGCGATCCGGTTCGCTCTGTTTCATATTCTGCAGTCCGCGGCCAGAGCAGAGCAGCGCGCCATTCCAGCCAAGGGCTTGACCGGCCCCGGTTACGACGGGCACACGTTCTGGGACAGCGAGACCTTCGTGCTGCCCGTGCTCAGCTACACGGCGCCAGACGCGGCGGCCGACATTTTGCGTTGGCGATTCCAGATCCTCGACCTGGCACGCAAACGCGCGCGAGATCTCGGGCTGAAGGGCGCCGCGTTCCCGTGGCGGACCATTCATGGCGAGGAATGCTCAGGCTACTGGCCCGCTTCAACGGCGGCATTTCACATCAACGCCGACATTGCGGATGGTGTTCTCAGATACGTGACGGCGACCAACGATTTGCAATTCGAGCTAACGGTTGGAGTCGAGCTGCTGGTGGAAACGGCAAGGCTCTGGATGTCCCTGGGGCACCATGACCGCAACGGCCACTTCCGGATCGACGGCGTTACCGGCCCTGACGAATACAGCGCGGTGGCGGACAACAACCTCTATACGAACCTGATGGCGCAGCGAAATCTCCTTGCCGCCGCCGACGCGGTCGGGCGTCATCGCGCCGTCGCGGACCGGCTCAAGGTGCGCACCGCGGAGGTGAAGGCCTGGCGCAAGGCGGCGGCGCAGATGTTCATCGCATACGACCAGGCGCTCGAGGTCCACCAGCAGGCCAGCGGATTCACGCACCACGAACGCTGGGACTTCAGCCGGACCAAGCCCGACCAGTACCCGCTCTTCCTTCACTTCCCCTACTTCGACCTCTATCGAAAGCAGGTCGTCAAGCAGGCAGACCTGGTGCTCGCGATGCATCTCAGAGGAGATGCCTTCACGGACGCACAGAAAGCCAGAAACTTCGCCTACTACGAGGCCATCACCGTCCGCGACTCTTCACTTTCGTCATGCACCCAATCGATCATCGCGGCGGAGGTCGGCCACCTTCAGCTGGCTCACGACTACCTGGGCGAGGCTGCCCTGATGGACCTGAACGACCTCGAGCACAACGTTCGTGACGGCGTGCACATGGGTTCGCTGGCCGGAGCATGGCTGGCGGTGGTGCACGGCTTTGGAGGCATGCGCCATCACGGGGATTCGCTTGGATTCGCGCCCCGCCTGCCGCCTCGAATCCAGCGCCTGACCTTCCGCGTAACGTTCCTCGACCGCCTGCTCAAGGTGACCGTCAACCGCAGGCGCGTCACCTACACCATGGTCCGGGGCAAGCCGCTGGCCTTCGACCACTACGGCACTCAGCTGCGGCTGACGACACGACGTCCCGTTGTCCTGCCAGTTCCAAGCATCCGTGCCCTCCCTGAACCGACGCAGCCGCCAGGCCGGGCCCCGGCGCGCCGAGGTCAGGAGGCGCCCCGCGAGCTCCGGCATAAGGGATCGGTCAGGGACTAGGGCGTTCCGGCGAACATCCCCGCCAGGACTGCCTCTCCGTCGCCCTGGGCGGTCAATGTCACCGTTGAACCGGCGCCGACCTCGAAATGAATCCAGGCACAGCACTCACGCTCCAGCTCGATGAGCTCCGTGAGCGCAGCCGCGGCGCCTGGGGCAGGACGCAGGCGGATGCCGCCCGGCACCAGCTCGCGCTGGACCAGGCCGCTCTGCATGAGCTTTCTCCACGCGCTTTCACGGTCCTTGAGCTCTGTGACCGACAGCGTGCAGGCAATCGGTGGTTGTTCAGGCATCACGCATCCACAAACATACGGGCACCATGGGTATTCCATCCTCCGGCGCAGGCCCCCACGCGGATGAGGAGAATGGCGCGCATGCCCGCGCCGGCCGCCCGCCCGCCGCTGTGGCTTGCCGCCGCCACGATCGCCAGCTTTTGGGGTGTGGTCTTCGGCGTGGTGCGGCTGGTCCGGACATTCCTCGACGACCCGTATGGCAATGACTTTCGAGTCTTTTACGCTGCGGCCAAGGTCGGCCTCAGCTCTGGCTGGTCGCGCATCTACGACCCCGCACTTCTGAGGGCGGCTTCCTCCGCTTTTCCGGTCCAGGACCGCGTCTACGACTCGGCCCACAGCTACGCGAACCCACCTCTGCTGGCGTGGATCGTCGCGCCCTTCACGGCGCTGCCCGAGCCGGCCGCGTTCGTCCTGTGGACCGTGTTGGGTGTCGCAGCTTTCGTCTTCGCATGGGCGATTGCATGCCCCTTTACCGGCCTGGCGCGAATCACCCTCCTGCTGCTTGGGCTGGCTCTTTGGTCCGTGCACGAGTCGCTGCGATTCGGCCAACCGACGTTGCTGCTGATCGCACTCATCGCGGTCGCGTGGCAGCAAACCAAGCGCGGGCGGCCAGTGGTTGCAGGCGCCCTCCTCGCTCTCGCCGTGATGCTCAAACCACAGGACGTGATCCTCGTCCCGGTCGCCCTCCTAATCAGCGGCCGGATATCGGTCTTCGCTGCCTTCATGGGATGGGCCGCCGTTCTGGCGATCGCGTTCGTGCTCAACCTGGGGTCCGGCGGCATCAACGGTTACTTCGGCGCGACGGCATTCGTGCAATCCAATCCAATTCACCAATTCGACACGCTGGCATATGTGTTCGGAGTTGGCCCATTCACCTATGCGGCGGAACTGGTCCTCGGAATCCTGGCCATGGCCGTCGCTTACTTTCGAAGGTCTGAGCTCGATGTGGTCTTTGCGCTGGGCGTGCTTGGGTCTGTGATCGCGAGTCCCCACATGCACCAGCCCGATTACGCTGTCAACGTGCTGGCCGCGTGGCTCGCGTTGAGGACCGGTCCTGGCATCGCGCACAGGTTCTGGCTCCTGCTCGGCATCCCGGCGTGCCAGTTCGCAGCCCTTGCCCTTCCGCTTCCGCAGCTCCTCTGGCAGACCGCCTGGCTCGGCATCCTCGGTCGCGAGGCGGTCGTCGCTCGGCGGCCATCCGAGCTGATGCCGGAAAAGCCCTAAGCCTGCGCCATTCCAGGTCCGACCTGGACCTTGAGCCCGCTTCCCGCGAGGAAAGTATCGATCGCGCTCTGATAC
>CATPBO010000254.1 GCA_955652835.1 Candidatus Dormiibacterota bacterium
CAGGTCGTGACGATCCGCTTCATTCCGGTCTCATTGAGGGTGGCCACATTCTGGCCGGCCAACCGCTGGAATGTGTATTCGTCACCCATGCGGCGGGCGGGGTCACCCGTGCACGCCTCACGTGGTCCGAGGATCGCGAAATCGACGCCGGCCATCTGCATGAGCTTTGCGGTGGAGATCGCAGCTTGCCGCGCGCGCTCGTCGAATGCAGGCGCGCAGCCGACCCAGAAGAGCACGTCCGGCGGCGCTTCTCCAGGCTTCAGCACACGGACGCCGAGACCCTCTGCCCAGTGCGTGCGATCCGCCTGCGGTTTGCCCCAAGGGTTGGAGGAGCGGTCCACGTCTCGCAGCATGGTTCCTGCTTCCTCTGGGAACCGTGACTCGACCATGACGAGGTTGCGCCTCAAGTCGATCACGTGGTCGATGTGCTCGATGCCGACCGGGCATTCGCGCACACAAGCGCCGCAAGTCACGCAGTCCCACACGATGTCGTCGGTTACCGCGTTCGGGACGATGGGTGGCGGCGCGTAAGAGCCGGCCGCCGCCAGCACTCTCGGACCCTCCGCCATCAGCTGATCACGCATGGCCATGATCAGCAGCTTGGGCGACAGCGCCTTTCCCGTCGCATATGCCGGGCAGACGTCCTGGCAGCGACCGCACTCCGTGCACGACATGGTGTCGAGCATCTGTTTCCACGTCATGTCGGTCACTCGCGCCGACCCGAATCGCACCTCCTCCTCCGGTTTGTCGAACTCGATCGGCTCCAGGCGTCCGCGTGAGCGTGTGCGGCCGAAGTAAACGTTGATCGCGGCTACCGCTATGTGCAGGTGCTTGGAGTACGGCAGATAGACGAGGAAGGTGAGGATGATCAGCACGTGCGCCCACACCGCGGCCCGCTCGAGGTATGGAACAAACGGGCCGTGCAGCGCTTGAGCGATCGAGCTTGAGAAGGGCGCCCAGCTTGCCGGGTAGTCGTTGAACCCGAGAGCGATCTGCGAGGCGTGCCACAGCAAGAGCGTGATTACGATGCCTGCGATCAGGGCCAGGATCAGGTCCGCTTCACCGAGGTGGCTGCCCACAAACCGCTTCGGTCGCTGCACCTTGCGTATGGCGAACGCGGCCACGACGCCCGCGAGCACGAGCACGGCGAAGATGTCGACCATCAGCGCGTACCAGCCCTGGGCGCCGAGCCACGGCAGTGTCGAGTGCGGGTCGACCGCGCCGATCATCGCGATCACGATGGTCGGGAACAGCACCAGGAACCCCCAGAAGATCGCGGCGTGCACCAGTCCCGGCACCAGGCGCTGTAGCAGCTTGCTCTGCCCGACCACGACGACCGCCTCCGTCTTCGCCCGCGCGGGGACGTCGGCGAAACGTGCCGCGGGCTTGCCCATGAGCACGAGCCGGTAGAGCAGCATGGCGCGGCGGGTGAAGAGCGCGCCCGGGACGAGGAGGGCGGCAGCGAGCGCAATCGCTGAGGCAGCGGTCATCGGGATTTTCGGATTTCCGCCGAGATCGCCGGCACGATCTCCTTCAGGTCTCCGACCACTGCGTAGTCGGCATTCAGCATCATCGGCGCCTCGGGATCCGTGTTGATGGCGAGGATGCGCTTGGCACCTTTGAGGCCGGCCATGTGCTGCGTGGCGCCACTGATGCCGCACGCGATGTAGACCTCAGGCGCAACCTTCGTCCCGGTCTGACCGACCTGGTCGGTGTGTGGGCGCCAGCCGGCGCTGGTCACAGCTCGCGAGCATCCGACCGCCGCCCCAAGGAGGCCCGCCAGCTCCTCGATCATGGCAAAGCCCTCTTTCGACCCGACACCTCGACCGCCGCTCACCACCACCTTCGCCTCCGTCAGCGACACCCCGCCACCCAACGCCGCAACATGCTCGACGACGCGAACAAGCAGATCCTCGTCACTCAGGTCGGGTGTGAACCGCTCGATGTCCGCAGGCATCGGCGACGGCTCAACCGGAACCACGTGCGGCGCCACCGTGATGAGCGCGTGCGAGCCATGAAGGCGTGCTTCCTCGAGCAGGCTCCCACCCCAGCGGAGCCTGGTCACTGTCACCGGAGGACCCGGCGAAACCGCGATGCAGTTCGCCGCGAAAGGAAGTCCGGTACGAGCGGCGAGTCGGGCGATGACCTCGTTGCCACGCTCGGTACCGGCGGCGATGACGGCGCTGGCGCTCAGCCGGCCGGCCACCTCGCCCAGGATCGCCGCCCACGCGTCGGGCGCGAAGGAACCGAGCGCAACGTGCTCTGCGACATGGGTGACGGAAACTCCGTGCTCACTGAGGTCAGCTGCGGCCCCGACCAGCAGCGCGTGAACTGGCTGGCCAAACGACCTTGCCAGCGTCAGCGCCTGCAGCGACGGGTCGGTGGGATTGGCTTCCGAGTGCTCGACCAGAACCAGGACCATCAGAGGACCCCCGCCTTGCGCAGCACTTCGACCACGGCGGGCGCGGCCGCGGCGCCGCTGCCCAACACCTCCGCCTGCCGGCCCTGCCCAGCCGGCACAATCAGCCGCACGAGCTCGAGTTGCGGCTCGGGCCTCAACGGCGTGCTGACCGCGACCGGTTTGCTCCTCGCCCGCATTCGCCCGGGGACGGACGGGTAGCGCGGAAGGTTCAACCCTTCCTTCACGGTCAGGACGGCTGGTAGCGGCAGGACGTAGACATCACGGCCGCCCTCGACCTCCTGCTCGCAGCGCACCGAGCTCCCCTCGACCGATACGCCCTTCAAGCCGGTGGCGCAATAGCGACCGAGCGCGCGAGCGACGCGAGCGCCGACCTGGAACCCGGCCGAGTCGGCGGACTCGTTGCCGAAGAAGATCAGGTCGAAGCGACCGGACGTTGCCTCATCGGATTGAATCGCCTCGGTCAGCGCGGCTGCGGTGGCTTCACCATCCCATTCCTGATCATCGGTCAGCAGGTGTATCGCGCGGTCGATCCCAAGCGCCATCGCATCGCGAAGCTGCTCAACCGCCTCTGACGGCCCGAGTGTGAGCACGACCGAATCCCCGCCGTTGGTCTCGATGATCCGCACGGCCTCTTCTACTCCACACTCCTCGTGCGGACTCATGGTGAATCCAAGATGGCGTGTGTCGATGGCACGCGCGTCGTCGGTGAGCACGATCCGGCCTCCGGTGATCGGCACGCGCTTGATACAGGCCAGGATCCTCAACTGCGAATGCGTTGATTCTCGGGGTCGAACAAAGGAGTCGCGCCGGCCACGGCGACGGTCCCCGGGTAGCGCTCGCCCATGTACTCGACCGCCAGGCCCGCACCCACTACCGCGTGCTCAGGCGGTAGGTAGGCCATCAGGATGTGCTTGCCGATGGATGGGCCGGCGCCCGCACTCGTCACGTACGACCCCCGTCCGCGGCGGTCGACGATCCGCTTGCCATCGCGCGTGAGTATCGGCTCGCGACCGAGCATGTATCGCTTCTCGCCCGATTTCGACCCGTGGTCGTCCACCGTCAGCGTGCACAGGATGGCCGCAGCCTCCTCCTCGCGGTGCCGAAGGTGGGCGGCTTTGCCGACGAAGTCCTCTTCCTTCACGCGCGGTGCGGTCATGCCGGCCTCGACCACGTTGTACTCGGTCTCGAGCTCGTTGCCATGGGCGCGATAGCCCTTCTCGAGGCGCCCCGTCGTGCCGTACACGCCAATGCCGCAAGGGACGAGGCCATGGGGCTTCCCGGCCTCCCACAGCACGTCCCACAGCTTCAAGCCCTGCTCCATCGGGATGTAGAGCTCCCAACCCAGGTCTCCGACATATGAGATCCGGGACGCCAGGACGCGCAGGGTGTCCACCTCGATCGTCCGGCAGGTGCCGAACTTGAAGCCCTCGTTGGAAACGTCGTCCGAGGTCACGCTCGCGAGGACCTCTCGTGCGCGCGGTCCCCACAGTCCGACGGTGGTCAGAGAAGTCGTCAAGTCGGACAGCTGCGCTGAGCCGTCGGCGAGCAGGTGGTTTCGAAACCAGTTTCTGTCGGCCATGCCAGCAGCGCCGCCGGTGACGACCCTAAACCGCTGCTCGCCCAGCCGCATGATCGTCAGGTCCGATTTGAATCCACCGTTCGGGCTCAAGACCGGCGTGTAGACCACACGCCCCACCGGCACGTCCATCTGCCGCAATGCGACGCACTGGACAGACTGCAGCGCGCCCGGACCAACGATGTCGAAGATCGTGAATGCGGAGAGGTCGAAGATGCCGGCGCGCTCGCGCATTGCGAGGTGCTCTGCATTGATGATCGGTGACCACCAGCGGCATTCCCATTCCGCCGTACGGCGCATCACCTGGTCGCCGAACTCCGCCAGCAGCGGCGCGTTGGACTCGTACCACTGGGGGCGCTCCCAGCCGGCAGCTTCAAAAAACGTGGCGCCCAGCTCGCGCTCGCGCACGTGAAACGGGGCCAGGCGGACGTTGCGATTGGAAGCCCACTGCTCGCTCGGGTGGACGATGCCGTAGGTCTTGTTGAACCCTTCCGCCGCCCTCGCGCGCACGTGGGCGCGTGTCTTTTGGTGTTCGTGAAAGCGGGCGATGTCGGAGGAGTGAAGGTCGATCTCCGACTCGCCGTGCACCATCCACTCCGCGAGCGCCTTGCCCGTGCCCGGCCCCTCCTTGACCCAGACCGCCGCGGCCGCCCACAGCCCGTTCACGTCCGGCGACTCGCCGAGGACCGGCATGCCGTCAGGGGTGAGCGACAGGATGCCGTTGATGGCGTACTTCACGCCGACCGACTCGTCGCCGACGATCTCGGGCATGAGCTCGAGCGCGTGCTGCATCTGCAGCTCGAAGTCCTTTTGCGTGAAGGGGAACTCAGTCGGCGACAAGGCAGCCTGCTCGAGAGAGGGGATGTCCTCCGGGTCGTACAGAATCGGACGGTGCGCGTAGGAACCGATCTCCAGGTCGCCGCCGGCCTGCCGCTCATACATGTTCGTGTCCATGTCGCGGACTATGGGGTGCTCGATGTCGCTCTTCGCGCCCTTGAATCGCGGAACGGGCCCGAGGTCGATCATCTGGTGCACGGCCGGAGTCAGCGGAATGTGCGCGCCCGCCATCCGGGCGATGCGCGGGCTCCAAACCCCGCACGTGATGACGACGGTCTCCGCCTCGATATCTCCCTCTGTCGTGCGCACGCGGCGGACCCGCCCGTGCTCCACATCGATACCTGTCACCTCCGTCTTCGGAGAGACGTACAGCGCGCCCGAGCTCTGTCCGTGCTCGCGCATCAAGGTGCCCATGCGCAGCGAGTCGACCACACCGACCCCTGGTGTGTAGAAGCCACCGAGAAGGATCGATTCCTCGATGTACGGGACCAGCCGCTTCAACTGTGCCGGAGTCACGAGCGAGACCGGCTCGATTCCCCACGCCTCGGCCGAGGCCATCCGGCGGGTGAGCTCCTGCATGCGCTCGGCGGTGCGCGCGACCTCGACGCCACCCGACTGGGTGAACACACCCATCTCCCTGTACTGGCGGACGCTGTCGACCGTCAGTGCCGTCATCTCCTTGGAGTGGTCGACCAGGTAGATGAAGTTCGAAGCGTGGCCCGTAGACCCACCCGGGTTTGGCAGGGGCCCCTTATCGAGGAGCACGATGTCGCGCCACCCCAGACGGCCGAGGTGATACGCGACGCTGTTGCCGACGATGCCGCAGCCGATGATGACGCACCGGGCTTGGGCCGGAAGTCCTGCCATCGCTACTCCGGCTGGTAAGGCGACCGGGTCTCTTCCGGCAGCTCGTACCACTGCATGCGGTCGCCCACCTGCGCGCGAAGCTTCCACTTGAGCGGCTTCGGCTGCGCCTCAACGGCTCTCCACAACTCGTCCAGACGCGAGCGGACGAGCTCCCGGTCCACGTCAAGCTCATCGAGAATGGCCCGAAGCTTTTCCGTGTTGACCTGCAGGGTGCGATAGAGACCCCAGTCCTGCGCCGCCATTCGCGCGAGGTAGCCGGAATCGATGACTTCGTCCCCCCAGCCGGCCTCGACCGGGTGGTCGAGCACCAGGGCGACCAGGTCGACCAGGTCCTTGCGGTTTATCTCGTAGATCTGGAGCTTGCTCAGGAGCAGGTCGGATGGGCTTGCGCACGGACCATCGTGCTCTAGGCGGCCACGCAGATCGATGACGTGCGACATCCTGAAAACGTCGATGAACACGTCCACCTGGCGGCTGTTGTGCGAGTCGTAGAAGTAGAGCCGGCGGTCGCCCTGCATCAGGTTGAACCGCTCGTTCGCCTCGTAGCCGAGCGAAGGGAAGAAGTCCAGCGCGGCCTTACGGTCGCGCTTTGACATCGCGTAGTCCAGATCGCCGTATTTCCGCTTCAGTGGCGGGTGGCCCGCGCTGGGCGAGTGCAGGTGGATTCCGGCCCCACCAAGGAGCTTGAGACCTAGCTTCTTGCTCTTCGCCGCTTCCGCGATCCGCCTGGCCTCATCGATGGGATCTTCGAGGGGGTGCGTCAAATGCTCTCGATTTCGATGACGATCGTCTTGAGGTCGGTCATCTGCTCCAACGCGAAGCGGCCGCCGACACGTCCGATGCCGCTTTTCTTGCCGGCGCGGCCCCCAAAGGGCAGGTGTGCCTCCCAGTAGTTGGTCGACTCGTTGATGTTGACCCAACCGGTGTCGAGGCCATCAGCAAAGCGCAGGGCTCGAGACAGGTCTTTTGTGTAGACCGCCCCGAGCAGCCCGTACGGCGAGTCGTTGGCGAGCGCAAGCGCCTGTTTCTCGTCGCGGAACTTGATGATCGGGGCGATCGGGCCGAACGTCTCCTCCTGGCTCACCCGCATCGACGGCTCGACGCCGTCGAGGATGGTGGCGTGGTAGTAGAGACGCGTCGGAAACCCTTCCGCGCGCTCGCCGCCGAGGACCAGCTTGGCGCCGCGCGCTAACGCGTCGGCGACGTGCTCATCCATCTTCGTCGCGACGCCCTCGTTGTTGAGAGGGCCGAGAGTCGTTTCCGGTGCAAACGGGTCGCCGAGGCGCAGAGCCCGGGCGGCGTCGGCCAGCCGAGCCACGAACTCGTCACGGATGGATTCCTCGACCAGGATTCGTTCGCCGGCCGTGCAGCTCTGCCCCGCGCACAGGTAGCAGCCGACGATTGCGCCCTCCACCGCGTGGCCGATGTTGGCGTCAGCGAACACGACCATGGGGCCATTTCCTCCGAGCTCCAACATCAGGTGCTTGCCCGCCGCGCGGCGCGCGACTGAAGCACCGGTCTCGGTGGAACCGACGAAGCCGACGCCATCCACAAGTGGATGTCCGGCGACCTCATCGCCCACCTCGGCACCCGGACCGGTGACGAGATTGATGGCACCCGGTGGCCAGTCGGCCTCGGCGAGGCATTCCATAAATGCGGCCGAGATCACGCTCGTCGAGGAAGCCGGCGTCCACACCACCGTGTTTCCCGCCGCCAGCGCCGGAGCGATGAGCTCCGCCGCCATGGTGAGCGGCCAGTTCCACGGAGTGATCACGCCATAGACGCCGCGCGGATAGTGGCGCGCGAGCACGAGCTTGGTTGGGCTCGCCGACGGCAGGACGTGGCCCTCGAGCCGCTTCAGGTCCTCCGCCGCGATCCGGAAGTATTCGGCCGCCTCGTCGACCTCGCCGAGGGCCTCGGCGACGAGGGGCTTGCCCTGGTCCAGCGTCAGCAGGTGACCCAGCTCCTCGCGGCGTCGCTCGATCGCCTCTGCGATGCGGTGCAGCCTTTTCGAGCGCTCGAAGCCTTTCAAACCGGCCATCGCCGAGCGCGCTTTGTGCGCAGCTTCCACCGCCCGCCCAGCATCGGCGCGGGTGCCTTTTGGCACCTGCCCGATCACCTCACCGGTCGCCGGGCTCGTGGCTTCGAAGAGTTGCCCGCTCTCCGACTCGGTCCACTTACCGTCGACGAACATCTTCTTCACGGAGCGGGCTACGTCGATGGTCATCTCTTGATTTTGTCTCCATTGGGGTGGGCATCAAATGCCTGCTGGTAGATGCGCCGGTACGCGGCCGCATCAACGTCCCGCGGATTGCCGATGGTCTGCGGGTCGGCGAACGCCTTGTCGGCGAGCATTGGGATCTCGCCCTCGCTGAAGCCGAGCTCCTGCATGCCCATGATGTCCACGTCTTTGGTCAGCTGGTGGACGTACTCGACGGCCATCTCGGCTGCGCGCCATGTCGACACGCCGCGCGTGTCGAGGCCAAAGGCGATTGCTATGCGCGCGAACCGCTCCGGCTCGCCAGAGTGGTTGTACTCCATCACCGGTCCGAGCAAGCGCGCCGTCAGCTGTCCATGCGGCGCGTCGTGCACGCCGCCGGCGGTCTGGCTCATGGCATGCGCCGCGCCGGCGGAATCGGTCCCGTAAGCGAGACCGGCGAGCATCGCCGCCGCGCTCATGTGGTAGCGCGCCTCGAGGTTTTGCGCCTGGGAGAAGGCGACCCGCAAATAGCGCGCGACGTACTCCATCGCCAGCAGTGCTACAGCGTCGGTGAACGGTTGGTGATAGACCATCGTGAAGCACTCGACTGCGTGGGCCAGCGCGTCCATCCCGGTGCCCGCTGTCACGGCTGGCGGCAGCTTGACCGTCAGCTCGGGGTCGATCAGCGCGACCCACGAGGCGATGTCGGGCGTGCCGCCGACGTTGAACTTGATCTTGCGCTTGGGGTCGGTGATGACCGCCCACAGCGTGACCTCGCTCCCGGTGCCGGCCGTCGTCGGGACCGCGATCATGGGGGGAATCCGGGAGCGGATCGGGCTGTGGCCCCACTCGTAGTCGACGATGCTGCCGTCGTGCGCGGCGACCACGCCGATGCCCTTGGCGGTGTCCATCGAGCTGCCGCCGCCGATCGCCACCAGCCCGTCGCATCCCTGAGCGCGGTACTCTGCGGCGCCCGCGTCGACCAGCTCGACGCCCGGGTTAGCTCTGACCTTGTCGAAGACGACTGGCTCGACGTCGGAGCCGCGCAGCGCCTCTAAGGCCGTGTCGAGCAGGCCCGCCGCCTTGACACCGGCGTCGGTGACGAGGAGAGGACGGCGAATGGCGAGCAGGCTCGCCTCGGTGCCGAGCTCCTTGATCGCGCCGAGGCGCTGCACGAGGCGCGTCGGGCTCTGGTACGTGCGAAGTGTGTATTCCAGCATCGTTAGAAAAGGCGGCCGCCGGGCGTAAACCCGGCGGCCATGGAACTGCTATTCAACCGGAATCTCGCGGTGGATGCGGCTCAGGTCGATTCCCTGGCGCTTACGGACGACGCGAGCGATGACGTAGATGACAATCGCCAGCAAGTATGTCGCGCCCAGGTAAATGGCCGACGGCTTGCTGTTGGAGCCGTAAGTGGAGTTCGTCGCCCACTCGTAGACCATGAACCCGATGAATACCGCCGCCACGATTCCAGCGAGCGTGATGACAGGAATGCCTGCGACATTCCAGTTGGCGATCGGTGAATTGGCGTAGATGTCTTTGCGTCGCCACGGCAGGATGATGGCGGCGATCAGCGTGCCGAGGAAGGTGACCGCGATGACCGCCGTTGCATCCAGGTATGCGGCTGCGAAACCAAAGACGTTCCAGGCAAACAGCGCACTGACGGCGATCGAGGGTATGACCATGAGAAGGAGCGAACCGTATGGCACGCGCCGCTTGGCCGA
>CATPBO010000255.1 GCA_955652835.1 Candidatus Dormiibacterota bacterium
CTGCAACCAGTCCTCGTCGATATCAACGCCGAGACGCTGATGCCCGACGCAGAGACGGTCGCTGATGCAGTCCGCGTTTCGGGGCCGGTCGACGCGATGGTCGTCATCCACTTCGGCGGATTTCCGGCTCCTGTCGAGGAGATGGCCGCCGCCGCGGGATTGCCGCTGACGCGGGTCATCGAGGACGCTGCACACGCCATCGGCACGAAGGTCGGCCACCGCTGGGTCGGCACGATCTCGGCCGCCACGTGCTTCAGCTTTTACGCGACCAAGAACCTGCCGATCGGAGAGGGCGGGATGCTGACGACCAACGACCCGGACATCGCCGACTATGCCCGTCAGGTGCGCCTGCACGGCATGAGCCGCGATGCGTGGAAGCGCTACCTGCCGGGCTCGGGTTGGCGGTACGAAGTCGATGTCGCGGGGATCAAAGCGAACATGACCGACGTACAGGCGGCGATCGGGCGCGGCCAAATGCAGCACCTCGCCTACTGGCAGGATCTCCGCGTCGAGCTCGCTCGAGCCTACGACCTCCGGCTTTCGCGAATCGAAGGACTTCGCACACCGCAGTGGCCGGCGAGCGGACAGCACGCGTGGCATCTCTACGTGATCCACGTCGAGCCCGCTTTTGGCGTGGACCGGGACAGCTTCATCCGCCGGCTTGCCGAGCGCGGAGTGGATTGCTCCGTCCACTTCATCCCGCTTCACCATCAGCCGTACTTCCAGAGATTGCTCGCAACGCAGGTCAAGCAGACCTTCCCGGTGGCCGATTCGGTCTTCCCCGGAATCGTGTCCCTCCCGTTTTATCCGGGCTTGACCGACGACATGCTCGACCGCGTATGCGAAGAGATCGACGGCATCAGGCAAACCGCGAATGCCGGTCAGCGCCGGTGGCCGGCGGTGGCGGAGTAACAACCTGATGGCACTGGAGATTGGGACCAACGTGTTCGGGCAGCCGTTGCCTAAGGAGCCGCGCCCCGCGACGACTGAAAATGGCTCGCTCCCGGCAAAGAACGGCGTCGGTTTGCGCACCATCATCATCGGGGCTGGCGAAGCCGGAAGGACGCTGGCTCGAGACCTTCGGCGCACTCCCGAGTACGGGCTGTCACCGATCGGCTTCCTGGACGACAGCCCCCTCAAGAAAGGTGCCGTCGGGCTGCCCGTGTTGGGTCGAACCTCAGACCTTGTCGCGATTGCCTCTGCGTATTCGGCAGACGTCGCGATCGTCGCCATTCCTTCCCTGAAGCCCCGAGAGGTGCGAGCGCTCGCTGAGTCTGCGAGCACGGCTGGCGT
This sequence comes from Candidatus Dormiibacterota bacterium, assembly GCA_955652835.1. Taxonomy (GTDB): domain Bacteria; phylum Chloroflexota; class Dormibacteria; order Dormibacterales; family Dormibacteraceae; genus Palsa-870. The sequence goes on from CATPBO010000255.1 coordinate 1,294, forward strand.
CAGCGTTAGGTACCTACCGTCGTTCGGAGCCGCACTGGAACGCGACGCGCGAATCAGCGACCTGCGGCGGCTTCGAGTCGATCGCCTGCTCGGCCGGCAAGAGCTGCACGTCGTGCGTTCCGCGTCGCGCGCAGTCGTCGAGGGCAAGCGAGTCCTGGTGACTGGTGCGGGAGGCTCGATCGGAAGCGAGCTCTGCCGCCAGATCAAGGCTTTCAATCCGGCCGCCCTTTACATGCTCGACCACGACGAGTCGAACCTTCACCGTCTGCAGATGCAGCTCGACGGCAAGGCGTTGCTGGACAGCGACGAGCTGGTCATTGCGGACATCCGCGACAAGGATCGAATTCACCAGCTTTGCTCTGAGCTCCAATTCCAGGTCATCTTCCACGCGGCAGCCCACAAGCACCTACCGCTCCTCGAGCGCCATCCATGTGAGGGTGTCAAATCCAACGTGCTCGGAACCAGGCACTTGGTTGAGGCGGCGGTGGCCACGGGTGTGGAGCACTTCATCCTCATCTCAACAGACAAAGCCGCCGATCCGATCTCCGTGCTCGGAGCCTCCAAACGGGTGGCCGAGATGATTGTCCAGGCCCATGCCGGTGGCTTCACAAGGTTTGCGTCAGTTCGGTTTGGAAATGTCCTTGGCAGCCGCGGCTCGTTCCTCTCCGTCCTGTCCGAGCAGATCGAGAACGGAGAAGCCGTGACCGTTACGCACCCAGACGTCACGCGATTCTTCATGACAGTCGAGGAGGCCGTCGGCCTGGTCATCGAAGCCGCCAGCCTGGCAGAACTTGGCGAGACGTTTGTCCTCGACATGGGCGAGCCGGTTCGTATCGTCGATCTGGTCCACAACTACGCGGCCCAGTTCCACCTGCGGGAGGGGGACTTCGAGATCAGCTTCACCGGCCTTCGCCGCGGCGAGAAGCTCGACGAGACCCTGTTCAGCGAGAACGAGGAAAGGCTGCGGACGGATCACCCTCGCATCTGGGCGACGCGTCCGGCGCCCGCGGCCGGAGACCTCGACGAAATCCTGGATCGCTTGATTGATGCCGCCGCGGCGAACCGCAGCGAACTTGTGCGCCTGCACCTCGGCGAGCTTCTACCGGCCTTCGCCAAGGCACCCCCGGCCACCCCGGTACTCGCGGCTCCGTACCCGGACGGTTTCTGATGCGCCGCGTCGCACAGGTGATCACCCGATTCATCGCGGGGGCTGGAGGCGTGGCCCTGCGCGGCGCGATGGCCCTCGACCCGGAGAGGTACTCCGTGACCATCTTGTCAGCGCCGGGTGGACCCCTTTTTGCCGAAGCCGAGAAGGCGGGATTCGAGGTCATCCGACTCAGTCACATGCGCCCTGAGATCAGCCTGCGGGAGGACCCGCTGGCTTTGCGAGAGCTCACTGCTGAGCTGCGCAAAGGACGATTTGACGTCGTCCATACACACAGCAGCAAGGCTGGAGCACTCGGACGCGTGGCGGCACACAGGGTCGGCGTGCCAGCGATCGTGCACACGTTCCACGGCTTTCCTTTCCACAACTTCCAGTCACTGCCTCTCCGTGTCACCTACGTCGAGATTGAGAGAAGGCTCGGGCGCATCACCGACCAGTTCCTGGCCGTCGGCGGAGCCGTTGCGGCCCAGGCGATCAGCCTGAAAATCGCGCCGGCAGAACGCATTCGCGCCATCGCCAGCGCGATCGAAAACGACATTCCCGAGGCGACCCCGAGCAGCCGCGCGGCTGCACGCCTGCGGTTGGGCGTACCGGAAGACGCCCTGGTCGTGGGAACGGTTGGCCGGCTGGCACCACAAAAAGCTCCACAGGACATGGTCGCCGCAATGGAAGCGATGGCCCGCGCCGACGTGTACTTCGTTTGGGTGGGTGGCGGGCCCCTTCTCGAATCGACGAGAAAGCGGATCGAGCGCCGCGGATTGGCAGGACGCTTTCTTCTGCTCGGCGAACGCCAGGACGTCGGCGCGCTGCTGCCTGCGTTCGACGTGTTTGCCCTTGCCAGCCTGTACGAGGGATTGCCTTGCTCCATCGTCGAGGCCATGACGTGCGGAGTGCCCGTGGTCGCCACGGCGGTCAATGCCGTGCCAGAGGTCGTTGTTGCTGGCAGAACCGGCCTTTTGGTGCCTCCTGGAGCGCCCAAGCTGCTGGGAAGAGCGATCGCGTACATGCTCGATCATCCCGACGAAGGCAAGCGGATGGCATCCGCAGCGCGTGCCCAGCTGGGTGATCGCTTCCACCCCGCCGTGCTCGGCCGCGACCTTGCTGAAACCTACGAACTGGCGCTGAACGGCTCGGCGGCTGACGTTCCCAGTTCACTGGGACTGGTGGCTCACGCGTGATCAAAACCTTTGAAACGGCTGGAGAACGCATCGCGATCTCGTGTGCTCTGCCCTGGGTGACGGACCTGATCGAAGAGGCGACCGCAACCGAGGGCCTTTCGGGCGACTTTGGGCAGGGCACCCTCACCGTGGAGGTTGAGTCGACAAACCGTCCGTTCGAGACCACCGCCTGGGAACCCCTGACCCGCGGAGCCTGGAGGCGCCGAGACGAAGTGGTGATCGAGGACGCCTGCTCGTCCGGCTTCGACATGCACGTGCAAGGCGGGCCCGACCACGCTGAGTTCGTGTTTCGCTGGCGTCCTCCGCTCAGCGGTCAGGCCGCCGCGCGATTGCTGAGGTCTCGGTTCATCTTGCTGGCGCGTTCGGTATTGCTGCAGTACCCGGCACTATGGCGCGCGAGCCTCCGTGGGCGCGCACCCCTGCATGCGTCCGTTTGCACTGCGGGCGGCACACAGCCCCTGCTTTCCGGTCCGGGAGGGGTTGGCAAGTCGACTTTGCTGACCCAGGAGCTGGCCGCCGGCGGATGCGCCATCGGCGACAACGTCTGCGTCAGCGACGGCACGACGGCATGGGGCCTAGTCGAACCGCTGCGGATTGAGGGGGCTGCGGGACGTTCGATGCCTCACGGGCGGGCCGAGACGCCCATGCGCGGCCGCGTCTCGGCGATGATCCCTGACCTCGTGGTCGTCCTTCGCCGAGGCCAGGGCGACGTCGAGCGGGTCCGCGGGTGCGACGCCGCGACGGTCGCCCGATCCTTGATCACCGGTACCTACATGGCCGGCGAGCTTCGCCGCTACTGGGGTTTCGCAGCCACGCTCACGGCGGGCACCGAGCTTGGACCATCCCACCCGCAGGTGGAAAAGATCGCTCGAAACCTGGCATCTCGACTGCCTGCGGTCGAGATCGAGCTGCCACGTCAGCCCGGGGTCAGGCTCGCAGAGATGCTGAGCCGTGTGGATGCAATCGCATGAGCAGCGACGCGTTGACTCGCACATACAACCGTGAGAGGGCTCCTGAGTACCAGTGGAATCTCGCGCCACGGATCTTCGACAGCGACGACCACCCGGTACGGCTGGATTCGCTCGCCTTGCTGCACCAGGGCATCAAGGATGCGGACCTCGCCGCCCCGCCGGCGGTGCTGCCCGACTTCTATCACAAGAAGTTGATGGAAATGCCCTCGAGCATCGCGGTGGCCACCCGACAGACGATTCGGCCGATCTTTACCAGCGCGGCGCTCAACTGCGGCATGGCACTGGTCGGGTTGGACATCGACAAGCCGCACGAGACCGCGATTCGCCATTTCTACGACCAGGTTCGCGCGAGCTACCCCTTCCCGCCGAACTACAAGCCGGTGCTGACGGCCGGCGAGGTGATTCGCTGCGCGGTCGAGGGCGCTCGCTTTGCAGTCGACCGCTACGACCTGGATCCGACGGAGCTCGACCGCATTGAGGAATTCGGGTGCATGCCGGTCGAATCCTATGGCGGCGCTCCAAGAGTCCGGCGCGAGCTCTCCTGGATGGCGACTCAGCTGTCACGCATCCGGTTCGGGACTGTTGGCCCAAGCACACACTTCGTCGAGCTGCAACAAGTCGAGGAGGTGTTCGACTCAGAAGCCGCCGCAAAGCTTGGCGTGCGGCTGGGACAGATCACGCTCCAGTACCACGGCGGCGATGGAGTCCTGAACATCCAGATGGGGCAGCGCTTCGGCCGGCGTCTCGCCGGTTCTCGTCCCCTGCGCACGGTGATGGCGGTGCAGAAGCCCCTGTACCAGCTGGCCTCCGTCCGGTCACCGCGCCAGCTTCGAGAACGCCTCCGCCTGTACTTTTCGGGCGGCTGCCCCCCGGTCTTGCGTGACAGCGAAGAAGGTGAGCGTTTGATGCTGGCCAACGCGGTCGCGATGAATTACGCCTTTGCCTACCGCCAGGCGACCTACTCCACCCTGCGGGCGCATGCTCGTCAATCGTTCGGCGCGAGCATGAAGCTGATCGTCGATTCCCCTCACAACACGATCTATGACGAGGAGATCGGCGGCGCGCCGGCGGTCGTGCACCGCCACAACAGCGCTCGCGCGTTCCCGGCATCGAAGATGGGTGGACAC
>CATPBO010000256.1 GCA_955652835.1 Candidatus Dormiibacterota bacterium
CCGGATAACCAGCCGGGCAACGGTCGTCGCTGGCGCTGATCGTTGAGGCCGGAGTTAAATCGTCTTCACCAAGAATGGCTGGCAGAGCAAGATCAGGTCGAATTCGCCAGGGTCCAAAGATCACTTGATAAGGAAAAGGTCCCCGGTTCGAATCCAGGAGTGGGCTCCAATCTGCAAGTTCCGCATTTAGAGGGCGCGCTTTCTAGCCCCTATCACCCCGCTCGGGATGACCCTAGACTGCTGGCCATGCCGGTGTGCCCGAATTGCGGCCACGAAAGCCCCGTAGGGTACAAGTTCTGCCCGCACTGCGGCGCCCAGCTCGCGACTACTGGCGGGGTCGAGGAGCGCAAGTCAATCACGGTCTTGTTCTGCGACCTGGTGGGGTTTACCACTGCCTCGGACCAGGCCGATCCCGAAGACGTCCAGGCCCGCATTCGCCCCTATCACTCCAGGCTGCGCGCCGAAATCATGCGCTTCGGAGGCATGGTCGAGAAGTTCATCGGCGACGCTGTGATGGCAGTGTTCGGCGCTCCCGTCGCGCACGAGGACGACGCTGAGCGCGCCGTGCGGGCGGGTCTTCGGATCATCGAGGCCATCAACGAGTTGAACGAGGAGAGTCCTGGCCTCGACCTACAAGTCCGGATCGGTATCAACACCGGTGAGGCCGTGGTCACCCTCCGAGCTCGACCCGACCAGGGGGAAGGCATGGTCACTGGAGATGTGGTCAACACCGCCTCCAGGCTGGAGGGAGCGGCTCCCGTCGGCGCCGTAGTCGTAGGCGAAACAACCTACCGGACAACCGAGAGCGTCTTCGACTACGAACCGCTTCAGCCGCTTACTGTCAAGGGCAAGAACCAGCCCATCCCAGTCTGGCGGGCACTGGCCGCTCGGGCCCGGCTGGGCACTGACCTCACCAAGGTCCATACCACGCCGCTGGTGGGCCGGGAACTCGAGCGGCTGCTGCTGCAGAACACGTTCGAACGTACCGTGCGGGACCGCTCGGTCCAGCTCGTGACGATCATGGGCGAGCCGGGGGTAGGCAAGAGCCGGCTCGTTGCCGAGCTCTTCCGATTCGTCGATGACTGGCCGCATCTCGTGCGGTGGCGCCAAGGCCGATGTCTTCCGTACGGGAACGGCGTGACCTTCTGGGCACTGGGCGAGATCGTGAAGGCGGAGGCGGGGATCCTCGAGTCCGACTCCCCCGAGGCAGTAATAGCCAAGCTGGACGCTGCCCTTCCAGAAGAAGCCCCGGACCGCGAGTGGCTGCGCCAGCGGCTAGCGCCGCTAGTCGGCCTGTCGGCCTCATCGGTGGCCGAACGTGAGGAGGGGTTCACCGCCTGGAGGCGGTTCTTGGAGCTAATCGCGGAGCGTAATCCGGCGGTCTTCGTGTTCGAGGACCTGCACTGGGGGGACGATGCCATTCTGGCGTTTGTCGAGCACCTCGCAGACTGGTCCGAAGGGGTGCCGATGCTGCTGCTCGCCACCGCCCGCCCCGAGCTCTACGAGCGGCAGCCGGACTGGGCGGGCGGCAAACGCAACGCGACTTCGATCAACCTGTCCCCGCTGACCGACAACGAGACGGCCCACCTCATCTCGGTCCTGTTGGAATCGGCAGTGATCCCGGCCGAGGTCCAGTCCCTGATTCTCGAGCGGGCAGGGGGCAACCCCCTCTATGCGGAGGAGTACGTGCGTCTCCTGCGCGACCGTGGGCTGCTGGTGAAGAGGGGAAGGACCCTGGCTCTGGTCGAGCACACTGAGGTTCCTTTTCCAGAGGGTCTGCAAGCTCTCATTGCAGCCCGGCTCGACACCCTCTCCGCAGAACGAAAGGCCATGCTTCAGGATGCGGCCGTCATCGGCAAGGTGTTCTGGTTGGGCGCGCTGGCAGATATGGGGGGCCTAGGGGGCGCGGTTGTGCTCGAGGCCCTGCACGAACTCTCGAGGAAGGAGCTGGTCCGTCCGGCCCGGGTCTCCTCGCTGGCCGGTCAGACGGAGTACAACTTCTGGCATATCTTGATCCGGGACGTGGCCTATTCGCAGATCCCAAGGGCCGATCGGATCGACAAACATCGGCGGGCTGCCGCCTGGATTGAGTCTGTGGCCGGCGAGCGGATCGAGGACCTGGCTGAAGTCCTCGCCCATCACTACACCGCCGCCCGGGATCTGGCTCTGGCAGCGGGCCATGCCCAGGCCGCGAAGGAGCTGGAGGCTCCCGCCCTCCGGTTTCTCACCCTGGCCGGAGATCGCGCGCTGAGCCTGGACACAGCGAAGGCCGAGGCTAACCTTGCCCGGGCCCTGGAGCTTGCGCCACGCGGCCACCCCAGCCGCCCCGAGATCCTCGCCCGCTGGGCTGAGGCTGCCCGCCAGGCGGGGCGCCACGCCGAAGCCCGCTTGGCCCTAGAGGAGGCCGTGACCGAGTTCCGGGCGCAAGGCGACGTCATCAGTGCTTCACGGACTATGACTACCCTGGCGAACTTGCTGTGGCACATGGGCGACCCCCGGCCGCGCAAGGTTGCAGCTGAAGCGGTGGCGCTCCTTGGATCGGGAGCGCCAGTGGTCGAGTTGGTTGCCGCGTACGCCGAGACGGCCCGACTGGAAGCGCTCTCCGGGGAGTACGCGGAGGCGATCGAATCCGCTGAGCGAACCATGGCTCTTGCGAAGGACCTCGGTCTTGAAGAGCCCGCCAAAGCCATCGGCTACCGAGGTTTCGGGCGCTGTGCACTGGGGGACGCCGGCGGCATTGAGGACATACGGAGGGCTCTCGACCTGTCCATCGAGCGGGGCCAGGGCCGAGAGGTTGCGGTCTGGCACCTAAATCTGGCCGTGTTCCTATGGCCGATCGAGGGGCCCGCCCCCAGCCTGGCAATGCTTCGCCAGGGCATAGATTTTGCAGAGCGACGCCGCATCACGGAGTTCGCCCTAGGAGCGAAGGCCGAGAGCCTGATGTGGCTCACCGATCTGGGCTTCTGGGACGAGGTCCTGGAGGCCGCGACGGATCTCATCGAGAGGCTGGAGGCGACCGGGGCGCTGGTCTCCTTGTTCGACAGCCGAATGGCGCTGGCCCGTGTGCTCGCTCTGCAGGGTCGAGCGCAGGAGGCTCTACCCCTTGCCGAGTGGGCGCTGGAGGCGGCGCACCGCTCGATGTCTCCCGATCGACTGGCAAGAGCGCTCACCGTCGCTGCGCTCGTCCGCCTCGCGGCTGGGCAGCGACAATCAGCCGGAGAACTCCTGGCGGAGCTTGGGGAGACGCCGCATGGGCGGGACATCCCGCTGTTCTACGCATTCCTGTCCGAAGCAGTCCGCACTGCCGTTGCCGTGGGAGACGGTGCGTTGGCCGAGCGCCTGGCGAGCAGCTTTGAGCCCAGTTACCCCTATGAGGAAAACGCGGTGTGCGCCGCACGCGCCGTAGTGGCCGAGGCCAAGGGCGAGACGGAGAGGGCAGGAGGCCTGTTCGCAGAGGCTGCTGAGCGTTGGGTGAGCATGGGGGTGGTGCCGGAGCGTGCATTTGCCCACCTCGGGCAGGGACGGTGCCTGCTCGCTTTGGGCCGAGCGGCCCAGGCCTACGCGCCCCTGCGTCAGGCTCGCGAGGTCTTTGCGAGACTGGGTGCGAAGCCTGCGCTTGCTGAGACCGACGCGCTGCTGGTGCGGGTCACAGCGCTCAGCTCCTAGCCTCTCCTACTACGCGTCGTACACCAGGCCAGACGTCCTCGTGTTGCCCGCGCCCATCACCACGTGCAGGCACTGCGGCTCAGCGAGGTGACAACTCGAATTCGGAGAGGGTGCACTGGTGGCCCGCCTTTTTACATAAACGCGAACAAGGACCTCAACATCACCAGCGCGCCTGTGACTGGGGTTGGCGTTTCTATGGTTGGCAATCGGAAGTGTTAGCAGTGGAAATGTTCCGTTAGTCGCGCTGATCCTGGTTTCCTAGTTAAATGATCTCGCCCGAAATCGGCTGGCGGCGCCACGATCACCTCGAATTCGCCCGGGATTCGAAGACCACTTGGTAAGGAAGAGGTCCCCCGTTCGAATCCGGGCGTGGGCTCCAAACTCCGACTCAAGACCAGGATTCCGCACGTTTGGCGCCAAACGGCCTCATGGAAAGCGCAATGCGCACGCGTTGGCGCCAGACGCGTGAATCAAGAAGCCAGTTCCATCAGTAGTGGATCGCGCCGCGAATGCCGCCGCCGACAGCGACAGCGTCTCCGTTGATCGCGACCGCTCTGGGGGAGCAGAGGAAGGTGACGACCCACGCCACCTCCTGCGCGTCAACAAGGCGCCCGAGCAGGTTGGCTGAATTCATTTGCGCTTCGACCTCCTTCGGAGTGATTCCTCGGCGCTGGGAAATGGCTTCGATGACGGCAGGAGTTCGCTCGGTCCGAGTCGTCCCCGGATGCACGACGACCGCAGTTATGTGATCGGCCGCGAGCTCATCAGCGACATTCTTGGTGAGTGCCGCCACTGCGACGTTGCGCATGCTGCCGACGGTCGAACCGGTCGATCGCGCGGCGAGACCGGAGATGTTGACGATCCTGCCGCCTCCCCGCGCCGCCATGTAGGGAGCAACTTCGCGGATGCACCGGAGATAGCCGAGCACTTTGACGTTGAGATCAGGCCATGCGACCGTATCGTCAATCTCGGCCAGCTTGGGCGAAGGCGCCTGACCTCCGGGCTGCCCCGCAGCGTTGATGAGAATGTCTATACGGCCCAGAACCTGCAAGGCGCTGGCGACCATCGACTTCACCGAGCTGTCGGACCAGGTATCAGCCGCAATCGCTGTGACCTGCGCCCCGGTCTCGGCTGCGATCTCGGTCGCCGAGGCTTCGAGCGCCGCGGCCTCGCGAGCAACAATCGCAAGTCGGACGCCCTCGCGCGCGAGTTCGCGAGCGATCGCCTTCCCGATTCCTCGGCTGCCCCCGGTCACAATCGCCGTCTTGCCCGCCAACTCCAGATCCACGGCCGAAGTCTAGTTGTCGAGGTTTTAACTGACGCGCCGGTGGATACTGAGTCTTCATGAGCAAGGGCTTCGGCGAATCTGATTTCGCGCAGGTTCAGAGCGAGCGCGCGAACAGCCAGAGCATCCGGGAAGTTCTCGAGCGAGATCGCGAGCAGGCCGACCACGCGCGCGACCGGCGGGCCCAGGGTGCTTTTGGCGTTTGTGAGGACTGTGGTCGCCAAATCGGGGACGAACGCCTCGCGGCGCTGCCGGACGCCACCCGCTGCGTGGCTTGCCAGGCGGCCTGGGAAAGCACCAATCGCTAGCAACATGACCGGGTCGGCCGAGCCGACTGGTTCCCAGCAAACCCTAAGGAACCATGCAACTTACTCCCAGCCTTCAACCGCATCGTGGGCGGAACAAGTGACGCTCTCAAGCGTTTACCGGAGGAAGACCCCCGATGTCGGAAACTGAACCACAATCGACCCAGCCCGCCAATCCGGCACCGGATCCGTCCCTACTTCCGCCTGCCAGCGCTGAGGTCTTCGACTCTCCGGTGCCGTCGTGGGCGCCTCCGCCGCCTCCCGCGCCTCCTGCCCCGCCCGTCAACAACACCCTCTGGCACCGAATCGCTGCGACCGTGGTCCTGGCGGCCGTGGTTGCCGCCGCCGCGGGAGCGGGTATTGGCTGGAGCCTCGCCCGCACGATCAACGCCAGGCACGGCACCGCGCAGACCATCACCCAAACTTCTCCCCAGCCGACCCAGCCGGCGACCCAGCCAGGATCGCCGATACAGCCGGTCAGCCCCACCCCCGGCGGCAATCTCAATGCCGACGCCATCGCCGCCAGGGTCGATCCTGCCATCGTCGACATCAACACCACCGTCGGGTCGGGTCAGGCGGCTGGCACCGGGATGATCATCACCTCGAACGGCGAGATCCTCACCAACAACCATGTCGTTGACCGCTCCACCGACATCAAGGTCACGATTGCCGGCAGCTCCCAGCCGTTCATCGCACACGTGATTGGCGCTGATCCCAAAGCGGACATAGCCGTGCTCCAGGTGGACGGCGTGTCGGGTCTCGCGACGGTCAGCTTCGCGAGCTCATCGTCTGTCAAAGTGGGCGACCATGTTGTTGCGCTGGGCAACGCGCTTGGCCAAGGTGGAACACCCCAAGCCTCGCAGGGCAGCATCACCGCGCTCGATCAGACGATCACAGCGAGTGAAGGCGGAAGCAGGTCGGAGCAGCTCACCGGGATGCTTCAGAGTGACGCCACCATCTACCCCGGCGATTCCGGCGGGCCGGTTGTCAACTCGTCCGGGCAGGTCGTCGGCATGATCACCGCCGGCGATGTCCAGGGCTTCCGCTCATCAGCCTCAAACGTCAACTACTCGATCGCGTCGGACACGATTCTGAGCGTGGTCAACCAGGTCCAGTCGGGCCAGGCCAGCGCGGATATCATCTACGGCCAGGTCGGCTACATCGGAGTCTCGGTGCAGAACATGGACGCCAGCCTCGCGGCCCAGCTTGGCCTGAACGTTTCCACAGGCGCGCTCGTGCAGGGAGTCGTCTCGGGCTATCCGGCGGAAGCCGCAGGCATAACTCGGCATTCCGTCATCACCGCGATCGGCGGTTCCCAGATCACTACCCTCGACGATCTCAACGCCGCGCTCCTGGCGCACAAGCCTGGTGATCGCGTCTCGGCCACCTGGGTGAACCAGAGCGGCACGCATACCGCGACGCTCACGCTCGCAGGTGTGAATCCCTAGCTCTGTCACAAAACTGACCGCCGCGGTGCTCATGTAAGAGTGGCCAGCACCGCGGCGGCAATTCGTGCGATCGGCTTATCCAAGTCTTACGGCAAGCGACTCGCGGTCGACAAGCTCGATCTACAGGTCGACCGCGGTGAGCTCTTTGGTTTTCTTGGCCCGAACGGTGCGGGCAAGACGACGACGATCCGGATGGCCCTCGGCCTGATCGCGCCAACGGGGGGCTCGATCGAGATCCTCGGGTTGGAGGTTCGCTCACATCGCTCTCAGGTGCTACCCCGCGTCGGCGCGCTGGTCGAGTCGCCCGCGCTTTATGGCTACCTCTCCGGGCGCGACAACCTGCGCGCCATCGGCAACTTGCTCGGGGGCGCCTCTGAGAAGCGCATCGACGAGGTGCTCGACATCGTGTCCCTCAAGGGTCGCGATCGAGACCGCGTGAGGACCTACTCCATGGGCATGAAGCAGCGTTTGGGCCTGGCCATGGCCCTGCTCAACGACCCGGACGTCCTGATCCTGGATGAGCCCGCCAACGGGCTAGACCCGGCCGGAATCGTGGAGATGCGAGATCTCTTGAGGGAGCTGGCCGGCCAGGGCAAGACGGTGTTCATCTCCAGCCACGTCTTGAGCGAGGTGCAGCAGATCTGCACACGCGTTGCGATCATCAACCACGGCAAGCTCGTCCGCGTCGCGCCGGTGCACGATCTCCTGCAGTCGTCAGGCGAGTACGAGGTCAAAGTCGATGCTCCTGCCGAAGTGCTCGCCACACTCCGGCTGCAGCCGTGGGCTCAGCAGGCACGCGTCGAAGACGGCATTGTCGTGACCCCCGCACCCGACGGTCGTGGCCGCAACCTGATCAAGTTCCTGGTCGACAGTGGCCACGTGCCGGATTCTGTGAGCGAGCGCCAGAAAGACCTCGAGGACATCTTCCTCAGCCTTACGGGAGGCGACTCATGAGCGTCATGACGCAGCGGCCCAGCTTTTTCGGTGCAGTACGAGGCGAGGCCCTCAAGATTTCGCGGCAGCTCAGCTTCTGGCTGATGCTCGCCGGCTCATTGGTCCTGCTGGCGATCATCACGCTTGCCATCTCGAGCGCGTCCAACATCCAGGACCAGCTCAAGACCAATCCGACCGCCTTCGCCTACGGCGCCAGGGACGTTTTCGGAACGGTCTTTCAGATCGGCTCTGGAATCTTTCTCCTGATCGTCGGGTCGCGGCTTTTTGCGATGGAGTACTCGTCCGGGACGATTCGCATCATCTACGCCCGCGGAACGGGGCGGCTGCGACTGCTGCTGGCCAAGATGCTCATTCTTGCCATCATCGGCGCCGTCCTACTGGTTGGGTACTCTGCCATCGCGGCCGGCATACTCGCTCTGCTCGCCAGCGCCTGGACAGGCAGCCTTGCGCCCCTGCAGCACCTCCCGAACGAGTTCTGGCAGGACGTCGAGATGTGGGCGCTCGTGCAGGGGATGAGCATGGGGATCGTCATCCTCATGGCTGCCGCGGCGGCCGGAATCGGGCGCTCGCTCGCCTTTGCCATGGCCGCGTCGCTGGCGTTCTTCCCGGTTGACAACTTCACCGTCATCCTGGAGGCACTCGGCGCGCGAATCACGAAACAAGACCACCCGTGGCTGACCATCAGCCAGTACCAACTCGGCCCTAACCTCAACACCGTTCTTGGTCTGATCGAGCCTGGCCACCACGCCCGGTCGGCTTTTGCGTCACCGCTCACGCCCGTGGACGGGACTCACGCCCTGGTGCTGATCGGTGCGTTCGCCGCCGCCTTCGCGGTGATCGCCATCGTCAGGGCTGTTCGCCCCGACGTGCTCGAGTAGCCGTTAACAAAGCATCGCCGCCCGTCAACCGGTATCCTTTCCGGGTTGTGCGAATAGTCGTCAAGGATCCCGAGGAGTTCGAGCAAGCCCTTCGGGAGTTCCGCCGCAAGGTGCAGGAGCAAGGGCTCGTGCGCGAGATGCGACGCCGTTCGCACTACGTCCCGCCGGCGGAAGCTCGCAAGATCAAGAGCCTCCGCGCGCGGCGTCGCCGCACTCGCTAGGCGCGCCTCGTCGAGCGCCAAACGCACGCCTGACGCCAAACTCGGCTAATTCGACGCCTCAAACGGCCCCGTTGGCGCCAAACGTGCGGAAAGGGGTGGCGGTGGGGTTTGGCTATAATTCCCACTGTTCGGTGACCATGGCGGAGGGGAGACACCCGTTCCCATTCCGAACACGGTAGTTAAGCCCTCCAGCGCCGATGGTACTGTCGGGGTAACCCGATGGGAGAGTAGGTCGTTGCCGAGCGTTTTTATTAGTCCCGCGGCCCGCAAGGGCTCCGGGACTTAGTTTTTGTTGCCCCTAGCCAGCCGTGAGCTCCGGTTCAGCAAGGCTGTCGGCGTGCAGGGTAGGCAGCAGGACGTAGCAGCGGATTGTCAGCAGTACAAGCAGGCCGGTCAGTGCAAGAAGCACGTCGAGCACCACCTGGCCGACCCTGGCGTGGAACAGGAATATGAGCACGCCCTCTGCGAGGACCGCGACCGCGAGGATCGGCACGAAGACGCGGTCGTGTACGGCCATGAAGAACTGGATCAGCAGGTTGTCCAGCGCCAGCGCCAGGCCAATCAGACCGACCGCGAAAACGTAAGGCGTCGCGTCGCGGAACCCCGGGCCGAACAGGATCCCGACGACGAGCCCCGGCACGACGGCGAACACCAGCAGTGCCCCCGCGGCCAGCGCGGTGAGGATGCCGGCTGATGAAAGCAGAATCCGGCCGGGGTGCTGCTCTCTTGCCACCGCCTCGACCACGCGAGGAAAGAGGACTTGGCTGACGCTCAGGGTGAGGAAAAAGAGAATCGTGCCGATCTTGTTCAGCCCGCCGTAGATGCCGCCGTCGTGGCTGCTGAGGTAGTGCTCGGCGAGGATGACGTCCTGGTTGTAGAGGATCTGGATGCC
>CATPBO010000257.1 GCA_955652835.1 Candidatus Dormiibacterota bacterium
CAAGATGACTCAGTTCCTTATCGGCGACACTCGTTGCCACCGCGAGCTGCAAGTGCGCGCTGCTCACAGCAGTGCATTGTCAACCGAGCCGCTAAGCCAATCAGCTACTAACTATTCTTGGCGTCACGTTTTGCGTTGTGATGCTTCACAACCGTCGCCGCCGCGATGGCCTTCGCACGCTTGGTTGGGCGGCCCTGCTTGAGCTCACTCTCTTTGATGTGCTCGTACATCCGCTGCTCTTTATCGCTCACGCTCGGCAGGTGTTGCTTCTGCGGCATTCGTAAATTCTCCTCATCAACTTAAACGCATAGCCGGAGCCAATCCCCGAACCGGCTAGATCGGGTGGTGCGCCCACGTTAGCTGGATCGCATGCGCCTGGCAGAACCCTCGTCAGCTGATTAAGGTGAGCAAGCCGTGAAGTTCGTAGAGCTGGCCGCGAACCTGGACCAGATGGAGGCCACGAGCAAGCGGAACGACCTGGTTCGCATCCTGTCCGATGTGTACCGGGCCTGTTCGGTCGACGAGCTCGAGCCGATCACCTACCTCATCCAGGGCCGGCTTGCGCCTTTCTTCGAGCCGGTTGAAATCGGCCTCGGAGAGAGGCTGCTCATCACCGCCATCGCGGGCGCCTACTCCGTTCCGAAGGAGGAGGTGATCAAGCTGAACCGCCAGACCGGTGACCTAGGCATCACAGCGCAGCGCCTGGCGCCGGCCTCTCTGCGCGAGTCGCCTTCGGTTGTCGAGGTGCACCAGCGCCTGTTCCAGATCGCCACCGCGGGCGGAGCCGGCAGCCAGCAGGAGAAGCTCGACGGCTTCACCGGCCTGCTCGGCGACCTGGATTCCACCTCTGCAAAACACCTCGTGCGAATCACCCTGGGCAAGATGCGGCTGGGAATCGGCGACCCGACCGTCCTCGATGCTCTGTCCTTCGCAAAGAAAGGAGACCGATCCCTTCGACCGGTCCTGGAGGCTGCCTACAACCGGACCTCCGATCTCGGCCTCATCGCGCGCACGCTCGAGGAAGCTGGCGAGGCTGGGCTCGACGCGCTGAAGGTCAGGGCCGGCC
Source organism: Candidatus Dormiibacterota bacterium (assembly GCA_955652835.1). GTDB lineage: Bacteria > Chloroflexota > Dormibacteria > Dormibacterales > Dormibacteraceae > Palsa-870. The sequence continues at coordinate 1,067 of CATPBO010000257.1, forward strand.
ACCCGCTTCGCCCTCAACTCGCGGAGCGCCTTCCCAACCCGGAAGCGGTGATCAAGAAGCTTGGGATCGTTGGCGTGCAGCCGAAGTACGACGGCTTACGCGTCCAGATCCACAAGAATGCGGACGAGGTGAGCATCTTCTCGAGAAACCTGGAGTCGATGACGGAGATGTTCCCGGAGCTGGACGCCGCTGCCTCCACTCTGAATGTCGAGAGCGTCATCCTCGATGGCGAGGCGATCGCTTACAACGCCGAGTCGGAGGAATACGTCCCCTTCCAGGAAACCACTGCGCGCCGGCGCAAGGAGGGCATCCAGGAGATGGCTGCCCGTGTGCCGATGCGAGCGTTTGTCTTCGACGTGATGTTCCGCGACGGATCCGACCTCACGCCACTGCCTTACCAGCGGCGCTTCGAGGTCGTCCAGGAGCTGCTTCGCGAGTCGGACACGCTGCTCACGGCGCCACTGACGACGACCGATTCGGCGGAAGTGCTGACCCGGGAGCTGCTCGACAACATCAGCCGCGGCCTGGAAGGAGTCGTGGCCAAGCGCCTCGACTCTCCCTACCAGGCGGGCGCTCGCAACTTCAACTGGGTGAAGCTGAAGAGAAACACGAGCGGCCAGCTCAACGACACCATCGACGTCGTGCTGCTCGGCTCGTACCGGGGCAAAGGCAAGAGGGCGGAGTTCGGCGCGGGCGCTCTGCTCGCCGGCGTCTACGACAGCGACAAGGACGAGTTCGTGACCATCAGCAAGCTTGGCACCGGCCTTTCCGACCAGGGCTGGCGCGAGATCCACGAGCGGCTGGCGAGCCTCGAGGTCGCGGAGAAGCCGGCACGAGTGAACTCGATCTTCGTCCCCGACGCCTGGCTGGAGCCGGCGATAGTAGTCGAGGTGCTGGCCGACGAGATCACGCCGAGCCCGCGCCACACAGCAGGCATGACAGGCGACCGACCTGGGTTTGCGCTGCGCTTCCCGCGAATCGTCTCCTTGCGAACCCAGGACAAGAAGCCCGAGGACGCCACGACCGTCCGCGAGATCCGGGAGATGTTCGAGCAACAGCGGCAGCCGGGCCGCGGTCGACCCGTCGGCCGCCAACGGTGACGATGACCGTTGCCATTCGATTCGATGAACACACATGTGGTGCTTGATATGTGAGGTGGCGGGGACGGCGGGCACCAATCGCGCCCGCCGTCGAGAATCTCAGACCTAGCGCAAGCCGCGGAAGAACTCGCGGATATCGTCAACCAGCAAGTCCGCAGTTTCCATCGCCGCGAAATGGCCGCCCTGGTCGAAGTCGGTCCAGCGCACGATGTTGTTGGCCGGCTCCCCGAAGCGGCGAATGGCGACGTCCTGGGCGAAGTTCGCCACGGCGGTGGGTACGGGGGAGCGCTCGGGCGGTGCCCAGCTCAGGCTGTGCATGTTCTCGTAGTAGATCTGCGCCGATGGACCAGCCGTGCGGGTGAGCCAGTACAGCGTCACGTCGGCGAGCATCTGGTCGCGGTCGACGGCATCTTCTGGCAGCTCTTTGGCCTCGTCCGTCCACTCCTTGAACTTCTCGACGATCCAGGCAAGCTGGCCGACGGGCGAATCCGTCAGCCCATAAGCAAGCGTCTGGGGACGTGTGGACTGCAGGGCGTTGTAGCCCCACTGGTCGGTCGTGAACTTCTCGATCTTTGTCAGGCTCACCTTTTCGCGGTCGGTCAGCTCGGCCATCACCGAACTGTCGACAGGCCCGAAAGGTATGAAGCCGACTGACGCGGCGTTGAGGTGCACGCCCGCGACGCGATCTGGCGCGACGCGCCCGAGCTCCGGCGAGATCATTGCGCCCAGGTCGCCGCCCTGCGCCCCATAGCGCGAATATCCCAAGCGTTCCATCAGCTCCGCCCACGCACGAGCCACTCGAGTTACGTTCCAGCCAGTCTCTCGAGTCGGTCCTGAGAACCCGAAGCCGGGGATTGAAGGCACTACGAGGTGGAAGGCATCGGCGTGATCGCCACCGTAGCGCTGGGGATCGGTCAGTGGACCGATGATGTTCGAGAACTCGAACACCGAGCCCGGCCAACCGTGCGTCAGGATCAGCGGCAGGGCGTTTGACTCCGGCGACTCTACGTGCAGAAAGTGAACATTGGTGCCGTCAATGCTGGTCATGGATTGAGTGATCTGATTCATTTGAGCCTCTTGCCGGCGCCAATCGAACGCTCCGCGCCAATACTCGACGAGGCCCTTCAGGTACTCGACGGGCACCCCACGGCTCCAGCCCACTCCCGGTATCTCTTCGGGCCAGCGGGCGCGGGCAAGGCGGTCTCGTAGATCGTCCAGCTCCGATTGGGCGACATCGATGCGAAAGGGTCGAATCATGCGGTCAGCCTTGACACTCAAATTCCTCACTCCTTAAACTCAACCATATGACAGAATACTGTCATGGCTAATGTACCAAAACGACAGGATGCTGTCAAGTCGCTGCAAGGCAATGCGCATATCTCTCAGGCGGGTGAAGTTCTGACCTCACTCATCGTCCCGGTGATACGGCTCGAGGCACATTTCAGCCGCGCGGGTGAGGCCATCGCCGCGGCGGGTGGCCAAACGCTCGCCCGTTGGTTGACTCTCGAGACGGTCGCGGATGCGCCGGCTACTGTGGCGCAGGTTGCGCGTCAACTGGGCCTCACGCGTCAGAGCGTCCAGCGGGTGGCCGATCTACTCGAGCGGGATGGGCTGACCCGGTACGCCTTCAATCCGGCCCATCAGCGGTCACAGCTCGTTCGCATCACTGCTCTTGGCCGAAAGACTCTGTCCACGATTCAGCGAGCGCAGCGGGTATGGGCGGATCGTGTAGGCAGTGAAATCGGTGAAGCCGAGCTGCGCCAGGCCAGTTTCGTGGTCGATAACCTGACGCGGATCCTCAAAGCTCGGTAGCACGAAGCTGCGCTAGCCGGCGGCGCTGCATTGTATGAATTCAAATGCTATTGACACCTAGCATGGCCAGGCATAGCATTCCTAGGTAATGCGCGGGGAGATCCTCAAGGGACACCTGGATCTGCTGCTCCTCGCAACGGTGGCAGCCCGACCTGGCCACGGCTACGAGATCCTCAACGAGCTTCGTCGGCGGAGCGAGGGGGCGTTCGCCCTTGCCGAGGGAACGGTATATCCCGCTCTTCACAGACTCGAAGCGGCAGGTATGCTCACCAGCCGCTGGTCGGTAGTTGAAGGCCGGCGCCGCCGGGTCTACGCGCTGACTGGTTCAGGGCGCCGGGCACTGGCGACTCAGCAGAGCGAGCTCGACCGATTCGTAATTGGAGTTCGCGCTGTGCTGGGGACGGCGTCGTGACACGGCCCACGACCATCGAAGCCTTCCTCGAAGGGTTCGAACGGGCCCTGAAGTTGTCGGGTCGCCGCCGGCGCAGGGTGGTGGATGAGGCACGCGACCATCTGATCGAGGCCAGGGACCGCGGAATGTCCGCCGGTCTGGATACTCGAGCCGCGGAGATCGCCGCGATCGAGGCGTTCGGTGACCCGGTGGCCGTGGCGTCGCGCTTCGATCCGGGCCTCCTGGCACGTCTTTCAAGCGAGGTGGATCGATTTGACCGCTGGCGCGCAGTCCACCCGACTGCTGGGAGTACCGCGGAACTCGCACCGACGGCTTTGGCGATAGCAGCGTTGTGGTCACCCTTCGTGGCGCTGTCCTTCCTGCCGGTGTGGGCGATATTCGTGTGGATTGGAAGGCAACTCCGGGGGCGCCATGAGCCGGGCTACCGATACCGCTTGTGGGGGTGGAAGCAAGAGCACCCCGCGGCCTATCAACTTGCCACGAATGGGGGCGGCTTGCTCGGCGTGGCGACCTATTTCGCTCTCGAGTTCCTGGCCGGCTCGCCTCACCCGACGCCCTGGCTGTTCGTCATCCTGGCTCCGTTGGTTCTGCTGGGCTGGATTCTCAACGGTCCAAGGCGTTACCGGTCGCCGGCCGCCCCTGCCGCCTGACCTCCGCCTAAGTTCACTGGCCTTTAGCCGGCGAGGCTCCGCTTAGCGTGTTCGATCCTCGTCCCCGGCTGGTTCAGAAGGTCCGTCTCTGCAGCTGTCGCTGATTCAACCGACGTATCGCGAGCATCGGCTAATCCTTGAACCAGCCTCACCGCCGACAAAACGGCGGCAAAGATAATCGTGTAGATGCTCACCGTCGCTAACGCTTCAGCGATACTCCTGGTCTGCCAGACCACGCCGGCGGCATCGGTGACCGACGAATTGGTGCCGCTCACCAGGAAGGTCAGAACAGGTGTCAGCCCTACAACCGCATACATCACGACCGCCTGAGCGTAGTAGGACCTTGGCAAAGTCCGCATCGTCTTGTTCCCAGACTCGCGAAAACGGACTACTAGAGCAAACAGCTGTAGGAACACGTATACCGTGAAAAACCACCCCAGATAGTTCGTGAGCGGTACTCCAAAGTAGCCGCCGCCCTGCTGCCAAATCCACATGTGCTCGATGGTTGAAGCCCTTGGATCAAAGGTCAGATCCCACATGACCATGAGGAAGGAAGCAACGAACGGAACGGCAAACGTCGTGAAAGCGCTGGCCCCGCGGCGGACATCTCCAATCAGTACGTTCCCGAGCACCCAGGCGAGGTAGCCATTGGCGAAGTAGGCAGGACCAATGAGCAGCGGCACCAGGAATAGCTTCGGGCCGAGCGAATCCGTGTAGTGATAGTGCCCGAACGGAAACCCGGTCAGGATGCTCGTGTTCTCCAGGATGTTGCTCACGACGAGACAGATGACAATGAATGCCGCGATGCCCCTCCAGCCGTAGCGGACCGCTCCGTGGATGAGCGCGAACGCGACGGATACCAGAAGCACTAGCGCAATGGGGATGGAAAGCCCGAACGAGATGTTCGCGATCAGGGCCACCGCGTAGACCCCCGCCAGAACCCAGAGGATCGTCCTGCTCAGGTTCGTGTTTGTCATGTCGTTACCTCGCTTGCGATTTCTCGGTTTCCGCTAACTGATTACTGCGTCCTAGCCTGATCTGTTCCGCGGCATCTATGCTCGCGCCTTGGGGAGGTCAGGCGAATCTGGCACATGACCAGGAAATGACCGGATTTGGGCTGATTCGATGACGACGGAAGGTTCACGCCGGCGCAGCGGTTGACCTCTGTATGAGTCAGAGCCACACGACAGCCGCCCGCATCCCCACCGCCTCCGAACGCGCGAGGCTGAAAGACGGAGTGCATATCGAGATCAGCCCGCGCCGCGTGCGGGCGTATTTCGGCAACAAGCTTCTTGTCGACAGCGAGAAGGTGCTGCTCGTATACGAGACCAGGCGGCCACCGGTCTACTGGTTCCCGACCGCCGACGTCCGCATGGACCTGCTGGCGCTTAAGGAGCCAACCGCGGCCTCGGACTCCGGGACGCAGCGGTGGCGCTCCCACACCGGCGGCCGTGTGGAGGAGAACCTCGCATGGAGCTATGCCAGGCCCACGGGCGACCTCGCTCCCTTGGAGGGTCACATCGCCTTTTACTGGAACGCCGTCGACCGGTGGTTCGAAGAGGACGAAGAGGTTTTCGTCCACCCGCGCGACCCTTATACGAGAGTCGACACCGTCCACAGCTCTCGCCATGTGCGGGTCGAGGTCGGCGGGCAGGTGGTTGCGGAGTCGAAGCGTCCGGTTCTTCTGTACGAGACAGGCTTGCCTACGCGCTACTACATCCCGAAGCTGGACGTGCGCATGGACCTCCTCGAGGCGACCGACACCGTGACGCATTGCCCGTACAAAGGCGCGGCGAGCTACTGGTCCTTGCGCGTGGGCGACAAGGCATACCAGGACTTCGTGTGGTCCTATCCGCGGCCCATCCCGGAGATTCCCAAGATCGAGAACCTGCTGTGCTTCTACAACGAAAGAGTCGATCTCTACGTGGACGGGGTGCTGCAGGATCGCCCGGTTTCGCCGTTCTCCTGATCCGAGGGCATAATCTGCTCGCGCCAATGGATCAGCTGCGCGTCTTGCAAGTTGGCTTGGGCGGTTGGGGTCGCGATTGGGCCCAACGAGTCATTCCGGAAGTGGCCGAAGTCGACCTTGTCGGCTACGTGGATTCCGAGCCGAACGCGCTGGCTCGGCTTTGGGACGTGACACCAACAGCGCCCTTGAAGTGCTTCTTGACCCTGGGGCACGCGATCGAAGCGACCAAACCCGAGGCAGTGCTCGTGACAGCGACACTTCCAGGGCACGCGCCCGTGACCAGAGCGGCGCTTGCGGCGGGGCTCCACGTCCTGGTGGAGAAGCCATTCGCTGAGAGCCTGGACGTCGCCCGACAGTTGGTCGAATTGGCCGCGGCCAAACGTAAGGCACTCATGGTCAGCCAGAACTACCGCTTCTTCCCTGCCGCGAGGAAGGTCGCCCAGCTCGTCAGCGAGGCGCGACTCGGCAAATTGCACGAGATTTCGATCGACTTTCGTCGCTATTCGCCGGGTACCGTGAGCGGTCGCGGGCGGCACCACGTTGAAGACCAGCCGCTGCTGGCTGACATGTCCATCCACCACTTCGACCTGCTGCGCCTCATCCTGGACCGCGAACCGGAACGCATCTACTGCGAAGCGTGGAATCCGGAATGGAGTGGCTTCAGCGGCCCGTCAGTCGCAGTCGCGTCGATCCAGTTCGGAGGTGGAATCGTCGTTAGCTATCGCGGGAGCTGGGTCAGCACCGGACCGGTCACGCCGTGGTCCGGCGAGTGGCGAATGGATTTCGAACACGGCCACATTTTCTGGACGAGCCGCGACGATGAAGGAGCCAGGTACGATCGGGTCGTGATTCAGAAGCCCGAAGGCAAGCCGCGGGTCATCCCGCTGCCGGCGCTGGCCCAAACAGATCGGTGGGGAACCCTGGCCGAGTTTGCGCGTGCTATCCGCGAAGGTCGCGAACCAGAGTGCTCTGGGCGTGACAACCTGGGCACCCTTGCGATGGTGGCTGCAGCGGTCGAGTCAGCCAAGCAAGGACAGCCTATCGACATATCTACTAAACAGGTGCGAGCGAGACTGGCGATCTGATGGTGGGTGACCGCCCGCTCCGCGTGACCGTCTGGAACGAGCACATACATGAGCGGCGCGACGAATCGGTGATGCAAATCTACCCCGACGGCATCCACGAAGCCATCGCTGCCGGCTTGCGCCGCGAGCTTGGCGAGACGGTGAGCATTCGCAGCGCGACGCTGGAGCAGCCAGAGCATGGCCTGACGGAGGGCGTGCTTAAGGACACCGACGTGCTCACGTGGTGGGGACATGCAGGTCACGACAGCGTGAGCGACGAGGTCGTGCGCCGCGTGCGCGACCGCGTCCTGGATGGAATGGGAATCGCGGTCCTGCACTCCGGGCATCACTCAAAAATCTTTCGCCTGCTGATGGGCACCACATGTGATTTGAAATGGCGTTCTGACCCAGGAGGTGAGCGAGAGCTGATCTGGACCGTGAATCCCGCTCACCCAATCGTCGCAGGCATACCGCAGCCCATTGTGGTCCCACACCAGGAGATGTACGGCGAGTTTTTCGACATCCCGCCGCCGGACGAGCTGGTCTTCATCAGCTCGTTCGCCGGCGGCGAAGTGTTTCGAAGCGGATGTTGTTTCTATCGCGGAGCCGGTCGGATCTTTTACTTCGGCCCGGGTGACCAGGAATTCCCCGTTTACCACCAACCTGAAATCCAGCGAGTGATCGCGAACGGAATCAAATGGTGCAGTAGGCCTGAAGATTCGCGCGTCTGACGCCAAACGTTCGCATCCTGAGCTCGTAAGCCACGTGTTTGGTGCCAGAGATGCGCAATAGAGGACAGTCCCTCCTTCGGCGCTACTAGGGTTCCTGGAGCGCGCTCTCCAGGAAAGACAGGAGCGCGCTCGCCTCTGCGTTCAACCTGCTCGCCTCCTCGGCGCGGCCGAGGCGTTCATATTCGGCTGCGGCGGCGTTGCGTTCCCTGACCTCAGTCCTAACAACCTCCAGAGCGTCTTGCGTAGACAACTCCCGTCGAGCAGCTTCTCCAGCTCCAACCCCGAGCCGGACATCCCCCATCAGTCCACCGGTTGGGGCTGGCGCGTGTGACTGATCTACAGCTTCAGCGTTATCGATCGCGCTCATGGCAGATCGAAGCGCCGCTATGGCGGTTGTGTCGCGCGCATTCAGTGCGACCTTCAGAGATTCTGTGAGGCGTTGGCGCAAGCGAACGGGATCTGCGGTCGGTTCCATCGACGCAGAAAGTAACTCTTGGCGCACCAAGTGCGGAATGACGACCAAAACAGAGGAGTTGTTACTTGAGCGTTCAAATGAGCACAACTACTCGCACCAGGACAGGCGCCGTCCGGTTGCTAGCAGTCTGGGCCGTGGCATCGCTCGTTAGCTCGATCGCCAACGTCGCGGTTGCGGCGGTGCTTAGCAAGATCCTCAACCTGCCCTCCAACTTCGCCCAAATCGCCCCGCCCGCCGTCATTTCAATCACCCTCGTTGGCGTTGGAGCAGCGGTTATCGTCTTTGCGATCGTCGCTCGCGTCGCCGCTGATCCGCTGCGGACATTTACGTTCGTGGTGGCGCCGATCGGGCTGATCGTGTCGTGGCTGTTCGACGTGGCCCTCTATGTGAGCCGCGTGTTTCCCGGTACAACCGGCCGTGGCACCATCGCACTGATGTCTCTGCACGTGATCGCGGGCGTCATCACAGTCTTGCTCCTACGCGCCCGAGGCCTTTCGGATGCTGCCCGATAAGTAGTCGGTGGCAATCTAGTAGGGACTGGCTCGAGTAGCGCACAAGTGATGGCTGTGACTGGAAAGTGGACTGCCGAAGAGATCCCCGACCAGCACACCCGCATCGCCATAGTCACCGGCGCCAACAGCGGGCTGGGTCGCATCGTGGCTCGCGAGCTCGCGCGGCATGGCGCCAAGGTGATCATCGCCAGTCGCGACCGCGCGAAGGGCGCGGAGGCGGCGAAGGCAATCGAGACTGCCCTTCCGTCATCGACCGTGGAGGCCGCGCAGCTCGACCTCGCCGACGTCAGCTCGATACGAGCGTTCGCTGACGGCATCCGAGGTGGCAATGACTACATCGACCTGCTGATCAACAACGCGGGCATCATGGCCGCGCCCTACCGACGGACCGTTGACGGCTTTGAGCTTCATTTCGGGACCAATCATCTCGGCCACTTCGCGCTGACCGCCCTCCTGCTGCCCCTCCTTTACGAGCGGCCGGACGCTCGCGTTGTGACCGTGAGCAGCAACAACCACAAGGCCGGGCACATACGGTTCGACGACCTGCAGGGCGAACACCGCTACTCGCGCTGGGGAGCCTACGCGCAATCCAAGCTCGCGAACCTGCTCTTCGCTTTCGAGCTCGACCGACGCCTCAAGGCCGGCGGCTGGCGATTGATCAGCGTCGCGGCGCATCCTGGATATTCGGCCACCAACCTTCAGCTCAGCGGGCCGCCGCTACAAGAGCGCCTCGTGATGCGCCTGACCAACCGCCTTTTTGCCCAATCGGCTGAGATGGGCGCCCTACCTCTTTTATATGCGGCCACCGCCCCCGACTTGCGAGGCGGCTCCTATGTGGGACCCGACGGTGTGGGGGAGATGCGAGGACACCCCGCCCTCGTCCAGGCGACAAGACAGGCCTATGACGAGGAAGCGGCACGGCGCCTTTGGGACATTTCGGAGCGGCTGACCGGTGTCACGTACGACTTCAGGGCGCCGGCTGCCCGACCAGCTCGGCGCTGACCGCCGCCAGGTCGGGGGCCTCTATAGTCGGCTGACATGTCGGCGGGTGCCACCGCAGCAACGTCAGCCCGTGGGGCATCAGGTTGGATCAGGCTGCTTGTGCTCTTCGGTATCGCTTCGATGGTCGAGGCGTTCACTGTCTCCCACGTTTTCCGCTTCATGCCGCTTTACCTCGGGACGGTGCACGTGCCGCCGGCGGAGGTGCCGGCCTGGACCGGATACCTGAATGCGGCGTTTTTCCTCTTCGGCCTGCCGCTGGTCCCGTTCTGGGGCGTGTGGTCCGAGCGCTACGGGCGTATCCCGATCATCGCGCGCAGCGCTTTCGTCGAGATGGTGGTGTTCAGTGGGCTTTGGCTCGCGCAGAACCGGTGGGAAGCGGCGTTCGCGATGCTCCTGGTCGGTTTCCAGCTCGGGAACACGGGGGTAATGCTCACCGCACTTCGCGCGGTCACCCCGCGGGGCCGGGTCGGGTTCGCAATCTCACTCTTTGGCGTCACACCATCGCTCGGCTTCGCGCTGGGCCCCGCCGTCGGTGGCTGGCTCGTCGATCGGAGCGTCCTGAACCTGCACACCTTGTTCGCCCTGGACGCTGCGATGTCGTTGGCGTCCGGCGCCATCCTGCTGGCATTCGCTCGGGAGGGGCCACGCCCGCCTGGGCCTTCCGGATCGGCGACGCGGCTCGCCCTCGGTGCTCTGCGGCTGGCACTGACGGGGCGCACGACCTTGATCGTCTTCGGCGTTTTCGGCCTGGCGTACTTTGCACAACAGATCGCAAACCCGTTCCTACCGCTTCTCGTCATCAGACTCCTCGGCGGCACATCCCACGCCGCCGGCCAGATCGGCATCGTCTTCGGCGCGTCGGCACTCCTGGGAGCACTCATCTCGCCGCTCGCCGGCGCTGCCGGCGATCGCTTTGGCTTCCGGCCGCTTCTGGCAGGAGCTTGCGTGCTCGCGGCGGCAAGCTTGGCGGAACTGGCAGTGGCACCGAATCTGGTCTGGCTCACGGTTGGCGCGGTCTCCCTCGGCGCTGCGACCGCCACTGCAATCTCGATGGTCTTCGCACTCCTGGCCACCTCAGTCCCGGAGGAGCGTCGCGCAACCACCCTCAATCTGGTCTTGCTGCCGCTCTATTTCTCATCGGTGGCAGGAGGCGTCGTTGGAGCCCTTCTGGTGCACGAAGGCCTCAACACCGTGCTGTGGGCCGGAGCCGCGGTCTCCCTGGTCGCCGCGCTGCTGACCACGAGATTGCCTTCGGCGGCCCGGGCCACGCCGTAGGCGTCCGACGCTTCCGAGGAGCCGGCAGAACACCCCGGGATCGTGTATTTTTTCGCCTGGAAGGGCCCAGGCTTTACCGCTCAGCCACTGGTTTCCTGGGGAAGGGGACGGACGGGGTTGTCGACGATCCTCCTGGTCGAGGACACCATGGCGAACCGCGCGTTGGCGGTCAAGTTGCTGAAGGCCGCGGGCCATGAGGTCATCGAAGCCGCTGACGGCGCGGCGGGCATAGTCGAAGCGCGGGCGAAGCGCCCCGACCTTGTACTGATGGACCTCTCTCTGCCGGGCATGGACGGCTGGGAGGCACTCCGGCGGTTGCGCGCGGACGGCCGCACGCGCGATCTTCGGATCGTGGCGCTGACCGCGCACGCTATGGCCGGCATGCGGGACGAGGCCCTAGCGGCTGGCTTCGACGGCTACCTGAGCAAGCCGATCGACGCCCTCACCTTCGCCGAAACGGTATCCAGCTTTGTCGGGGATGGGCGCGGATGAACGTTCGCACGGCGGACGATGCTCGCTTGCCACGGTTCACCCGGCCGCTGCAGCCGTTGGTGAACCTGGTGGCCTCCATCCCCGGCAGCGTGCACACAAAGTTGCTCGCAGGCTTTTTGGCCACGGCTGTGCTCCTGGTGGGGATGGCCGTCTTCTCGGTGATCATCATCAACCGCCTCGATCAGCGGTCGCAGGATGTCTCCCGACTTCAAGAGAAAATCGACGACACCCAGCAGATGCTTTACGCGGTCACCGCGCAGAGCCATTACCGCGCCATGGCCTTTCTCACGCACGACAACACCTTCAACGACAAGGTCACGAACGAGAAGCGCATATTCTCCCAACTTCTAAATCGGGTCGAGGCCCTGAGCGGGCCCGACCAGGCAGCCTTCTTCAAGTCCGTCCAGGACAGCAATGCTCGCTACGACGCAGCGAGCGCGCAGGTGCTGGCTCGTTACCAGGCGGGCGACATCGCCGGTGCCACCGACCTGCACCTAAAACAGGAACACCCGATTTCCCATGAGCTGGAGACCGAAATGGCGCACTTGCTGAGCGATTCCTACGCGGCCGTGAAAACCGCCCAAAACGCATTTCAAGCCGACCGAACGCTGCTGCTCAACGTATTCGGAGTCATTTCGGTGCTGAGCGTCGCGCTGGCGATGTTCCTTGGTTTCATTTTCTCCTGGGCCATCATCCAGCCGGTGCGCAGGATCGACCGGGCCGTGGCCGGAATAGCGGCCGGCGATTTTCGTCAACGGATCGAAGTCTCCAACCGCGATGAGTTCGGCTCCCTAAGCGCGAACGTCAATCGAATGGCGGAGCGGCTGGGCACGCTCTACGCCCAACAAACCGCGCTCAACAAGAACCTCGTGGCGGCCAACAGCGCGCTCGAGACGGCCAGCAAGGCGAAGAGCAACTTTCTCGCAGGGATGAGCCACGAGCTCCGCACGCCACTGAACGCCATCATCGGATTCACGGACGCGCTGCTGGCCGGCGTGGACGGTCCCATGAACGTCGAGCAGCGAGCGTCTTTGACCTGGGTGCAGCGCGGCGGTCGAGACCTGCTGGGATTGATCAACGACATCCTGGACCTCTCGAAGATCGAGGCTGGGAAGTTGTCCATCACGCCCGAGCCCTTCAATCCGGTGGAGCTCGTGGCATCCGTACAGGGACAGCACCGGCCGCTGGCCGAGCCGAAGGGCGTGGCTCTGACCTTGAGAGACGACGGTGGCCCGGACCACGTGGTGCTGGATCGGCAGCGTACCCGTCAGATCCTCGTCAACCTGGTCGGCAATGCCGTCAAATTCACCAGCGAGGGACAGGTCACGATCCTCATCTCAGGCGCCCAAACGGAAAGGCTGGTGGTCGCCGTCCAGGACACTGGTCCTGGAATCAGCCCCGGCGACCTGGAGGCGATTTTCGAGGAATTCCGGCGGGTTGGCCCCGATGCTGCCAGATCTGAAGGGACCGGCCTTGGCCTCGCGATCAGCCGCCGCCTTGCTCGGGCGATGGGCGGCGACATCACCGTCAATAGCACCCCAGGCAAGGGCAGCACTTTCACCCTGGACCTGCCCCTCGATTGCCGCTCGGTAGTCGTCGAGAAGCCCGTCGTTACGGACAGGGCCGACGGCGAGCACGTGTTGCTGGCCGTCGATGACGATCCGTCCGTGCCGCCGCTGCTTGAGAAGATGCTTGTAGGCAGTCCTTACCGCGTGGTCGGGCTTGCGCATGCCTCTGATGTGCTGCGTGTTGCTCGCGAGCTGCGTCCTGACGTAATCACTCTCGACATCCTGATGCCCGAACGCGGAGGCTGGGACGTGCTTCGCGAGCTGCGCGCGGATCCGGCGACGCGCGAGATCCCGGTGGTGGTGGTAACGGTCGTGGAACAAGCCGAGTCCGCGACGGACACCGCGGTCGACGCGTACATCACCAAGCCCGTTGACAAGGACTCCCTGCTCGGGGTGCTCGCACGCCTCGAGCCCCACGAAAAGAGCACGCCAGGAAACAAAGATGTCTGAGCGGCGATGCCTGGTTCTCTCGGTCGATGACGACGCGGCCGACCTTGCGCTGCTGCGCAAGCTGATCCCCCGTCTCGGCTATGCCTCGATCGAGGCGAAAGACGGACTGCAGGCGCTGGAGCTGATCCACGAGCGGCATCCAGACCTCGTCCTGCTCGACGTCCTGATTCCCGGCCTGGATGGGTTCGAGGTGTGCCGTCGTGTCCGCAGCCAGCCGGAGTTTGCCGGCCTGCCGATCCTCCTGTTGACCGCGCTTGACTCGGCCGAGGACCTGGCGGCAGGGTTGGAAGCGGGCGCCAACGACTTTCTGGCCAAGCCCTTCAACGAGGTGGAGCTGACCGCGCGAGTCCGATCGCTGCTGCGCACGAAAGCGCTCCAGGACCGGCTCGCGGACATCCTCGGGCGCTACTGCAGCGACGCCGTCGCCGAGCGCATCCTGCGTGACCCGGCCAACGCGGTTCAGCTTGGGGGCGACCATCGGCGGGTGACCACCGTGTTCGCCGACCTGCGCGGCTATTCAGCGCTTGCGGCGGAGCATCCACCGGATACCACCCTGCGGCTGCTCAACAGCTACCTTGCCGTCGTCAACGATGCCGTGCTGGCACATGAGGGAACGGTTGCCGATTTGGTGGGTGACGGAATCTTTGCCCTCTTCGGTGCCCCGGTCATACACGACGATGACCCGCTGCGCGCAGTCGAGGCCGCCGTCGCCATGCAGGCCGGCGTGTCGCGGCACGTGATCCCAGAGCTACCGGACCTGCGATTGCAGCTGGGTGTGGGCATCACGTCAGGCGACGTGGTGGCCGGCAATGTCGGCTCCGAACGCCGCATGCACTACGCGGTGGTGGGCGATTCGGTCAACGTGGCGGCGCGGCTTCAGGCCAACGCCGGTCCTGCCCAGATCCTGGTTGACGAGCCTACCTACCTGGCGGTGCACCACGCGGTAGTTGCGCAGGATGTTGGCAACCTGCGGCTCTACGGCCGCGAGAAATGGGTCCACGCATACAACATCGTCCGCATGGCCCAGATATCCCCGGTGGCTTGATCACGTCGAACGTTTAGAGGACGCCGGACTCTCGCGTTGAGTTAGCGTCGGCGTTTCGTGCTCGCTACCGCGTGCGAACGCCACGACGATCCGCCTCTCCACTTCATGCCCTTGACACAAAGAACTCCTTGCGCTAGGGTCCTGTAAGCGCTTACCGGTAAGCGCTTAC
>CATPBO010000258.1 GCA_955652835.1 Candidatus Dormiibacterota bacterium
CGACGGCACCGAGCCGAACAGCTACGACCCCACGCAGCAGACGTACACCTACGAGGCGGCTGTCGGCCGCAACACATTCGAAGCTCTCTTGAAGTCGAAGCCAGACCTGAGTGACGTCCAGGGCGCCGCGGCCAAGAGTTACGACGTATCGTCCGACGGCCTGACCTACACGTTCCACTTGCAGCCCAACGCAAAGTGGAGCGACGGCAAGGCCGTCACCGCCAGTGACTGGGTCTACGGATACAAGCACTTCCTGAACCCGGCGCTGGCCGCCGGTTACGTCGACCCGTTCTTCGACGGCACGATCGCAGGCGCTCAGAACTACGGCAGCGTTGACGTTTCGAGCGCAAGCGCGATCGACAGCTTCCTCTCCGGGCTCGGTCTGTCCGCGCCCGACGCAAACACTTTCGTGATCAAGCTGCAGCACCCCGCCGCCTACTTCAAGTGGGTGGTCACGCTGTGGGTTGCGGTGCCGATCCGCAAGGACGTCGTTGAAAGCGCAGCCGGCGGAGCGTTCCCGTCGAGCGATACGACGAAGCCTCTGACGTGGGCGAACACCGCCACCACCATCATCGGCAACGGCCCCTTCAAGGTCTCCGAGATCGTTTCGAAGGACCACACGACACTAGTTCCAAACAACGGCTACTGGGGTGGCGCACCGAAGCTCCAGCAGATCATCTACTCGTATATCGCCGACGGGAACACGGCCTTCTCGAAGTACCAGACCGGAGCCCTAGACGTCACCCAAGTCCCGGTTGCTGACGTGACCGTCGTCCGCGGCGACGCGGTGCTGAGCAAGCAGGCACACCTGTTCCCAACTCTCACCACCTTCTGGATGACGTACAACACAAAGAAGCCTCCATTCGACAACGTGGACGTGCGAATGGCGTTTGCGAAGTCGATCGACCGCCAAAAGCTCACCCTGAACGTTTTGCACGACACCGACAAGGCCTATGCGTCGTTCATTCCGCAGGGAATGGCAGGCGCCGACACCTCTGACAACGCGCAGAGCTTCGACCCGACGGCTGCCAAGGCGCTGCTTCAGAAGGCAGGCGTCAGCGCTTCCACGCTGAACGCGTTCAAGCTTCTGACCCGTAACACAACGGGCAGCAAGACGATCAACCAGTTCATCGTCGACCAGTGGAACACCAACCTCGGGTTGAACCTCCAGCTGGACGTCATCGACAGCAAGACCGTCACCAGCCGCATTCGCAAGGGCAACTTCGACATCTACGGCCCGGACGGATGGGGCGCCGACTACCCGGACCAGCAAGACTGGTTCGACATCTTCTTCGCCGGTTCTTGCCACAGCCTCAACTGGGGCTGCCCGACCCTGAGCGGCTACGACGCCCTCGTCACCAAGGCGGACAGCGAGCTCGACCAGGCCCAGCGGAACAAGGACTACCTGACCGCTCAGAAGATGCTGATCGACCAGGCGGCGGTCGGTTTCATCTACCAGCAGTACGAATATGACCTCGTCGCCCCGTACGTGTCTTACACTCACACTGCGTTCGATGACCAGTACCTTCCCGGCGACAACTACTACAACACCGCCTACATCACCGCTCACTAGGAGTCCGTTTATTTGGCAGTGATCGCAGGGCGTCCCACCCGGGGCGCCCTGCTCCCGGCCCGTTTGTCAGCCCTGACAGACAGCAGGGGCGGCAGCCTCGCGATCTTCATCGTCCGCCGCATCCTCTGGATGGTCCCGATCGTCTTCTTCGCCATCCTCATCACTTTCGTGCTCATGCACCTCGCCGCCGGCAGCCCGTGGGACAAGGCCGGGGGGCGGCAGCTCTCACAGACCGTGGTCAACAACCTCAACATCAAGTACGGGCTCAACAAGCCCGAGTACCAGCAGTTCCTTCTGTACGTGTGGAACGTGGTTCACTTCGACTTCGGGCTCTCGTACCAGTACGAGGGCAAGACCGTCACCGGTTTGATCGCCGAAGGGTGGCCTTACACGGCGGTCCTCGGATCGCTTGCCTTCCTGCTCATCGTCCCGGTCGGCGTGGGGCTTGGCGTGCTGGCCGCCCTGCGCCAGAACACCCGCGTCGACTACATCACGATGGGCTTCGCCACCTTCGCGGCCTCGTTTCCCAACTTCGTGATCGGTGCCTTGATGGTGGTGGTGTTCTCGGTCCTGATGGCCAAGTGGACCCAGCACGCCTTCTTCCTACCATCGGCCGACTTCGGCCTCGACGACCACCTGATCATGCCCGTGATCACTCTGTCGCTTCTCCCGATCGCATACACCGCGCGCCTGACCCGCGCGAGCACGCTCGACACGATCAGGCAGGACTACGTCCGAACCGCGTGGGCGAAGGGCCTCTCCGAGCGCCTGGTCGTGGTCAGGCACATCCTCAAGAACTCGCTCATTCCAGTGGTGACCACCCTTGGCCCGACCTTTGCTTTCCTCGTCACGGGCTCGATTATCGTCGAGACGGTGTTCAACATCCCGGGCATCGGCCGCGCGTTCGTAACCGCGGTCGAGTCGCGCGACTATCCCATGATCCTCGGCACCACTGTGCTTTTTTCGATCATCATCGCGGTGGCGAACCTGGTCGTCGACGTCGCTTACGTCTTCATCGATCCAAGGGTGAGATTGACGTAACGTGAGGATGGCGCCTGCGTTGCCCTCCCCACACGAAGTGTCACTTCCCTCCAACTACGGTTGCCGCAACGGTGGGCTGGCCTGGGGAACCCAGACCAGCTGGCGCCATCGTCACTTCGGTCTGAAATCCGCACCCAACCACCGCGATTTCAGACCGGGAAGGAAGGGGGCTTCTAAATAATGGCAATGCCGGCCGCCGCGATCCAGCAAGCCGTCGACTGGGAGGTCGCGGAGCAGCAGATCGGCCTGTGGCAGGACGCCTGGCACCGGTTCCGCCGTAACAGGCTCGCGGTGTTCGGTGCGGGCGTGGTGGTCTTCCTGATCCTCGTCGCCGTGCTGGCTCCGCTGCTGGTCCAGCTCCACATCATCCAGAACCCGCTCACGCAGGACGTCGCCAACATCGAGGTCGGACCTGGCGAAGCCGGGCATCCGCTGGGGTCGGACGAGCTGGGACGTGACACGCTGGCCAGGCTGATGTTCGGCAGCCGGGTCTCGCTGTCGGTGGGCATCCTCGTGCAGATCATCATCCTGCCGTTCGGGCTGGCGATCGGCCTTGCGGCCGGATACTTCGGCGGCCGGATCGACAACCTGCTGATGCGGTTCACGGACATCTGGTACGCGTTCCCAGACCTTATCTTCGTGCTGGTCGTGGTCTCGGTGTTGTCAGACAAGGTGAGTGGGTCAACCCCGCTGCAGATCCTGATGATCTTTGGCGCGATCGCCCTCGTGAACTGGGTCGGCCTGGCCCGGCTGGTCAGGGGCCAGGTGCTTTCGATCAAAGAGAAGGAGTTCATCGAGGCGGCCCGCTCGTCTGGCTCGCCGCCGCTCAAGCTCATCGTCAAGCACCTGCTGCCGAACTCGCTCGGTCCGATCA
>CATPBO010000259.1 GCA_955652835.1 Candidatus Dormiibacterota bacterium
ACGGATCGCCAACCGGTTGTGGTCTTCGACGGCCGCGAGGAGGTCATCGACAGACGAGAAGTCAAGCGCGTTCGGCGCCGGCGCGACAGACTCCCAATAGACCGGCAGCCGGATGAGGTCAGGGTCGGTTGCCGCAAGCAGGATCGCCAGGTCCTGCGCCGGATCACGATGCGCCCATTGCGAAATGAGAGGGCTGTAGCTGAATCCGACAAGGGGCGCGGAGGGCGTGGACGGCGGCCATACCTCACTGCCAAGCAGCAGCGCCAGACCGGCCAGGCACATCAGCCGTTTCAATGCACGAATGACGCGCCCGCTCGCGTGGCTATCGGCTCGGGCGCGTTGGCCCGAGAGCCGCAATGCCCATCACGCGAGGATCGTGGCCGAGCCTCGGGATCTGATGGGCGAATGCTTAGAAGTTGCTGGGCGCTGCCGCAGGCACCGTGACCAGGACGCTTGCATGCTCTATTCCGCTCGTATCGACCGTCGTGCAAGTATTGACGGAATGAGGAGGGGGCAATTGTGAAGCTGGGACTGCTGACCGCGGCCTTCCCGACCATGTCTCTGGAAGAGGTTGCGGATTGGGCGGCTCAGAACGGCTTTGAAGCGCTCGAGGTTGCATGCTGGCCCGCCGCGGGGGCAGAGCGCCGGCGCTACGCGGGGGTCAGCCACGTAGACGTCGACGCGCTGGACGACTCCGCGGTCCGCAGGGTTCGCGAGCTCATCGAAGGACGGGGGTTGACGATCTCCTCGCTGGCCTACTACCCCAATCCCCTGGACCCGGATCCAGCCCAGCGCTCGCTGGCCCAGTCTCACCTGCGGAAAGTAATCGACGCCGCGGCCCGCCTTGGCGTGAACCTGGTGTGCACATTCATCGGGCGTGACCAGAACAGGCCCCCTGAGCCTGCCTTCGCCGATGTGCTGGAGCAGTGGCCGCCGCTGGTGCGTTTTGCCGCCGAGCGCGAGGTCCGCATCGCGATCGAGAACTGTCCGATGATCTTTTCCACCGACGAGTGGCCGGGCGGTCGCAACCTCGCCTACTCTCCAGCCCTGTGGCGCCGTCTGTTCGAGGCCATGCCCGGACAGACCATGGGCCTGAACCTCGATCCCTCCCACCTCGTCTGGCAGTTCATCGACATCCCACGGGTGGTGCGTGAGTTCGGAAGCCGGATCTACCACGTGCACGCCAAAGATCTCGAGATCGACCGCGACGGCCTCTACGAGAATGGCGTCATGTCTTTGGGCATCGGCTGGCAGGTGCCCCGCATGCCGGGTCTCGGCGAAGTCCCGTGGAACCGCTTCATCGCGGCCCTGATCAAGACGGGTTACGACGGCGTCGTTTCCGTAGAGAACGAGGACCGCGCCTTCGAAGGCGACCTCGACCAAGTCAAGCGCGGATTCGTTCTCGCACGCAACACGCTGCGGCCCCTGTTGGTGTAACCGACTGTGAGCGCCGTTTGACACCGTGGGACACGCCAACTACGATTCCGGCATCGCGGCAAACGATTTCCGCCCGTCCGTCCCGGCGTAGGACTTTCCGAGGCGGTCCTCGGTTTGGGTTTGAAGACAGGAGGTTAGTAAGTGTCCGGAAGTAGATGGCTAAAGGCCATCGGTTTGTTAATGACGGCAGGGTTGCTGGCGGTGGCCTGCGGTGGATCGGCCGCCCCGGCGACCGGCACCAAGAAATACGTGGTCGGCGTCTCCAACACGCTGACCGGCAACGGCTTCCGCGAGGAGATGATCTGTTCCATCAAGGCCCAGGCGAAGGCCTCGGGCATCGTCTCCAAGGTCGTCGTCGCCAACCGCACGACCGACCCCAGCGGTCAGATCGCCGACGTGCGCAACCTGATCTCTGCGGGCGTGAACGTGATCGTCATGAACCCGTCTGACCGCAGCGCGCTGGACGCGGTCATCAAGCAGGCCACGGACAAAGGCATCGTCGTGGTCACCGTCGACCAGGGCGTTACGTCAACCACGGCCTACCAGCTGTACAACAACCAGGTTAAGTACGCGCAGCTCGGCGCCGACTGGCTCTTCAAGCAGCTCGGCAGCAAGGGCAACGTGGTCGAGATGCGCGGCATCAACGGCGTGTCCGCCGATGCCGACCGCCACCAGGGTTTCCTGGCCACGCTGGCCAAATACCCGAACATCAAGGTGGTCAAGGAGACCTTCACCAACTGGTCCCTGGACCCTGCGGCACAGCAGATCAAGGACATCCTCGGCTCGGGTCTGAAGGTTGACGGAATCTGGACCTCGGGCATCGACTCGACCGTCGTCGACCAGTACGTGACGGCCAAGAAGCCGTTTGTACCGGTGGTCGGCGCCGACAACAACGCATTCATCGGTCAGCTCGCGAACCTCAAGTCACAGGGACTTGCCGGCGCCGCCGTAACCAATCCCGCGACGGTCGGCGGTGCTGGGCTGGCGCTCGGCCTGGACGTTCTCCAGGGCAAGACCGAGCCTCACCTGGTGAACCTCGACCCGATTATTTGGGACAACCAGAGCAGCACTGGCTTGACCGAGCTGCAGAACCACTACGACACCAAGTTGGACGCTTACTACGGCGTCTCATTTCAGGTGGCCCCTTGGACCACGTACACCAAAGCGGACCTGATCGCCTGCGCGGACGTCTAGCATCCATCGAACACACGATCGGACAGGGCGTGGAGAGATCCACGCCCTGTCGCTTTCTCAAGCGCTAGTCTGATATCGCGCGATGACCGAGGCCGGAGTGTTGCTGGAGACGCGCGGCCTCTCTAAAAACTACGGCGCTGTGGTCGCTCTGAGCTCGGGCGACCTGAGCGTGCAGGCGGGAGAGATCCACGCGCTGATGGGCGCCAACGGCGCTGGCAAGAGCACCCTCGTCAAACTGCTCACCGGCGACGTGACGCCCAATGCCGGCGTGATCCTGCTTGATGGCCGAGAGGTCCGGTTTCCATCACCCGCCAGCGCCCGCAAAGCCGGCCTGGCGTCTGTTTATCAGGACGTAAGCCTGGTGCCGCTCTTGACCATCGTGCAAAACCTGCGCCTCACCGGGACCACGATGGAAGCCATCAGACCCTGGCTCGAGGAATTGGAGCTCGAGGACGTCGACCTGACGGAGCTCGCGCGCGACCTGCCGACGCCGACCCTTCATCTCCTGGACCTCGCTCAGGCGCTCGCCTCAATGCCACGCGTCCTGATCCTTGACGAGGTCACCGCCACGCTGCCGGCCGACCTGAGCGAGAGGGTCTTCCGGGTCGCGCGGCGCTGGCGCTCCGAAGGGCGCTCGGTGGTCGTCATCTCACACCGGATGACTGAGGTGAAGGCACTCTGCGACCGCGCGACCGTGCTCAGAGACGGCGCCACGGTCGGGGTCGTCGACCTCGAATCGAGCGGCCAGGAGGAGATCGTCTCTCTGATGCTCGGGCCCGAAGCCGCGTCGGTCGTCGTCTCCGAGGGCTCGGTGGCAGACCGCGAGAAGGTCTCGAAAGTCGACCGGCGCCCTGCTGTGGAGGTTCGGGGACTCCGCTCGGGGATCCTGCAGGACGTTTCGTTCACGCTCCAGCGCGGCGAGGTGTTGGGCATCGTGGCCCTCGAAGGCCAGGGCCAGGCGGACCTGTTCGAGTGTCTGAGCGGCAACCGGCGTCCTGCGGCGGGCGAGATCCTGGTCGAGGGCAAGGCGCGCCGGTTCCGGCATCCCCACGACGCCATCGGCGCGGGCTTGGTGCTGGTCCCGGCGGACCGCGCCCTCGCGCTGCTGCGCCAGCGCTCGGTGCTCGAAAACATCGCGCTGCCCATGGTCAACCGGCTCAGGAACTGGGGATTGATCAATTCCGGGTCCGAGCGGCGTCGTGTCAAATCGGCGATCGATCGGCTGGAGATCGACACCCGCGCGCAGTCCCGCGTGATGCGGCTCTCCGGGGGCAACCAGCAGAAGGTCACGATCGCTCGCTGGCTGGCCACGGGTTTCATGACCCTGCTGTGCTTCGATCCAACTCGAGGCATCGACATCCGGACGAAGGAGCAGATTTACAAAGTCCTCCGCGAGCTCGCCGCTTCCGGCTCGGCAGTCCTGCTGTTCACTTCAGAGATGCCCGAGATCCAGCTCGCGTGCGATCGCGCCCTGGTGATGTACGGCGGCCGGGTGGTCGCCGAGCTCTCCGCCCACGATGCCACTGAGGCTGCTCTGTTGAGGGCAGCTCACGGTCTGGGCCGCGCCGCGGCTGCAGAGGCCGCGTCGTGAGCGCGGCCGCCACGGCCGGCCGGCCACCCGGCGGGCCACGCTTCGGGAGGCTCCTTCGCCGGAACGCCTGGACGCTCGGCACATACGCCTTATTCGTGGCGGTGATGATTTTTACGATCAGCATCCATCCCGATTACGGCCCGTTCGAGGTGCAATCTCTGGTGGTCGGGGCGTTGCCACTTGCCTTCGCCGCAGTGGCTCAGACGTGCGTCGTGCTGGGCGGTGGGATCGACCTGTCGATAGGCGCGATGATGGCGGTGGCCAACGTGCTGGCGGCGCGGTACATGCTCGGCCACGATTTCCAGACCGCACTGCTCATCTCCGTAGCAGTCCTTTTCGGCGGGACCCTGGCCGGTGCCCTGAACGGCCTGATCGCACTGCGCACCAAGGTGCCCGACATCGTGGTCACACTGGCGATGTCCTTTGTCTGGGGTGGCGTCGCGCTGCTCATCCTGCCCAAGCCCGGCGGGGGCGCGCCAGATAAGTTCGGGGAATTGGCGTCCGGCAGCCTGTTCACGCCGTGGATTCCAAACGGGATCCTTCTGTTGGTCGGAGTGGTGGCCCTGGTCTGGATTCCCCTGCGGTTCCGTGGCCTTGGTCTGGCCTTGTACGCCATCGGCAGCGACAGGACCGCCGCCTTTCGCCGGGGCGTCAGGGTCGGCCCAACGCGCGTCTTCTCTGATGCCCTCGGTGGATTCTTAGCCGCCTGCGGCGGCCTCGCCCTGCTGATGAGCACCGGCATCGGCTCGCCGCTGGCAGGCACGATCTACACCCTGAGCGGCGTCTCGGCGATCGTGCTCGGCGGAGTCAGCCTGGCCGGCGGCCGAGGCGGCGTGACCGGACCGATCGTCGCCGCATTCGTGCTGACCCTGGTGCCGGCCGATCTCATCCTGTCGGGCACCGACCCCAACCTCGGCCAGGTCATCCAGGGCGTCCTGATCGTGCTGGTGGTCATGGCCGGCGGCCTGGCGCCGCTGCTCCGGCGGCGCGCCCCGCGAACGACCGATGAAACCGGGGTGGCGGCGGCATGAGCACTCAGGCAGTCGGCATGCGCGGCGGCCGCTGGGCCGCGTTCCAAAGGCAGCTGCAGGACCGCCCATCGCTGGTGCTCGTGGGCGTCCTGCTGTTCCTGGTCCTTCTGATCGGAATCGCCCGTCCCGGCACCATCGGCGGCACCTGGGTCGCCAACACGATCCTGTTCGCGGCGCCGCTCGGGATCGTGGCTGCCGGACAGACCCTGGTCATGCTGACCGCGGGCATCGACCTGTCGGTCGCCGCCGTGATGACGGCCGCCGCCTACGTGGCCGCCAGCCAGTCCTACTTTGGCTCCATCCGCGCGGTCATCCTGGCGCTTGCGGTCGGCCTGGTCGTCGGCCTGCTCAACGGGCTCGGCGTGGCGATTTTCCGGGTGCAGCCGCTGATCATGACTCTTGGCACCGGCCTGGTGATCTCGGGATCGCTCCTCGTCTACAGCCTGCAGGTGAGCCACCAGGGACCACCCGCGGTGCCTGACATCGTCCGCTACGTCGGCTCGGGCAAGCTGCTGGGGTCGATTCCGGTGAGCGCTTTGCTGTGGGGTGCGATCGCCGTGATCGTGATCATCGGCCTGCGCCAGACCGGTTTTGGGCGGCTGGTCTACGCCGTCGGTGACAATCCGACGGCAGTTCGCCTCGCCGGCGTTCGAGGCTGGCTCGTCCTGCTCGTGACGTACGTGCTCTGCGGCTTCTTCAGCGCGGTGGCGGGATTGGTCCTGGTCGGTGCGATCAATGCCGCCGACCTCTCGCTCGGCGATGTCTACCTGCTGCCGTCGGTAGCCGCCGTGGTCATCGGCGGGACCTCGATCTATGGCGGCAACGGAGGCTATGCCGGATCGCTGGTCGGCGCCCTGATCCTGTCCGTCCTCAGCAGCCTCTTCACGCTGCTCGATGCCCCAGACCCGCTGAAGCAGATCCTCTACGGCGCGATCGTCGTACTGCTGGCGGCCGTTTACGTCCGCACTGCGGGAGATACCGGCTAAAGCGGCCGCTGGTCGCAGATTCGGTACGCGTCTGTCCACGGACGGACACGCTCGAACGCCGCGCTGGCGGCCAGCACGTCGACGTCGGCCTCGCGACGCCCGATGATCTGCATCCCGACCGGCAGCCCGTCGACCAGTCCCGCGGGGATCGACGCCGAAGGATGCCCCGAGAAGTTTGTGAGGTACGTCAAACACCAGCCGATGAGCGGATCGACATCCTCGCCGTTGATCTGCGATGGACCGAGCGTGTTGCCGTCGGTGGCGTTCTTCACCGGCAAGCAGGCGAGGGTCGGTGTGACCAGCAGGTCGTACCGCTGGAATACCGATTCGATGGCATCGTATATCTCGGTGCGGATGATCTGATCGTTCCAGACGTCCATCGCCGAAAGGCCGTAACCAAGCTCGATCCAGCGCCGATATTCCGGAGGCAAGTCCTCGGGATGGTCGCGCATCAGGTCAATTCCCGCAGCCTTGAGACCCTCCAGGCCCGAGATGTTCAGCGGCATCATGAGCCGGTTCCACGTCTCGCTCAGCTCATGCTGCGAGCGCTTGATCCCGACCTTGACCTCCTCGACCGTGGCACCCGCCTCGACAAAGGCGCGCACCGCTTTGGCCACTACGCCGGCGACACCCGCTTCTACCGGATAGACGTCGAAGTCAGGGCTGTAAGCGATCCGCCACCCTTTCACCGGACGGGTGAGGGCGGCTCCGAAGTCGGGTACGTCGCTCAGCGAGAAAGGGTCGCGCGAGTCGGGCCCGGCCATCACCTGCAGCCCCAGCGCCGCGTCCTCGACGGTCCGCGTCAGCGTCCCTTCGAAGAGGAATGGTGTGAGGCTTGCGAACGCGTTGGGCCGGCCCGT
>CATPBO010000260.1 GCA_955652835.1 Candidatus Dormiibacterota bacterium
AGGCGGTATGCCTCCTGGGTCGCGGCGTGCAGGATCCGGTTGACGATGAAGCCGTCGATCTCCTTGTTGACGAGCACCGGAGTGCGACCGATTTGCCGAGCCATCGCCATCGCGCTGTCCACCGTGGCGTCAGATGTCTGAGGGCCGCGCACCACCTCGACCAGGTCCATCACGAGCACTGGGTAGAAGAAGTGCATGTTCACGCACCGTGCGGGCCTCGACGTGACATCGGCGATCTTGCTGATGCCCATCGTCGACGAGTTGCTCGCAAGGACGGCCTCGGACGGAGCTGCTCGATCGAGCTCGGTGAACACCGAGCGCTTCAGGTCCAGGTCCTCGAACACAGCCTCGATGACGAAATCGGTGCCCGCCACCGCCTCTGCGAGGTCCGTGGTCGCGTCCACCCGCGCGAGCGCAGCCTCCGCTTCGGTCTGCGTCAGCTTCCCCTTGTCGACGCGACGCAGCAGGTGGCGGCGGTTCGACTCGAGCGCCTTCTTAAGCTGCTCCGCGCTCTTGTCGTGGAGCCGGACCTCGACGCCGAACAGCGCCGCCTGCTGCGCGATCTGCGCGCCCATGCTCCCCGCCCCAACCACTGTCAACCCCATCACTGAACAGAAAAGATCCGGGTCACGCGGTTGAGGGTCGCGATGTTCGGCAGCATCCCGTCGATCTTCAGCTTGCCTCGAACAAGCTTGAGCGCGACGGATCTTCCGACCTCGTCGTAGTAAACAGGCATGCCGAAGACTCCGATCTTCAGGTTGCTCAAGCTCATGACGGTCTCGGCTTCAGCGCGGATGGTGATCGTGCGCTGCGGTTCGAGGCCGTTGTAGACGGTGAGCTGTCCCGCATCGAACACCAGCGTCACCCCCTCCTCGATGTCTGTGACCCAGATGCCAACGCGCGCGACCAGCGTGTCGAAATCCTTCTTCTTTTCAGCGTTGGCCAACACGTTGGCCTCGATGAGGCCGCCGAGCATCTCTGCGAACGCGCTGGGTTCCTTGCTCGCGTACTCGACCAGTCGCGGCTCCTTTGACGTCGCCTTTATTGCTCGTCTGGCCATTCGACCGGAACCCGAGTCGTGCACTCGGTCATCTCCTGCGACGCCTTCGTGTAGCGCACGATGGTCGGCAGGTCGCCCTTGAGCTTGAGCTTGCCCTGGAGCATGCCCTTAGTCGCGTCGAGCTCCTTGGTTGCGACCTGCTTCCAGCGCGAGTACGGCGCGGTGATCACAAAGTCGCATTTCTGCGCGTCGGCGGCGGGCCCGACCGTGATGTCACGAGCCTCGCCGTCGAAGAGGTCCATCACGACACCACGCGACTCGGGGAAATGCTTGTCCGGCTCGGCCTCGACGACCAGGCCGACGGTCCACTTCCAACCCTTCCCTGCAGCCTTGTAGACGCTGGACTTGTTGACCTCGTCTTTGAACAGTTCCGCCCACTCGCTCGAGAAAGCTTTGACCGCCATGTTCGCTCCTATTCACTATCCGGAAATGCACCGGCGTGGCGAGCCGCCGGCCACAAGGTTACCTACACCACCAGCGCGTGGCCGCCGACCGTCGGCCCAAAGCCTACGGCACCCTTAGGATGGCGCCGTGGCTTCCGCGGCCAACGTTGCGTCCTACTACGAGCCGCTCTCGGCGCGCGACGCCTGGTTTCTCTACGCCGAACGCGCGTCGACGCCGCTCGACCTCGGAACGGTGTATGTGTTCGAGGGCGGGTCTCGGGTGCCGGGCGGGCGCGGCGCGCTCGGGGTCGAAGAGACCATCAAAGAGAGGATTCACCTGGTGCCGCGATACCGTCAGCGGATCCACCGGGTGCCGTGGAACCTCACACACCCGGTCTGGGTCGACGACCCGCACTTCGACCTCGGCGCGCACATCCGTCGGGAGGTGCTGCCGCTGCCTGGGGATGGATCGTCGCTCAGACGCCTGGTGATGCGAATCCTGGCAAGGCCGCTCGACATGCGACGGCCGCTGTGGGAGATGACCATCGTCACCGGACTACGCGGCGGGCGGGTGGTTTTGGTGAACCGCGCCCATCACGCGATGGTCGACGGCGTCTCGTCGGTGGACATCCTCACCCTTCTGCTCGACCCCAATCCGGAGGGCTACACGCCGGAGCCGCCCGCAACGGACTGGCACGCACGCCCCGAACCCTCGAACTGGCAGCTGATCAGGCCGGTTCTCTGGAACCTTCGCGCGGCACATCGCGCCGACCGGACAATGCTTCCCGCAGTCTGGCGAACGCGCCAAGTGCCCTGGACCGGACTGCTCAAGTTCGGCGGCAAGATGGTCACTCCGCGGAATGACCTCTTCTTCAATCGCAAGATCGGGCCGCAGCGCACGGGCCGCGGGCTCAAGGTCCCGCTCGCGGCATTCAAGACCTTGAAGGACCGATTCGGCTGCACCGTGAACGACGCGGTGCTCGCCGTTGTGTCGGAGGGCCTCCACCGGTGGTTCAAAGCACGCGGCGAGAGCGTGCCCGAGAAGGTTCGTGTGTTCTGCCCGGTGAGCGTGCGTACCGATGACGGCCGCGGTCACCTGGGGAATCAGATCAGCGGCATGGTGTTGGAGTTGCCGACCGGCGACCTGACCATCGAAGAGCGGTTGCGCCGGATCAACGTGACGACCGGTGATCTCAAGCGCACGCGACAAGCGGTTGCCGCCGACAAGCTTGCCGGGCTCGCGGACTGGGCCCCGCCGTCGCTGCTCGTCTTGGCCGGCCGCTTGATGTCCAACCCGCAAGCGGGTGCCAACATCAATGTGACCAACATTCCCGGTCCCCAATTCCCTCTTTACTCAGGCGGCGCCCAGCTGCTCGAGGTTTGGCCGTTTGCCCCGCTCTACCCATCGATGGGCCTTGGAGTGGCGATCGTCTCTTACAACGGAGACGCGTATTTCGGCCTGACCGCAGATCCCGGCATCGTCGCCGACGTCGAGGACTTCACAACCAAGCTGACGGAGGCCGCGGCGGAGTGCACCGAGCTGGCAGCGTCCTCCGGCTAGCTCTCGAGCGTGAACCGCATCGTGTTCTGACCGATGGCGATCATGTCGCCGTCAGACAGCTGCTTTTCGATCACCGGCTCGCCATTGACCATCGTGCCGTTGGTGCTGCCGAGATCGCTGATCCAGAAAAAGCCGTTGCGCATCTCGATCCTGCCATGGTGACCGGAGGTCGCCGGGTCCCCGACCACGACGTCATTGTCCGGCGCGCGGCCAACGGTCACCATCTCGCTGGGGAGGGCCACGATCCGGCCGGCAAATGGTCCCGACTCGAAGCTCAGCATCGCGGCGAAGCCCGCACCGGCAGCGATCTGCTCGAGTGGCACCGCCTGGAGCGACACGGTGCGCTTGGAGTCGGAGGGAGCGCTTGGGTGCTGCCACGCAGGGATGATCGACGTCGCCTCTTCTAAGGTGTCGGTTGGCGTCGATCGTGATCCGTTGCCGGGTGACGTGCTCCCCGGCCAGCGGATCATCGTTGACTTGACCGGGTCGGTGGTCGCGGTCTCCGACGCCTGTGCAGCCGGCTGAGACTCGGCGGTCATAACGACCGGTTCCGGCTCGGGTTCATGCGCCGCTTCGGGCGCGACGACGGGCTCTGGCGGTTTGTGTTCGACCGCCTCGGCGGTATCGGAGGTCTGCTCAGCCTGCATCCATGGCTCAGCGGCGACGACAGGTTCAGGTGGCTCCGGCTCCGCAGCGACGACAGGCTCCGGCTCGGGCTCCGACTCCGCAGCGACCACAGGCTCAGGTTCCGGTTCGGGCTCGGTTTCGGCGGCGACGACCGGCTCTAGCTCCGGTTCCGGTTCGGGCTCGGCTTCCGCGGCGGCCACCTGCCCGAGCTCAGGTTCCGGTTCGGCTTCTGCCTCCTCCTTTAAGACGACCGGTTCGGCCTTCGGGTCGGGTTCGGCCTCCGCAGCGACGACAGGCTCCGGCTCAGTTTCTTCAGCGGCCTCCGGCTTCCCTGCCCGTTCGGGCTCGGGCTCCGTTGTCGCGACCTGCAGCTCAGGCGCAAGCTCGCGCTCGCTCAGGTCAGCCGCCGATTCGGGCCCCGGTAGGTGAGGCAAGGCATCCGGCTCAGCGACGACGGGCGCGGGGCCCTCCATCACCGCCACGAATTCGGCGGTCGTCAGCGTCTGGAGGACCAGCGTGTCGGTCGCGGTGAGCTCGGCCATGTCCTCTGAAGTGTGGAATTCAGGCGCGGCCGCGGGCGCGGGAGCGACTGCAACGGGTTCGTCCTCGCCGTGCTGCGCGAGCAGCATTGGCACCGCTTCGGGCACCGGCTCGATCTCCGCCACGGGCGCTGCAGGCTCCGCGCGCGCGAAGGCCGGTATGGGAAGCACCTGCGTGGCGGCTTCGTCGACGCGATCTGTCGCCGCCGTACCCAGGAAGCGCTCGTACCAGCCGGCGATGCGGCGCAATCGTTCGACGCGGCGGTCCGGCCGGCCTCCACGTGAGAGATCATGCGATTCCTCGGGAAACCGAACCAGCTCAACCGTCTTGCCCAAAAGACGCATCGCGCCGAACAGCTCCTCCGATTGGGAGATGGCGCAGCGCAAGTCCATCTCGCCACAGGTCAGCATGAGCGGCGTTTGCATCTGCCGCACGTATCGGATTGGCGAGCGTCTCCAGAGCTCGTCGAGGTCGGGCCAAGGGGGAGGTCCGAGCTCTAGCGCGCCCCAGAGCACGATGTCGTGCTGTGCGTATTCGCTGACCAGGTTCGAGATGGAGCGCATGGAGACCGCGGCGGAGAATCGATTCGTCTGGCCGATCGCCCAGTTGGTCATGTAGCCGCCATATGAACCACCACC
The DNA here is from genome assembly GCA_955652835.1 of Candidatus Dormiibacterota bacterium. GTDB lineage: Bacteria > Chloroflexota > Dormibacteria > Dormibacterales > Dormibacteraceae > Palsa-870. The sequence goes on from CATPBO010000260.1 coordinate 4,810, forward strand.
GATTCCCAGGCGACTCGTATCGACATAGCCCGTGCGCTCGATAATCTGATCGAGCGCGCTCATCAGGTCGGCGTAGTCCTTGCCGCCCCAATCGCGGACCACCTCGCGGCGGAAGCGCTCGCCGTAACCGTCCGATCCGCGCGGATTGACGTAAAGAACGACATATCCCATGCCGGCCAGGACCTGGAGCTCGTGGAAGAATGCCCACCCGTACTGACCGTGTGGGCCGCCGTGGACTTGCAGGACGAGCGGGTGCATCTTGTCCGCGTCGAAGCCATCGGGTTTCAGGACCCAACCCTCGATCACCCAGCCGTCCGGCGCGGTGAACTCGTGGCGCTCGGGTTGGGCCACGTAGCGGTCGCGAAGCCACGGGTTGAGGTCGGTGAGGCGAGCTTCCACTCCTTGGGTCAGTAGGTAGAGCTCACCGGGATTGGTCGCGTCGGATGCAGCGAACGCGACCACACCAGACGCAATGTCGAAATCGAATATCCGGCGCTGGCCTCCCGCTTCGGGCCGGACGTTTCCCTCGAGGTCGCTCGAGTACACACCGGTCACGCCCGGTCCGCTGGCGAGGAAAGAGACCCTTTCTCCGTCTGGTGACCAGGAAAGCCGGGTGCCGTGACCGGCGCGCATGTCGGTGATCACACCGTCGCTGACACCCAGGTCGAACCCTGCAGTCAGGCAGCGCGGGCCTTCTCCAGTCAGGGGCACCACCCACAGGCGCTCAAGAAGCCCAGGGTCAATACCGTTGGGGGCGATAAAGGCGATGAGATCGCCGCGCGGCGACCAGGCGGGGAAGTCCAGATCGAGGCCACCGCCAAGCCGGTGGCGATTGCCCGCGAGATCGACAACGTAAAGGTTTCGCTCGATACGTAGGTCGGCGCCCGGCTCAGCGTTTCCCGACGCGACGAGCCTGCTGCCGTCCGGGGCCCAGTCGAACGCTGTGACGTCCCACGCGCCGCTCGTCAGCTGTGTAACGTGCCCGCCAGGTACCGACACTACAAACAGGTGGTGATACCTGCCATCGACGTAACCCTGGCCGTCGTGCTTGTAATCAAGCCGGCGCGCAATCCGGGCGACCGGTGCGCGGCGGAGCTGCTCCCGGCCCTCCGGCGGGCGGGGGTCGTCCACCACCGCGTCGGGGTCGGACAGAACGGTGCCGATAAAGGCGATCCGGCTTCCGTCAGGAGACCACAGCGGGCTCGAAGCGCCCTCTGGGATCGAGCTGAGCCGGCGAGTTTCGCCCCCGGAGGCAAAGTCGAGCACGAAAAGCTGATCCACCGCACCCACCTTGCTCAGGAAGGCGAGGTGGCCGCCGTCAGGAGACCATTCAGGCGAATGGTCTCGATGCGGGCCACCCGTCGGCTCGATCGGCTCGGGCTCGAGCAGCCGGCGAACCACAACCCGGCTTCGGTTCTGCCGTGAATCCGCGTCAGCCCAGCCGAGCTGATACGCGACGCGTTCGCCATCGCGGCTCAGCCGGACGTGATCGATCCAGCGAAATCGATAAAGGTCTTCGGCACCAATTCGGTTCCGCATGGCGTCCCCCGATGCTATCAGCAGCCAACATGCTTTCGGTAAGGGTTCACTTAATCGCCGCGCCGTATCGTCTCCTGGTAAAGCACTAGAGATGACAGCGATCAGCCGCCGCCAGACGGCGCTGCACGGATTTGGCTGGGGCGCGCTCGCCGGACTGGCGCTCGTCGCATTGATGTACCTGGCGAACAGTCTTCTCGGTCTCCGACCGCTGCCTCAGCTGCTCAACCAGCCGCTCCTGTCATTGATGCCCGGCTTTGTCTTCGGTTTCTTGATCGACACACTTCAGCACGCCGGCAAGGTGGTCGAGGAGCTCGGACTGATCGTGGGGATGGTCGTCGGGCTGGGCCTCCTTGGCTCGGCCTGGGCGCTGGCCCGCCTGAGTTGGGGGTCGCAGTACCTGGCCCTTGGGTTCGCCGGCATCGGGTGGCTGGTCGTGACTGCCATCCTGCTGCCCCTGTGCGGCACGGGCTTTTTGGGCTTGAACGACGGACCGGCCACGCCGATCATCTGGGCGGCGCTCTTCGCCGTTTACAGCGTCGTTCTGCAGCTTGGCGGCGACCCGGGCGGCACGGTGGGAGTGGATGCCGGCAGGCGTCGATTTCTTGGCACAGTGCCCCTCGCCGTCGGCGCCGTCAGTCTCGGCGTCCTCGCATTCAGGCTCCTTCCTGATTGGTACCAGGCCATCTTCAACCCGCCGGAGGCATCACTGCGGGGGCCATCGCCGGAGATCACGCCCGTCAACAACTTCTACGTCGTCTCGAAGAACTTCGCCGACCCCTCGATCGACGCCCAGGGATGGACTCTCAGCGTGGGCGGCATGGTGAGCCGGCCGATGCGACTTTCGCTTTCCGACCTCCGGGCGCTCCCCGGCACCACCGAGTACGTGACCATGGAGTGCATCAGCAATAACGTCGGCGGCGAGCTGATGAGCACCGGCAGCTTCACCGGGGTGAGGCTGCGTGACCTCCTCGCGATGGCAAGCCCCACGCCGCAGGGCACGTGGGTCGCGTTCAAAGCTCGAGACGGGTACTCAGAGAGCGTGCAGTTGAGCCTCGTCCACGCCGCACCGGAGATCCTCGTCGCCTATGACCTTGACGGTGCGCCGCTGCCCACGGCCCATGGCTTTCCCGCCCGGATGGTCATCCCGGGTCACTACGGAATGAAAGGCCCGAAGTGGCTGGACAGCATCGATCTCGTCAACCATGAAAGCGGCGGGTACTGGGAGCAGCAGGGCTGGGATCACAACGCGATCGTCAAGACCACGTCGCGGATCGACACGCCCAAAGACGGCGACCTCATCAAGCTCGGTTCGATTTCGCTCGCGGGCGTGGCTTACGCCGGCACGCGGGGGATCAGCAAGGTCGAGTACAGCACCGACGGCGGCTCCACCTGGAACACTGCGCCCTTCGGCGCGCCACTCTCACCTTTGACCTGGGTGCTCTGGAAAGCCGACTGGACACCGGACCGCGAAGGCGCCTACACGCTCGTCGTGCGTGCCACCGATGGCACGGGCAGCCTGCAGGATCGGGGGAACGCCGCCAGCTATCCAAGCGGCGCAAGCGGCTATCACACGATCCAGGTGAACGTCTCTAAGTAAGGGATGAAGCGGGCCGCCAAGGCCTCGCAGGGCCTAAATCTTTCTTATTTCATCGTCCAGAGGGCTTTGAGCGTGTCCCAGCCCATCCGGAACATGCCCTCCTTCCGGAGCATCTTCAAGATGATCGACTGCTTCCCCCACTTGGACTCTCCATCCACGCGGAAGAACTCATCGAGAGCGCGGTCGAGGACCTGCGGATACTTGGTCAACATCTGGGGATTGTGCTCGAGGAGCGGCACCGCACCGTCGTACTTGCGCATGTCCGCCATGATCCACGAGTTGTCGAGCCTGCCCTTGTACTCGGCAAGGCGGCGCTCGGAGAAGTCATCCACCTCCTTGGCGTGGATCACCGTCTCGCCAGCCAGCCGGCCTGACTCCATGGCGAGGTTCGAGCCCTCGCGGTGCACCGGGTTCGACAGCATCGCGGCATCTCCGCAAACCAGGTAGCCCGGGCCATAGACCTTCGGGATCCCGCGGTATCCACCCTCGGGAATAAGGTGCGCGAGGTACTCGACCGTCTCGGCGCCACGGAGCAGCGGCTTGACCGCAGAGTGGTTCTTGAAGTGCTCCATCAGATCGTTCGGGCTGCGCAACGTCTCGTTGAACTGGCTGAGGAGCGCCCCTCCTCCCACCGAAAGAGTGTCCTTGTTGGTGTAGATGAACATGAAGCCGGCCATGCCCATTGTCGAGTCCCCGAAGCACTCGATCGAGCAGCCCTCGCCACGTTCGCAGTTGAAGCGTTCCTCGATGAGGCCTGGGTCGAGCTGCATGATCTCCTTGACCGCCATCGCCACCTCGTTCGGGCGCAGCTTCCGTCGAAGGGGCTGGCCGTTGATCACGGTTTTCTCCAGGAGGCCTGCGCCCAGCCCTATGCCTTCGCAAACGATCACGACCTCGGCGTAGACATCGTCGCCTCGACCGGTCCCGACGCCCACCACGCGGCTGTTCTTGACGATGAGGCGATCGACCACCGTCTCGGGCACCACCACCGCCCCCGCCTTCTCGGCCTGCTCCGCGAACCACGCGTCGAAGGGCGCTCGCAAAACGGAGTAGGAATGCGGCTTCATCCGGTTGCGAAGGTTCTTGTAGTCGAACCCGATCGCGGCTTCCGGCGTCATCATCCACCGGCGCTCCTCGATGATCGGCCGCGCGAGTGGAGCCTCCTTCCAGATGTCGCCTACGATCTCTTCGAGGTCGTGGTGGTAGAGGATGCCGCCCATCACGTTCTTGGACCCGGGTTTGGTTCCTCGCTCCAGCAGCTCGACCTGCAGTCCGGCTTTGGCCATCGTGATCGCAGCCGCCGTGCCCGCTGGACCGGCCCCGACGACCACCGCGTCGAACTTCTCCTCGTCAGCCACTCACGCAAATTGAAGCTTATTGGGCTGACGGGCGGCGCAGGCTCCGGAAAGTCCACCGTGTCGGCGATGCTGCGAGAGCTTGGTGCGGAGGTGATCGACGCAGACGAGGCGAGCCACGCCGTCTACGAGCCGGGCAGCCCGGGCTTTGAGGCGGTCGTCCGCGAGTTCGGGCCTGGATATGTTCGCGACGGGCGCATCGACCGCGCGCGGCTGGGCGAGCTGGTCTTCCATGAAGTGGATGCCCGCCACCGCTTGAACGCGATCGTGCATCCCCTCGTCAGGGAGTGGATGGCGGCCCGCACCGCTGAGGCGGCGATGCGGGGTGCTGAAGTGGTCGTGCAGGACGTGCCGCTGCTTTTCGAGAACGGGCTCGAGCGACTCTATTCGACCGTGCTCTTGGTGTACGTGCCCGAACAAGTACAGCTCAAGCGGTTGGTCGAAGGTCGCGGTCTCAGCGAGGACAGGGCGCGGGCGATGATCGCCGCGCAGATGCCGATCGAAGAAAAACGTGAGCTTGCGCATCACGTGATCGACAACAGCGGGAGCCGTGTATCAACGCGCCAGCAGGTCGAAGGGCTCTGGGGACAGCTGCTCGGAACTAGATGACGCCCTGGAGCTTGAGCTCCTCCAGCTGTTTCCCGTCGACGCCGATCTCGGCCAAGACCTCATCGGTGTGCTCGCCAAGGCCCGGCGCGTCGCGACGGCGCCAGTCGCCGCGCACCTGTACGGCCGGGCGCACCTCGACGCCGGACTTCCGATTCTCCATCAGCCGGCGTGCCGCGATTTGCGGATGGGACGCCACCTCGTCCAGATCCAGGACCGGCTCGCAGCACGCGTCGAGGCCGGCCAGCTTGGTCTCCCACTCCGATCGGCTGCGTGATGCGAACACAGCCTCCATGTCGCGGTGGACCCGCCGTCCCTCTTCTCCCTCGGCGAACTGGAGCCCGACCAGGTCGGGCCGGTCGACCGCGATGCAGAGCGCAGCCCAGAACTTGGGCTCGAGCGCGCCGACGCTATAGAAGCCTCCGTCCTTGCAGGCGTACACCCGGTAGCACGCGTGCCGGCCGGCGAGCCGCTGATCTCCACGCGCAACCTCCTCCCCACCGCCTCTTGCCGCATACACGAGGCTCAGCCAGCTCACGGCCCCATCGGTCATCGACACATCGAGCCAGCGACCCTCCGCGCCGCGCTGGACCGCGATCAGGGCGCCGAGTATGGCGACGGCCGGCTGCAGGCCACCACCTCCGATGTCCGCCACCTGGACAGAAAGTGGCACCGGCGGCCCGCCTTGCTCGCCGTTGAGCCCAAGGGCTCCCGCCGTCGCCATGTAGTTGAGGTCATGCCCGGCTCGAGCGGCAAACGGACCGTCCTGGCCGTAACCCGTGATCGAGCACAGGACCAGCCGGGGATTGCGAGCATGCAGCGTGTCCCAGCCCAGGCCGAGACGTTTCATCACTCCCGGGCGGTTACCTTCGACCAGGACGTCGGCTTTGTCGACCAGCTTCAACAAAAGATCGCGGCCGTGATCGGCTTTGAGATTGAGGGCAAGACTTCGTTTGTTGCGGTTCAGGGCGTTGAACAGGACACCCTGCCCGTCGATCATTGGAGGGGTCCAGCGCATGTAGTCGCCGCGGTCGGGATCTTCGACCTTGATGACGTCTGCCCCCATGTCGGCCAGGAGCATCGTGCAGAACGCGCCCGGCAGCAGCCGCGTCAGGTCGAGGACTCGGATTCCACTCAGAGGCATGGCGTCAATTCTCCTCACCTCCTCTCTCACCGGGTGGGCAACCCGCCGCAACGCGGCGCGGCCGGGTCGGGGGATACCCCTCGGGCAATACCGTTCAGAGGCGACATTTTGTGGCCTCCGTGCGTTAATACGCCATGGAGGGCGAAAGCCACAGGATGCGTCCCAGAAACCCTCGACTAGGTGAGTTGACGATCAAGGTCCCGGCGCCGTTTGCCGGGATCTCAGACCTGGGGTTCACGGCGCAGTACCGTGCCCAGCAGTTCAACGAACCGCAACGCGACGTGCCGCTGCTCATCGAAGGCCCGGAGCCGCCCATGCGAAGGCTGGCCGAGCTCCTTCAACTGCTCAGCGGGACCGAGTCGTCGGCATACGCGTGGAGCGATCCGGTGATGCTGAGCGACGAGGTCGTGGTGCTCGCGTTTCGCGACCGCATCGCGACCGCCGGAACGCTGTCAGATGGCGCCCGCGCGGCAGATTACGTGATGAACCTCGTCCGCCCGGTGGTGTTCACATTCCTACGCGACTGCGCGATGGTCGCCCACCTTCGACTCTCCGACGTGATCGAGATGCGCGTCAGCGCCGAGCAGAAGTCGGTCGCGGACCTGATGCTGCCTCTGGAGAACATCGTGCAGCCGAATGGCGAGCGGCTGCTATGGCAACTAGCCGGCTAGGGAGCGGTCTAAGGGGTTCTAGCCGGACTCGCCGTCTGCGCCGCGCTGGCCCTGGCGCTGCTCACCGTCGCGATGCTGGGTACAGCGATGGGTCCAGGGCCCTGGTTCGCCAGGTACAGCGCGAGCGGCACGATGACCATGCCCACGATGACGGTCAGCACGAAAGTGACCGCACCCCACTCCCGGCGCAGAACAGCCCAGTTCACGAGCGCAGAATTCTACCGAGACCGAGGCGCGGACGGAAACCCTCGGCGAGAGATTCGGTGTCCAGGTGGCTCAGATCCGGGTGAAGCGACGAGCAGCGGAGCGAGCGCGTCCGTTCACGCGTGAGCAGCAGCGCACGCGCTGAACCCGGAGGTGGGCCGCATGCGCGCCGAAGATCCGTCGAGGGATTTCCGGCCGCGACTCAATAGTCGTCGTCGCCGGAGCTCGCCAGACCTTCCTCTTCCTTCTTCTTGCGCTGGTTCAGCAGGCGGATGAAGTCTTGCGCGCGCGCGAGTGCCTTCCAGCGCTCCGGGAAAAAGTCCTGGACCAGGATCTGTCTGTCCGGCAGCTGGTAGACCGTAACGCACCATTTGTTAAGGGTGCGCGAAACCTCAACCTCGAAGTCCTTCTCCGCGGTCTCATACTTGACAACTTTGTCGTCGTCGAATCTTCTTCTTCCTGATACAGCCATAGGTAATCCACTCGGGCGGGGAATCGGCTCATTGAGCTTCCTTGATTATAGCCCCGTGCCGAAATGCGGCCCGAACGCCATCGCCTGTCCGATCAGTCCGCGTCGAGGAGCTCGCGCAGGAGCGGCGCCAGCTCTTCGCGCAGGCCATCTCGCTTCATGGCCAGCATCAGGTTGGCGCGCAGGTACCCTGGCACGGTCCCGGTGTCGTAGTAGTCGCCCTCGAACTCAAGAGCGACGACCGGATGCGACCCAAGCGTCCGCTTGATCGCGTCCGTGAGCTGGATCTCCTGTCCCTTGCCCGGCTCTGAGCGGTTGAGCTCCGCGAAGACGGCAGGCGTGAGCACATAGCGCCCGATGATCGCCAGGTCTGATGGCTCGGTTCCTGGCTCGGGCTTCTCGACCATGTCAGTGACGTCGTGCAGCCGGCCGTCGCTGCCCTCGAGCGCCACGACCCCGTAGCGCCCGATCTGGTCGCGCGGGAACCTGCGCACAGCGAGCACGGTCGCGCCGGTCTTGTGATGGGCGTCGATAAGCTGCTTCAAGCACGGTTCCGACGCGCCGAGAATCACGTCGTCCGCCAGAAGCACTGCGCACGACTCGCCCTCGACCAGGCGGCGTGCGGTCCACACGGCGTGGCCCAGTCCAAGAGGCTCTTTCTGCTGTAGGTAGGTGATATCGACCTGGTTGCTCAGCGCATCGACCTCGCTCAGTATGTGGAGCAGATCACTCTTGCCGCGCTGGCGCAGGTAATGCTCCAGCTCGAGCGAGCGGTCGAAGTGGTCGACGATGGCGCGCTTGCCGCCGCCCGTGACCATGATCACCTGCTCGATCCCGCTGGCGATGGCTTCTTCGACGCCGTACTGAATGGTCGGTTTGTCCACCAGCGGCAGCATTTCCTTCGGCTGCGCTTTCGTGACGGGAAGAAAGCGGGTCCCGAGGCCGGCGGCCGGAAAGATTGCTTTACGGACTGGGGGCATGGTCACGGTCGGAGGCCCCGTCGAGCGATTTGGCGGATCGGCTGCCCAGATGCTCGGAGCCGACGAGCACGCGAGGGAGCGCATCCGTCATGCGCGACCGAGCGCGCGCAGGAGGCGACAACGCAGATGGGCGGCCTAGACGCCAAAGATCCGACGGGGATCTCCGAACGGGACCATATGGTCATTAGGGACAATCTATCTCGTGGATGCCGTGGAAAGTATTCGGCCTGGCCTAGAGGGACACCTGGAGCGTGTTGTCGAAGGCGATCTCATCACCCGCCACGTCGGCGGGACCGGAACATTTTCGACACCGGCGATGATCGGCCTGATGGAGATCACGAGCCATCATTCGGTCGAGCCCTGGCTGCCGGAGGGCCACACCACCGTGGGCTATGAGGTGCACGTTCGCCACATGGCTCCGGCGGCTCCGGGCAGCACGGTGGTCGTCACCACTCGAGTCACCGAGGTCAAGGGCAACAAGCTCTATTTCGAAGTCGAGTGCCGGCAGGGCGACAAGGTGCTGGGGACCGGCATTCACAAGCGGGCGATAGTGCCGGCCAACTTCTAGCTGGATCGCTCGGGCACGCCTATGCTCATGCCATGCCGTACTGGGAGGTGGTCACCCGGTCGTTCCGGATCAGCTGGCGCCACAAGTACCTGTGGTTGCTGGCGTTGTTCGCGGGTGAGAGCGGCGGGAGTTTCAACTTCAACTCGCCGGGGTCAACTCCCGGCTCACTGCCCGGGTCGACCGGCAGCGCGAGCTCTCCCAACATCGGCGCCATCAACCAACAGATCACGCACTGGCTGAACGACAACATCGGCTTGATCATTGGGGCGTCCGTGGCGATCATCCTGGTCGCGATCGCATTTTTCGTGCTGGCGGCCGTGTGCGAAGGGGCGCTGGTGCGGGCTGCGGCAGAGCATGACGCGGAGCGGCCATTCGGCCTCGGCTGGGCGTGGCGGGCAGGCACTGCCACGATGGGCGCGATGATTCGCTTCCGCCTCCTGCTGATCGCACTCGGTCTGCCGCTGCTGGCGCTCTTCGTGGCGCTTGCGCTTGGATTCGTAGCCGCTATCGTCGGGCAAAACGGAGGTCTGATCGCACTGCTGGCACTGTTCGGATTCGTGTTAATCCTGGCAGCGATCCCCTATGCGATCTTCTTGTTCTTCCTCGACCGCCTCGGAACCCGTGCCCTGGTTCTGGAGCAGCTGGGCGCGGTGACTGCGCTTCGCCGGGCATTCGCGCTCGTCAAGAAGCGGTTGGGTCGGCTGCTGCTCGTGGGACTGCTTTCGATCGCCGTCGGGATCGTGGTCGGTATCGGCTTCGTCATCGTCGGCGCGATTCTGGTCGTCCCAGCTGTACTCATCACGATCGCCGCCTACGCGAGCCACTCGTCCGCGTGGTGGGTGGCCATCGTGCTTGCGGTCCTGATCCTGCTGCCCGTCCTTCTGGTCATCTCGGCTTTTCTGTCCGCGCAGACTTCGACCTATTGGACCCTGGCTTTCAGGCGGTTGGAGATCGACCAGCCGCCTGAATACGCGTACGCTTACCCGCCCGTCCCGCAGCAGCCGCCAGTGCTACCGACGCCCTTTTAGCTCGCCGAAGAGCGCTTTTTCCTTCGTTTCTCGGCGAGGTGCAGCGCGAGCTTTTTCAGGCCGGGATTGACCGCCACCACCTTCGGCCCCCGGACCTTCTTGTCACGCGCTTTGACGTGCGCGTTTTCTTTCGGCGATACCCGGTCCAGCTCCTCACTCACGGGCAGATGGTAGCGTCGCCGTTGTGATGCAAATCGACCCGGAGACAGAGGTTGTCACGGCGGAAGATGTCGAGCGGGCCGCGATCGGCCTCCGCAGCTACCTTTCGCCCACGCCGCTGCAGTACTCGCGGGCCTTCACGGATAAAGCGCGCTGCCACGTGCACCTGAAGATCGAGTCGATCCAGCCGATTCGCGCCTTCAAGGTTCGGGGCGCCCTCAACAAGCTGATTCGCCTCTCTGACAAACAGCGTTCCGCCGGCGTGATCACAGCCTCGGCAGGCAACCACGGGATGGGCGTCGCTTACGCGGCCGGAGTTTTCAATGTCCCCGCCACGGTCTACGTTCCGGAGACCGCCAACGCGTTCAAAGTCGAAGCCATTCGCCGGTTGGGCGCTCGGGTGGTTGCCGCGGGCCGCAACTACAACGGCGCGTACGTGGAGGCGCTGAGCGCGCAGCGTGAGAGCGGCGCCGTTTTCGTTCACGCCTACGACGATCCGGATGTGGTTGCCGGCCAGGGAACGATCGCGACCGAGCTCCTGTCCGACCTCGAGAGCTTCGACACCGTCCTCGTCCCCATCGGAGGAGGCGGTTTGATCGGTGGCATCGCCCTCTATCTCAAATCACGCAAGCCGGGAATCAAGGTGATCGGCGTCGAGCCCACCGGGGCAGACGCAATGCATCGCTCCTTGAAGGCGGGAAGGATTGTCACGCTGGATCGGGTGAGCACGATCGCCGACGGGCTCGCAGCCTCCGCTCCGGGAAAGCTCACCTTCGAGCTGGCCCAAAGCTATGTCGATGAGGTGATTCTGGTGGAGGAAACCGAGCTGCTGAGAGCGATAAGGCTGCTGTTCGAATGGGAGCACCTGCTCGCCGAGCCGGCCGGCGCCGCGGCCCTGGCGGCCTTGCTCTACCACCACCGGCCGGTGCCGAATGAAAAGGTGGTCGTGATCCTTTCAGGAGGAAACGTCACTGACGAGGTCATGCTGCGAGCACTAAAAACCCGTTGAGCCGAGTACCCTGAACGAGTTCCGTTAAGGAAAACTTAGGGGGAGAAAAGATGAAGGCCTACGTCCTCATCAATGCATCGCCGGGGCGCGCGCTCGAGGTGGCTAAGAAGATGGAGGGGACGAGCGGCATCACCGCCGCCGACGCGATCACCGGGGAGTACGACGTCATCGCCGTCTGCGAAGCTCCCGACGTGAACTCGATCGGCTCCTTGATCGTCGACAAGATCCAGAAGATCGACGGTGTCTTCAAGACGATCACGTGCTTGGCGGTGAAGTAGCTCCGACCGGGGTCGTCGCGAGTGCTGCTGCGACCTCCGGCAGTCGCGACAGCCACTCGGTCATGCGGGGCATCTCCTGCTCAAAGCTGCCGACCGACGGAGACCAGGTGAGCTCGCGCCTCGACTGAGAGTCGTCGTAGTAGTGGGACCTGCCGATGACGTCCACCGCGTAGGTTCCCGGCCAGACCACGGCTCCCGGCGCCGTTACCGTCTCCATCGCGAGCGCCCTGAGGTAGATCAAGTCGTAGGGTAGGTTCACGACGGTGCCACCGACGCCGACCGCTCTAATCGCGGAGTCGAGCAGGTCGCGCCAGGTGGCGTCGAATCCTCCCACGAGGTAGCTGTGGCCGGGCCGGCCGCGGTCGGAGGCCGCCAGGCATGCGCGCCCGACGTCGGCCGCGGATACGAAGGTCTGTCTGGCTCGACCGCCGCCGGGCAGCCACACCCGGCCTTTGACTAGAGATCCCATCAGGCGCGGCAGGATCCAGTCCTCGCCTGAGCCGAAAATGCGCGCAGGTCGCACGATGACGACCTCAACCTCTTCTGCGGACTGCAGTAGCCACTGTTCTTCGTAGAGCTTCAGGCGCTCATAAGCATGGACGGGGTGCACCCGCGACTTCTCGTTTGGCGGCACGGCCTGGCCTGGACCGTAAACGTCGGCCGTCGACACATGAACGATCCGGCGCACATTCGCACGCCGCGCTGCCGCGAGGACCCGTTGAAGCAGCGGCGGTGGGCTCTTCCGGAAACGAAGCCGGCGGGCCGGAGACCAGCTCTCTGCACAGTTGAGAACAACCTCGACGGCGCCGATTGCGTCGGCCAGAGTCTCATCGTCGGCATCGGCGCCGAGCTCGATGACCGGCACGTCCGCGGCCAACGCGCGCGAAACGTGATCGCCCAGGAATTCTCCAGCGCCGATGACCAGATACACGGCGCCCGATTCTAAGCTCGGCGGCCCCTCAGTCCTCTGATCAGGGCCAGCCGGACGTTTTCCACGATCGTCGCGACGCGGTTGCTCAGGGCCCACCAGGCGGGAGGATCCGGCTGAATCGGCGGGCCGATCGTGACGTCTATCCGCCTGAAAGGACGCAGCGCATCTATGCCTCGGACGGCGACCGGACAGATGGGAACCCCGGCGTGCAGAGCGAAATACCCGATCCCGACCTTCAGCGGGCGCAGGCCTCGGCCGGGCGAATAGCGGCCCTCGGGAAAGATCAGGACGACGCCTCGCCGTTCGAGCACCTGGTAGACCGTACGCAGACCGGTCTCGTCGAGCTCGCCGCGATGTGGAGAGATCGGGAAGACTCCGATCAGCGGAAGCAGCCGGCGCTTCCACGCCCGGTTGAACACCGTTTCCCGCTTTGCCATCGTGTAGATCATCGGAACCTCTGGGAAGAACGGGATGATGAACGCAGGGTCGAACCACGCCTGGTGGTTGGCTGCAATGATGTAAGGCGGGTTAGGGATCTTCTCGAGGCCCGTTACGGTGACGCGAAAGAAGACCATTACGAGCCACCTGACGACGCGACGTGCCACGCGATACAGCCGTGGCGGATGCAGAGGATCGGGATGGACGAGCGGATCGATCGGGCCGCCGACGAGCTCCCGGTACTCCGGACTTGTGTAGTGCTTCCGGTCTTTTCCCTCAGGCGTTGAGGAACTTGCGGAGGACGCGGTTGAACTCCTCTGGCCGTTCGGCCTGGGGCGTATGTCCGGCGCCTTCGATGACAGCAAGCCTCGAGTGCGGGATCAGAGCGTGGGCCCTGGTGGCGTGCGCGACAGGAAACAGCGGATCGTCTGCGCCCCAGATCAGCTGCACCGGAACCTTCAGCTCGCCCAATCGCTTAGTCACGTCGTGCTGGCCGCCGAACACCGCCCTCGGCGTCACCAGGGAGCGAACCGTCGCGAGGTAAGCATCGTGATAACCCTGGGTTGAGTAGAGCTCCCGCAAATTGTCCAGGTAAGCGTCATCCATCGTCCGGTTGAGGTCGTTGCTCGCGCCTGACAGGCGGCCGGCTACCCGCCGGATCATCCGAGAGGGCGCCCAATGCAGGGCGTCGCGGGCGACGTTCATCACCGCCTCGCCCAGCCGCGGGATCGTGATCAGCCCGTAAGAAACGTGCACGTTCGGGCGTCCCAGCCCAAGTGCGTTGACGAGAACCAGCTTGTTCACGCGACGAGGATTGTCGAGCGCCAGCTCGAGGGCGATTCGGCCGCCAAGTGAGGAGCCGACCACGGCCGCCGAACGCAACCCACGGGCGTCCATGTAGCGCTCGATGAAGCGCGTGAAGTACGGGATCCCGTAGCGGGCGCGAGGTTTCTCGGTGCGGCCAAAGCCTGGAAGGTCGGGCGCATACACACGATGGCGGTCAGCGGTCGCCTCGAGATTGAAGCGCCATTCGATGTAGCCGGAGGAGCCGAGGCCGTGGATGAACAGCACCGGCGATCCGCGGCCGCCACACGTGTCGTGCACGCGCAGCGAACCGAGCTCTATGAAACCGGAACGGAGCGTCCTGGGCGCGCGCCCTAAAACCGAGCTCATCACAGAGTGGGAAGCATACGGACGGGCGCGTTCATACCAGAGACCTTGGAGCCCGACGCGAACTTTGCGGTCTTCGCACCCTTGATCACAGTTACGGAACCAGGGCCGGCGGCTCGCCACTCGTCCTTCATCCAGACGGCGGCGCTGCGCTCGTCGATGCCAAGCAAGGTCGTACCCGGCAGCTCTCTTTCAGCGGACTCGACCCAGCGGTGGCCGAACGTCTCGAAGTGAGGCAGCACTGCCGTCTCCGGCACCAGCCCCAGCGCTTCGGTGGGCCGGCGGTTGAATCGGTTCGGCCAGGTAGCGCGAATGAGCGAATGGCTGCACAGAGCCATGGCGCCGGCTGACGATCCCGCCAGCGATGACCCGTCGCGCCAGGCCTCGAAGATTGCATCCCAAACCCGGGAAGAGCGCAGCACCTGGGCCACCAGCCCAGGATCGCCGCCAACCAGGTAGAAGAATCCGCCGGTGCGGGCTAGGGCGGCCAACTCTTTCGAGTTGGCGTCGGCCCGCCTGAGGATGGGCAGGTCCTGCAGCTCGAGCCCGAACTGCTTGAACCACTTGGTTGCGTGCGCCACCGCGCGCCCCGGCTCCTGGCGCGCGGCGGCCGTCGGGACGACAAAGGCCGGGCCTGGTCCTGCGGCGGAGGCAAGGAGGCGATCCTG
>CATPBO010000261.1 GCA_955652835.1 Candidatus Dormiibacterota bacterium
CCACATGGCAAACCTCTACTCAGGTGACGGCAAGCTTCGCGTCGTGGATTGGGGAGACTCATCGATCGCGCATCCCTTCTTCTCCTTGGTGGTGACGTTCCGGTTCCTCGAGGAGGTCAACCACCTCGCTCTCAATGACCCATGGTTCCACAGGCTGCGCGATGCCTACCTGGAGCCGTGGGGGAGTGGATTGGAAGAGACTTTCGAAATCGCGATCCGTGTCGGCGGGTTTGCGCATGCGATCGCCTGGACCCGGCAACGGGCTGCACTCCCGTCAGAGGCACGGCCCCATTTCGACAGAGCGTTCGCGATCATCTTGCGGCGGGCGGTCGCTCACACGCGCGACTAGCTGATTACCTGCGGGAGCCGGCGGCGCGCGGCAGTTCGGCTAGCACGACTGGCGCCTCGAGCGATCGCGGGCCCGCCGCCCAAGCTCTCCAAGACCGATTCCATCCAGCAGACCGGCGTTGATCCGGCCGGTGACTTGCTTTAGCGCCTTCACTTCCTCCGGCGTCAGCACGTCGAACACCAGCCGGCGAACCTCCCGGAGGTGGATCGGCCCCGTCGCCATCAGTTTCTGGAAGCCCTTGTCGGTCAGGTCGGCGTAGGTAGCGCGACCTTTGGTGCCACTCGTCCGGCGCACCCAACCCCGGCGCTCCAGTCGCGAGATCACATGTGACAGGCGAGACAGGGACCCGTTGGCGACAACGGCCAGGTCTTTGAGTTGAAGTCTCCGGTCGGGCTGTCGGGAAAGCGCCACCATGACTCCGAACTCGAAGTGCGTCATACCGGCCTCTCGTTGCAGCTGGGAGTCGAGGGCTGCCGGCAGCAGGGTGAAAGTACCGACCAGCTGAAGCCAGGCGCTCCACTCCCGATGGTTCAACGAGCGGAGTGGCTGGACTGGCTGGAGCCCCGGATCTTGTCTCGGAATAAGTTGACGCTTCAAGCGCTTCTAGGGTAACAACTTGAAGCTTCAACTTCGAGAAATTGAGCGAAGGAGCAGATCAAATGAACCTTGTAGTCCTCGGAGCCACCGGCCGCACCGGCCGTCTCGTGGTCGAGCAGGCGCTGGCCGCCGGCCACACCGTCACCGCGCTCGTCCGCTCGCCTGAGAAGCTAACCACAACCCACGCCAACCTGCGTGTGGTCACGGGCCAGGCGACGGACACGTCGTCCGTCTCGCGCGCGCTGCAGGGTGCCGACGCCGTCATCAGCACGCTGGGCGGCAACGGATCCGTGATCGCGGATTCAACCCGGGCGATCGTCGCAGCTGCCCGCGAGGCGGGAGTCCGCCGGGTCGTCGTGCTCTCAACGTTTGCCGCCGAGCGCAATCGCCTGGGTGCCGGGACACGGCTGCTCACCGGCATTGGCATGGGCGCGATGCTCAAAGACAAGAGCGTCGGCGAGGAG
Source organism: Candidatus Dormiibacterota bacterium (assembly GCA_955652835.1). Classification (GTDB taxonomy): domain Bacteria; phylum Chloroflexota; class Dormibacteria; order Dormibacterales; family Dormibacteraceae; genus Palsa-870. The sequence goes on from CATPBO010000261.1 coordinate 1,411, forward strand.
ATGCTCCGCCGAAGCGACCTCGAGTGGACCATAGCCTACGCGAGCATCCTTTCCGACGGCCCGGCCGGTGGATCTGTAGAGGTCCTTCCCAAGGAGGCCAGGCGTCGCATGTCGGAGAGGATCTCGCGCGCGGACGTGGCAGCGTGGATGGTCCAGGCCGCCACCAGTGTTGAACACAGCCGCCGCGGCGTGGGGATCACCGGCTCAACACGGACAGCAGAAAGGTCCGACGTGGAACTCACCGCAACCGCCAACTCTCCACATCGATCGTGATGAAGTCGGGAAAAGGGAGAACCCAACCGTACTGTTGAATCGACGTCTTCACACGACGTTTTGACGTGTACGGGATGCCGTTGGGCACTCCATGCTCAAAGACGACGTTGGCCACTCTGGCATTCGGGTCGGCTGCGACGGGAGTGTAGTCATTGCGTCTCAAGAGCCCGGTTTTGGTGTCGAACCAGAATCGCTGGATTCGACTGTGGACGGGCAGGTTGGTCCCGTAGTCGGCTTGCAGCATGCCGTCACCTGGCTCTGTCCATTCGATGTCAGTTCTCGTCAGCTGGTAGGGGAGCGTGTAGTAGCCCCAAAACGCGTAACCCAAGAAGTACAAAAGATTCAGCCGGTCCCATTTCGTGCTGATGCTGGCATTCTGGAGATGCTCCCTGGCATCGGCGCGCTGCTCGAGGATCCTGCCATCCGGCGCCACGATCATCACGCTGAAACCGTCGAGAACACCGACGTCACCGGATTCGTCAACGGGTGCGATGACGGTATGGGGCCGTTGAACATCAACCGTGATCCTTGCGTGGGACGGGATGTTGATGCCCTTGAGTTGAAATAGGAGCCCCGCCCACGGTAACGGTGCTTTCCACGGTGCTCGCAGCTTTCCAGGCCGTCTCTCCGCCATAGGCCTTCAGCGCCCGAGCTGCGGTGGGGGACAGGTCACCTTGGGATGAAGGTTTCGTGTTGATGGGTGAGCCCTGATCAAGGGCGGCAGGCGTCAACGTATTGTCTTGCGAGCGTCCAAGGCCTGGTCCAGCCAGGACCCTGAAGGAATGGCGTCCTGCTACGAGGACACGGCGTCTCTGACCATCAACGGTGGCACGCCGTCGACGGGGCGGAAGCAGCTGGCAGCGACTGCTGCGAGCTACATGGAGGCCCTTCCTGACTTACAGGTGAGCGTAGACCAGGTACTCGTCGCAGGTAACTCCGTCTTCTGGGTGTGGACGCTGACCGGCACCAATACAGGACCGGGCGGCACCGGGCACCCCGTACGCGTGAGCGGCATCGAGGTCTGGACGATGGGTGAGTCGGGCCTGGTGGCCAACTCCATCGGCTGCTGCGACGCCGAGACGTACGAGCGTCATATTGCTCACGGAATAGAGCGGTAGCACACCCGGACCTGGGCGTGAGTTTTTCTCCCGCTAGTGTTGGGCGGCCGCTTTCACTGCACCCACCATCACAGCCGCTGCATCGTCATCTGACATCCCTTCACCTGCCAAACGCCGCCAGGTCCAGAAGTCAAGGGCCAGCGCGATGGCGGCGCGCAAGCCCTTTGCCGAGTGCGCCGGGGGAGTGAACCCGGCGGCCAGGGCGTCGGCTAGATGGGAGAACTGGTGGTCCATGCGAATCTTCATCACCGCGTCGAGTGCGGGCATGACGAGGCGGTCACGCTGCAGGTTCTCATGGCCACGGGCTGAATTCCGGTACCAAAGGTAGAGGGGTTCGAGGACCGCGCGCAGGCGCCCGGCTGGATTGTCGATTGCGAGCGCCGCCGACGGATCGGGTGGTGGATTCTTAGCCATCGAATGGTCGCCGCAGGCGGCGAAGAGCTCCTGTTCGTTCGGGAAGTTGTTGTAGACGGTGAGCCGCTGGACGCCCGCCCGGCGGGCAATCTCGGCCACGGTCGTGCGTGCCGGCCCCACCTCCTCGTGCAGCGCTGAGGTGGCTTCCACGATTCGCCGGCGCGTCTCAGCCTGCTTGTCAGCCCGGACCTTCAGCTCATACTTTCGATTTTGACTTGACATGGCGTTCATCCATCGTATACCCTTGGACATCACTGAACGCCATGTTTATCGAAAAGGAGTCAGCTATGGCTACGACCGCAACTCGGATAGTGGGTCCTCGGGACGGCAAGCTTGGGAAATTGGGAGGGATCGGCGTTCGGTTCATGGTTGGTGGCGCTGAGTCCGGTGGTGGTTTCGCGCTCGTCGAGCACCCGATGGAGCCGCGCGCCCTGGCTGCACCGATGCACCGGCACAGTCGCGAGGATGAGTACAGCTTCGTTCTCGAGGGTCGAGTCGGCGCCGACCTTGGCGGCGAAATCGTTTACGGCGAGGTTGGCGACCTGATCTTCAAGCCGCGGGGCCAGTGGCACACCTTTTGGAACGCTGGTGACGGGCCCGCCCGCATCCTTGAGATCATCTCGCCCGCCGGCTTCGAGAAGTTCTTCGACACCATGTCGGAAGCGGCCGGTCGCGGTGAGCTCGACCCGCCCAGCATGGCGGCCCTGGCGGCCGAGTATGGAACCGAGGTCGACCTGAACAGCGTCCCGCGCCTCCTGGCGGCGCATGGCCTCACGTTTGCCATGGGGCCGTCGCCCGAGTAACGACCAGGTCGCCGGCGCGCTCGCAGTGGGCGCGCACGGCGGTCGGCCCAAGTCTTAGCTAAACGCCTTCCACGACTTCAAATATGCGGTCGGCGACCAGGCCGGCTGGATGGCTGCGTCGAACCGGTAGGTCGCCTACTTCATCGGGTTGGCGTTCGTCGGCTGCGCTTCGGAGCGATCGCGGCGTCCAGCAACGCTACGGCCGCGGAGCGCACAGCTGTCGCAGCGCCAACGCGATCCTGGTCCAGACGCGCGGCGACGGCGGCGCCGTCGTACAGCAGGGCAAGCTGTCGACCAAGCTGCTTGGCATTGCTCGCGCCGGCTGCCTTGGCCAGATCAGTAAAGAGGGACCGGAGCCAGGCACGGTACTCTTCGGCAACGACTTCACTTGCATCGCCGGGTCGTGACTCCGCCGTGGCTCTGATGAACCTGCACCCACGAAACTGCGACCCTGCCAACAACTCTTCAACCTCGGCGAACACACCCAGGAGGCGCTCTCTCGGCGTCTTGTATCCGGCCAAGATGGTCGCGATTCGGCTCTGCCGTCGACGGAAGTGGTTCTCCAGGTAAGCGCGCACGAGCTCGTCCTTGCTACCAAACGTGCTGTACAGGGAGGCCTTTGCAACGCCGGCGCGTTCAACAATGCGGTCAATACCGACGACATGCACGCCTTCCGCGTAGAACAGGTCGTCGGCGGCTGCAAGCAACCGGTCTCTCGCGGATAGGCGGTGAGAGGGCTTCGGCGCCACGGTGGTACCGCGCTCGGTCTTTGCGCCCATCGCTTTCACTCTAACCATGCCCATTTGCCTAGACAAATCTGTCTGTTTCCGTGTATTATACAGACCGTTCTGTCTAGTTACACATAATCAAAGGAGCCTATCCATGCCGATGATCGACGTATATGCCGCCGCGGGAACTTTCAAAGACAAGCACACGCTGGCTGTGGATCTCGCCGCCGCCGTGATGCGGTGGGAGAAGGTACCTGACCTCGCGCTGTTCCGGAACAACACCGCCGCGTTCGTCCACGACCTACCGGCCGACTCGCTGTCCAATGTTTCCGGTGACAGCAACTACGTTCGCGTGCAGGTCCTCACGCCCGTCGGCGTTCTCGATCGCGACAAGCAGCTCGGGGTGGTTAAGGAGCTGACGGACATCGTCGCGGCCGCCGCCGGCGATCCGAAGCTGACCGAGCGCACATGGGTGCTCATCACCGAATCGCCCGAGGGCGGTTGGGGACTCCAGGGGCACGCCAACACCAGCGCCGACATCGTCGCGGCCGCCCGCCGCGAGCTCGCCCAAAAGTAGCCTCGGACATGGTGCTTTCGAAGGGGGTTGCCGAACGGGCCGATAGGGTGGCAGGCCGCCTAACGCTTCCGTTCGCCTTCGCAGCGACCGCCGCCATCTTTGTTCTCTTCGCCGCAGCGGCGAGTGCGCCGACGCCGCTATACGTCGTCTACCAGAAGGAGTGGGGTTTCTCAACCACCACGCTTACGGTCATCTTCGCGGTCTACGTCTTCGGCCTGATCGCCTCGCTGCTCGTTCTCGGCGGTCTGTCGGATCACGTAGGTCGCCGCCCCGTGCTTGCCGCGGCGATCGCGCTGGAAGGTGTTGCCTTCGTCCTGTTTTTCGTCGCAGGTGATGTCACGGTCCTACTCCTCGCTCGCGTCGCCCAGGGCATCGCCACCGGCATGGCGTTCTCCACACTCGGAGCCACACTGGTCGATTTGAACCCGCCCCACTCGCCCGGCCGCGCCGGCCTCGTCAATGGGGTCGCGCCAATCAGCGGTCTAGCGCTAGGAGCGCTTGGCTGCGGTGCGCTTATCCAGTTCGCACCCGCCCCGACGCACCTCGTCTTCGCGCTGCTGTTTGCGGGAGCCGTTATCGCTGGCGTGGCCATCGCCCGCATGCCCGAGACGTCGGCACGGCGTCCAGGCGCCATTGCTTCGCTGGTACCTGTACTCGGCATTCCTGCCCGTCTTCGCCCGGACGTATTTGCCCTGGTCCCGATCATCCTGGCCAGCTGGGCGCTTGGCGGGCTATATCTATCGCTCGGGCCCTCGGTCGCCGCCGGCCTTTTCGGCCTGAGCAACCACCTTATTGGCGGCCTTGTTGTAACGCTGCTGTGTGGCGCCGGCGCCTTGACCGCCTTCGTGCTGCGGGCCTCGCCGATCAGCAGGGTCTTGGGAATCAGCGCCATCCTGCTTTCTGCCGGGACCGCGTTGACGCTCGCCGGCGTGGAAGTCCATGCCGTGGCGCTGGCCGGCGCCGGGACGATCGTGGCCGGCGTCGGTTTCGGCGCGTCCGCCCTCGCGTCCTTCGGAACGCTGGCGCGCATCGCCGGACCCGGCGAACGTAGCGAACTGCTGGCGGTCGCCCTCGTCATCGCCTACCTGGCCTTCAGCCTCCCAGCCCTGGCCGCCGGTTTCGCCACTACCTCTTTTGGACTACACCCAACGACTGTGGTCTACAGCCTTGCTGTCGTTGCCCTCGGCCTCGTGGCGTTGGCCGCCCAGGGAATTACACGCACGGCTGGAGCCAAACGAGCGGAATCCGACGCGCGGTAGCGAGCCGTTGGCGCCAAACGTGCGGAAACTGAGTTAGCCGAACCCGCAGTTAAGGGTGACTTTTCCAAGGGCGGCCTCGAGAGCCGCGAGCTCCTGATCGTTCAGTTTCGCGACAAATAGCTTGGCGATCCCGCGCGCGTGGACCGGCGCCGTCTCGGTCAGGCGCGCCATGCCCGCGTCGGTCAGCGCGACCACGACGCCACGGGCGTCGGCGTCGACGTTGGCTCGACGCACGAGTCCGACGTCCACCAGTCGCGCAACCCGGCGGGTCATACCCGACCGTGAGATGAGCGCTCGGTCTGCAAGCTCCGTCATGCGCATCTCACCGCCGGCAAGCGCCAGCTGAGCGAGCACATCAAAGTCAGCCAACGCCAGGCCTGTTTCCTTTTCGAGATCTTTCTCGAGCTGGCGCAAGAGCGTGGCGTGTGCCCGCAGCAGCGCTTGCCACGCTTCCAACCCGCGTCCGCCTGGCAGCTCTTTCTCGATCAGGCCGGCGAGGGCGCCGGCGACGTTTGATTTGGCCACTACTTGCATGTGCAATAAACTCCGGATTGCCGAGGTACTTGTAGATGCAAGTATATCAGCCGCTTTACACAGGAGGACAGATGATCAAAGAACTCGAGCCCACCGTCGAAGCGTCGATCAGCCGCCGGTTCGGAACGCTGGCGGACGACGACCGCGTTAAGCGGGCTACCGCTGCCCTGGAGGCGAATGGAATCAAAGTCCTCCGAGCCGCCGGTGCCGCCGAAGCGAAACAGATCGTCCTCGACCTCATCCCAGATGGCTCACAGGTGCATCACGGCGCGTCGCAATCGCTTGAAGTAACGGGCATCATCGACGCGATCGAAAAGTCCGGTCGCTACGAGCATCTCCGCCCGCGGATCTGGAGCATGGACCGCAAGACTCAGGCTGACGAGATCCGCCGCCTGGGCGCATCGCCGGACGTGATGCTCGGCAGCGTCCACGCAGTCACCGAGACCGGATCGCTGATCACAGCCTCGATGGGAGGCAGCCAGCTCGGTCCGTATGTCAGCGGTGCCGGACGCGTCATCCTAGTCGTCGGGACGCAGAAGATCGTGTCCAATCTCGAGGAGGGCCTTCGCCGAATCAACGATTACGCCTTCCCGCTCGAGGATGCGCGCGCCCAGGTGACGTACGGCATACGGAGCGCGGTGAACAAGGTGCTCATCATCAACCGCGAGGTCGTCCCGGGGCGTATCACGGTTGTCTTCGTCGACGAGGTCCTCGGGTTCTAACTCAGAGAATTGGAGGCGATTCACATGGCCACTCAAATCGACACAGCGCAGCGCGACATCGTTCATGTCGAGGACGCTCACATTCGGCCGATGATGGGCAACCAGGTCCTCGAATCCTTGCCGTCACGGCACATCCCTTACTCGTGGGTGGACCCGTACATCCTGGTCCACGAGGCTGATCTCAAGATCACCCCAGAGCAGGAGAGCCAGGACACCACGCACCCGCACCGTGGATTCGACAATCTCTGGTACGCGATCACAGGGTCGTCGAGCACGGGCCACAGCACTGGTCCCGGCGGGACCTTCGAGCGAGCTCGGCTTGACGAGGGATCGCTTTTGTTTATCCGCACTGGTCGTGGCGTCCTGCATGCGGAAGGCATCGGTGACGACGAGCGCCGCGAAGGCAAGACGAGCGAGATGCGCGGCCTCCTGTTCTGGGTGAACCTCGCGCGCAAGGACAAGAACGTTGAACCCACCGCGCAGGTCGTGCAGCCGAACGAGGTGCCTGTCCGGCAGGAGGGGGCCGCGACTATTCGGGTCCTGGTCGGAGAGGGCTCGAAGGTCGAGCTCGGGACCCCGGGACTCATCCTTGACGTCCAGCTGCCAAACGGCGGAACAGTGAGCATTCCCGTCCAGACCGGCTTCAACGGCTTCGTCCACATGCTGGAGGGCGAGGCCAGCTTCGGCGCCAACCGAAGCCGGGCGAGGCGCGGCCAGATCGCGGTTCTTGGCCCTGGCGGGGTGCTGGCCGTCGAGGAAGCGCAGCCGGGGACGCGGTTCATGCTCATGGCCGGGAAGCCGTACGGAGAGCAGCCGATTTACAACGGGCCGTACGTGGACTGACCGCTGAGCAGGTCGTCTGGGCGGTGCGAATGGGGTCCCGCCAGGGACCCCATTTGTTTCGGATTTGCCGCGGGAGCCGGCACCCGCGCCTTTGAATGGCGTGGAGAACCCGCGGCAGGCGGCACGCGCGGCAAATCCGACGGGTTTACTTGGTGGGAAGGGGCCGGCTGAAGACGACCAGCCGATGGTCATAGGTGCGCGCGCTTGGCATGTAGCGTCCGAAACACGTGACCACGACCAGCTGCTGCGCGCTCGACGGGCCGAAGACCGCGACCTGCGTTGAACTGCTTAAGTCGAGCGAGGCGACGCGGGTCACCACATAGGTGATCTGGTTGCCCGCTGCATCCGAAACGTAGATCTTGTCACCCGGTTGGACGTTCTCGAGGTGGCTGAACAGAGCCGGGGTGCCAACACCTCGGTGGCCGGCGATCACGGCGTTGCCGGGCTGACCAGGGCGAGGGCCCTTTGCCAGCCATGACGATGTCCACAGGTTGTCGGGGACGTCCATCGAGCCGTCTTTGAGGAAGCCGACCGCACCGATCCAGGCGTCTACTCCGATCGCAGGGATGCGAAGGCGCGATGGCGTGATCGGGCCGGCGGCGGCGGAGAAGGTCTCAGCGGGCGGAGCCGCGGGCGGGTCTACAACGACTGCCTTACTGCCGATCAGCTGAGTCCCCGGGGGAACGCCGGCCACGACTGTCGGAGACGGATGTGGCGCGAGCCCGCCGACCTGGACCGAGATGAGCACGACGCTGAGCAGCACCGAAAGCAGACCGATGGTCACCCGTCCCGGGCTGTAGTGCCGGCTCCTTCTCGAGCGCCGCCGTCCGAACCGTGCCCGAGTGCGACGGCGGCCGAGCCCCGCAAGGCTGAGCATGCCGAGACCGGCCACCAATGTGAGGACGGCCATCCACAAGCCCGTGATTTTCTGGGGTGCTGCCTGTACGGTCACGGTTGACGTGCTATCCGGGGTAGAGGTATTGGGCAACCCGGGAAGTCCTGACGCCACCATCGCCGCGCTCGAAACGTTGTTGGACAGGTTGGGATCGAAGTAGGCGCCGCCGAGCGTGGTGACCGTGTTGACGATCGATCCGCTTGAAGCGACCTTTACGACCAGCGACAGCGTCACGGTGGTGCCGTTGGCCATCGTGCCGACGTCCCAGATTCCGGTCGTCGGGTCGTACGTCCCCTGGGTGGCCGTGTAGCTCACGTAAGTCACGCCCGCAGGGAGCGCGTCGTGGAATCGAACCCCCGGGGCCGCCGACGGACCGAGGTTGTGCGCGACGAGCGTGTACGTCACGTTCTGGCCCACGCTCGGCGTCGTTTGGTTCACGGTCTTGGTCACGGCGATGTCTGCGGACACTCCAGTCACCGATGCCGACGCCGAGTTGTTGCCGGCCACCGGGTCCGGCTCGACCTCTCCGGTCTTGGTGGCGGTGTTCGTGACCGTCGTGGTCGAGGTCGCGGTGGCGACAATCGTCAGCGTCGCATTCGACC
>CATPBO010000262.1 GCA_955652835.1 Candidatus Dormiibacterota bacterium
GAATTCGTCGAGGGTCAACGCAGCGCCGATGCCGTATGCGATCGCGGAGACGCTGGCGATCCAGTTGGAGCCGGTGCCTTCTTCGATGAGCCAGACATAACCGACGGCCAGGAGCAAGAGGATGCCCCACACCAGGTGGTGAATGTGAAGGCCGCCGCTCGAAACGTTGTGGAACGGCCCGACGCCTGCCCGGATTAGGTGGGTGATCGCGCGCACGATCCCGAACGTGACGAGAAAGCCGACGGAGGCCAGAAAGAGCCGCTCCCTGCGCTCGCTCTTGAAGTGAAAGTGGTAGATCCGCTTGAGGGTGGCCACTATCTCAGCCGGCGAGGGATCTCCTGCGGCGGGCGCTGCGTGCCAGCTCGTCCTCGAGGATCGAAAAGTCCGTGCGCGGCAGGGCGTGGATGTGGCCCTGGAAAGCAAGCGTCCAGTGTTCGGGCGGCCACTTGCGGACGTAGTCGAGGCGGTACGCCAGCTCTTTGGCGGGTACCCAATCTGCATCTTCGAGCACGATGTCCGGCCGGATGTGCACTCGCCACGGATAGTCCTCGTCGCGCCGCGCCGACCGCCAGATCGGCGTGTGGTCCTCGTACATCGGCGAGGCAACTGTGATCGTGGCCGCGAACGCCATCCTGCCGGTCACGTAGTAGAGCATCCGATCGCCGACGCGCATCGTCTCGACCCGCCGGCGGTGCCGGCTCTTGAGGCCCTGGATGGTGAATCCGTGTTCGCGCGTTTTGCGGAAGTTGTCGGGCGAGCTGACGATCATCCAGAACTGGGAGGCGCGGCCCTCCGAACGGCCGGATTTCCGCTTGCGGCGCGATCGGCCTGACTTGGCGGGTCGTTCAGCTGATGGAGCGTTGGCCTGCTCGGGTGTGTCGGACACGAACCAATTGTCTTCCTACTCCACGATGGGGCGGGCGGGGCCAAGATCCTGAGGGTCCGGCAGGAGCACGGTCAGGTTCCGGATCTGCGCGATGTGGGCGATCTCGTGCCGGGCCACCATGCGGCACACATCAAGCAGCGAGATGTCGCCGGCTCGCGGGTCCCTGAGCTTGCGGTCCCACTCGCTCTTGCCCCAGCCGTGCAGCAGATCCACCGTCCTGCGGCGGACGCGGGCGAAGTCCTCGATGGCTTCCTGCAGCGGGCGGTCCAGCTCTCCTTCGTGGCTCGGATCGATGGCGGCGCGCACGTCAGCGGTGGCAACGCCGTCGAGGTGGGCATGCCGGATCAGTCCGTCCACCTTTGTTCCAGAGTCGAGGAGGTGCCCGATCAAGCCGCCCAGGGTCGGAAAGGCTGGGCCATGCCGGTACCGCAGGCGGGCATCGTCCAGCCCGTATACGAGGTCGCCGATGCGCTCAGGCACCGAGCTCATGAGCAGGACGACGTCGGAGGGCGACATCTCCTCTTCGAGTTCCATTCCATCTGAGTATGTAGCCTTTTGATTGATGGCCCAGGTGCAGGTCGCGTGCGACAAGTGCGGCGGGAAGCTGGTTCCGGATGCTGCTTACTGCGAGCGATGCGGTGAGCGAACTCATCGCGCGCGCAGGCTCGTTCGCCTCGCCATCCGGGTCGAGCTCCTCTTCTTGCTGATGGTGATCGGGCTGGTGGTCGCTTTCGCCTGGATCTATTCGGTCCAGAAGTGAAAATCTAGCGCCGGTAGACCGCCCCCCCTCGACTTCGTCTTCCCACCCCACGAAATCTTCGATTTCGCGGGGACCCCGGCGTACTGCTTTCAGCGACGATAAACGGCTCTACCGTCAACTTCGTCTTTGTTCAGGCGCTTGTTGAGGTGCAGCCCTTCGAGCAGGAACTCGATCACCGATGCGCGCACCTCGGGCCGGTCCGGCAGGTTGAGCTTCTTCAGCGCGGTGGCCAGCTCCGGCAACTCGCCGAAGGCCCGCGTGTAGGTGCGTGATGGGATTCCTTCACCGACCTCGAGCATGCTGCCCTCTTCGAATTTGGCGACGACGCCGTCAAACTGCGCCGCCGAGAAGTGGCGGCTGAAGACCGCGCTGACGGCTCCCCGCTCCAGGCGTGAGAGCACCTGCTCTTCCTTTCCTTCGTCGAGTGCCTCGATCTCGACACGTCCCGCAGTCGACGACGCGAGAAATGCGAGGTCGGTGATGCGCGGTACAGCGAGCGCCTCTCCGAGGCGCGCGGCTCGACGGACTGCGTTGCTGGCAAGGTTCTCGAAGTTCGCGATCGACATACGCACCGACACGCCCGACGACTGTGAGATATGCGGGCTGCGCCGCGCAAGGTGTGTCAGCTCGGCCACGATCTCTTTCATAAAGGACGGAAAGATAAGCTCGAAGTCCTCAGGGACCGGATGCTTTTCGGACTCCATGATCTGCATCTCTTCGCTGATGCTCAGCGGGTAGTGTGTGCGCACCTGCGAACCGAAGCGGTCTTTGAGCGGCGTGATGATGCGACCGCGCGAGGTGTAGTCCTCGGGGTTGGCGCTGGCGATGACGAACAGGTCGAGCGGAAGCCGCACACGGTAGCCGCGGATCTGCACGTCCTTCTCTTCCATGATGTTGAGCAGGCCGACCTGTATGCGCTCCGCCAGGTCAGGCAGCTCGTTGATGCCGAAGATTCCGCGATTGGTTCGTGGCAAGAGGCCGTAGTGAATGGTGAGCTCGTCGGCGAGATAACGACCCTCGGCCACCTTGATGGGGTCGACCTCACCGATGAGATCCGCTATCGAGATGTCCGGCGTGGCCAGCTTCTCGCCGTAGCGGCGGTCGCGTCCGATCCACTCGACCTCGACTGAGTCTCCATCCCTGGCGACCAGGTCGAGGCAGCGCCGGCAGATCGGCGCGTACGGGTGATCGTTGACCTCGCAGCCTGCGATGGCGGGCACTTCCGTATCGAGCAGGCTCACCAGCGAGCGCATGATGCGGCTCTTCGCCTGGCCGCGTTCGCCGAGAAGGATCACGTCGTGGCCCGAGATCACGGCGTTGGCCAGCTGCGGCAGCACCGTGTCGTCGTAGCCGACGATTCCTTCAAGAAGGGCCTCGCCCGAGCGGAGACGGGTGAGGAGATTGCGGCGCATTTCCTGCTTGACCGTCTCGCGTTTGTGCCCGCTTTCGCGAACCTCGCCTATGGTCTGAGGGCGCCCGGTACTCACCCAAGCACTATAGACAAGGAGGCGGCGACCGTTTGTTAGAGATCTGGAAGAAACTGGCGACCATCACTAAGCAATCGCTGAACACCAGATTGCGTCCCGACCGCAGTTAGACTGACCGGCGCTTGACTCAATCGATTCGCGATCGTTACGAAGATGCCCACGACAATGGCCGTCCGCTGCTGGGTGGGCATCGAGGCAATCCTGCCCACAACCCCGAGAACACGATGCGCTCCTTCCGGTCGGCCATCTCGGCAGGTTGCGACCTGATCGAATGTGACGTCCACCTCTCGTCGGACAGCCGCCTGCTCGTCATCCACGATCACACTCTGGAGCGGACGACCAACGGCACCGGGCTGGTCCGTGACCATACCGCGGCCGAGCTCCGCCGCCTTGACGCCGGCCAGGGCGAGCGGATTCCGCTTCTCCAGGAGGTTGTCGAGCTGGCCCTCGGCAAGGTCGGGCTGGTAATCGAGATCAAGCAGGCGCCAATCCAGTACCCGGGGCTCGAGGAAAAGCTGGTGAACATGCTGCGGCAGCTCGGCGCGGTTGCGGAATGCGCCGTCGTCTCCTTCCACCACCCTTCGATCCGCGCCCTTCGCGATATGGAGCCCGCGCTGCAGCTCGGCATACTCGAGGGCGCCCGGCCGATCGACCCGGCGCGCATGTTGAAGGAGTCGGGCGCGGACGTTTTCTCGCCGCATTGGGGTGCGACCGACCCGCAGCTGGTCAAGGAGGTCCACGCTGCCGGGGGCGCCGTGGCCGTCTGGCCGGTCGATGACGACGCCGCGGTCGCATGGTGCAAGTTCTGCAAACCCGACGCCATCTTCAGCAATCGACCGGTGGAGATCGGCGCCGCCCTTCGCGCGTAGCCGTTACAAGCGCAATGCGCCGAGCGTTGCCTCAAATAGATTGCACACCCCTACCATGAACCGGCCGTGGTCGCCGACCGGCCGCCTTTTGAAGACCTCTACCGCGCCTACCTTGGCCGGATCTACGCCTATGTCCGGGCGCAAGTCACGAGCTCGGCCGACGCTGAGGACATCACGGCCCAGGTCTTCATGAACGCGTACCACGCATATCCGCGCTTTGAGGCGCGCAACACAACGCCGGCCGCCTGGCTGTTTCGCATCGCACGCAACGCAACCCTCGACCATTTCCGGGCCCACGGCCGGAGGGAACGATTGCGCCGAACCATTGAGCACCAGCCGGTGGCGGAGGTAGACCCGTCCCGCGTGGCGGAGGACAGGATCCAGTACCGCGCCTTGCTCGAGCGCGTGGCGCAATTGCCGGAACGGCAGCGCGACGCGATCTCTCTGCGCCATTCGGGTCTCAGCTTTGAAGAGGTCGGCGCCATGCTCAAGTGCAGCGAAGATGCGGCCAAGATGCTCTACCACCGCGCGCTTAAAGCGCTGAAAGAGGCGGTGGCCGTGGAGGGCGTGTGAGCGACTCCGAAGACCTGGAGCTCGAGGCACTGCAGCGAAAGCTCGACGATGCCTTCGACACCACGCGTCCTCGTCCCGGATACGAGGACGAGCTGTGGACCCGCATGCAAGCCAGCCGGCCGGCCGGCACGCGGCTGCGCGATGCATGGCTCGGCCTGATCCAGGGAATCCGCGAGGTGCCCGCGGTCCCGATGGCCGCCGTGGCCGCGGTCCTGGTCGTCGTGATCGGGGTGGGCCTCGTGCGATTCAGCGGCCTGCACCTCGGCGGCGGGAGTGGGTCGTCGGCCACGAGTGCGGGCCAGTACGCTCCTGTGGCCGGCGCATTCGGACGTTTGCCGTCCCCCGTGCTGAACCCGGTCTCACCGGTCAAAGCCGCGGATGGCGCAAGCCAGCCTTCGGCTGCGGCCCCCAGCGCCGCATATCCCGGCCCCGTCGCCCTCACATGGACCGGCAAGCTCGAGCTGAGCATCACCAATGCGCCCGTGTTTCGGTACCAGGAGCCCTCAACCAATGTGGCAGATCAGTTCGCCACCTCGCTCGGTGCGATTCTCCAGTCGCGGCCGGCCGGCTACCTAGGGTCGTACGAGACCACCGATTTCAACGTGCGAGTGCGCGGCACGGTTCAGTCGCCCGCCCACGAGCCGACGTTCATCATCC
>CATPBO010000263.1 GCA_955652835.1 Candidatus Dormiibacterota bacterium
ATACCGGGTCAAGAGCGAGCTGGGTCGCGGCGGAATGGGCGCCGTTTACCTGGCTGAGCAGCCTGGTCTCGGACGCGAGGTCGCCATCAAAGAGCTGATCCAGTCGGCGGCCACCGACCCGGTAGCCTTGAAGCGCTTCCTACAGGAGGCGCAGGTGATGGCGCGGACCAGCCACCCCAACCTCGTGCAGGTCCACGACCTCGAGCTCACCGGTGACGCGAACTACATCGTCCTGGAGTTCGTTCGCGGCAAATCGCTGCGGGACTGGCTCAACCGTGGCCCGATACCGCCGCCCCAGGTCTTCGCCATCATGGACGGCGTGCTGCAGGCGCTTGACTACGCGCACAAGCACGCGATCGTTCACCGGGACATGAAGCCTGAGAACGTCCTGCTCTCGGACGAGGGCATGGTCAAGGTGGCGGACTTCGGGATCGCGCGGTTGACGGACGACACCGGCGTCGGCGGCACCGCGACCAAGACCGGAACCACTGTTGGCACCCCGCAGTACATGTCGCCGGAACAGGTCAGCTCGAGCAAGGTCGACGGACGCAGTGACATCTACTCCGCCGGGATCATGTTTTACGAGCTGGTCGCAGGCCAGCCGCCGTTCACGGCAAGCGAGTCCGACGGGCCGTTCACGCTCATGGCCAAGCACGTCCAGGCGCCCCCAAAACCTCCGTCCGTGTATCGACCGGGGCTCGACACGGGCCTTGAGGAGGTCATCCTCAAGGCAATCTCGAAGCGACCAGAGGAGCGTTTTCAGACAGGACAGGACTTCGACGAAGCGATCTCGAAGATCGCCGACCGTCTTTTCCCGGGTTGGCGGCGCAGCCTCGAACCGGGCGCCGACCTCTCAAAGATGGTTCCTGGCGCGGCGACGCAGCCGTCCGTCATGCCGGCCACACCGATCGGTATGGCGATCCAGCATCCGGCGACCGCGATCCCTCCGGACTCGGTCTACAACTCCCAGGCTGTCTACAACCCGGCTCCGCCGGTCAAGCCGGTGGTTGCGAAGTCGTCGGGATGCTTGGCGGCGCTGGTCATCGCGATGCCCCTGGCAGCGCTGCTGGCCTTAGGCGCTCTAAACCTCCACTAAGTAACGGGGCCCTGGCCCGCAAGGGCCTGCTCCGCCGCGTCGCCGACCAGGATGTCGCGCGATCCGGCTTCGCCCGCTGCGATGACGGTCTGCTGCGTGTACTGGGAGGTGAACGCAACATGGGCCTGGGTGGCCATATCAGTGGGGAACTGGACCCAGGGCGACGCCGTCGTCTCGCGGATCGCGGTGACCTGGTAGATGCGGAACGTCTCGGCCGACTTGCCTTTCAGCTGTACGCCAGGCACCA
The DNA here is from genome assembly GCA_955652835.1 of Candidatus Dormiibacterota bacterium. Classification (GTDB taxonomy): domain Bacteria; phylum Chloroflexota; class Dormibacteria; order Dormibacterales; family Dormibacteraceae; genus Palsa-870. The sequence goes on from CATPBO010000263.1 coordinate 1,344, forward strand.
GGTCGACCGCGATGTAGTCCTTGCACATCTCATAAGTCTGCTGACCGATCAGCAGGTGGAAGGCCGGTGCATGGGCGCAGAAGCGGGCTGCTGTGTTGACCGTGTCACCCAGGGCGGTGTACTGCAGGCGGCTGCGTGAACCCATGTTGCCGACCACCGCCGGACCGGTGTTGACTCCGATGCCCCAACGGATGGGCGGCAGGCCTTTCGCGAGCAAGCGCTGCTGCAGCTCCGGTGCGCGATTGATCATGTCGTACGCGCAGCGCACCGCGAGCAGCGCGTGGTTGTCCTGAAAGCGGGGCGCGTTCCAGAACGCAACGATCTCATCACCGACGTACTTGTCGACTGTTCCATCCCAGGTGAAGATGATCCCGCTCAGGTGGTCCAGGTACATCTGGACCACATCGGTCACGTCGTTCGCCTCCATCGACTCGGACATCGACGTGAAGCCGCGGATGTCGACAAACAGCAGCGTGATGTCGCGCCGCTCGCCTCCTCGCAAGATGTCGTCGGCGCCGCCACGGGTCCTGGCCAGCTGGGCGACGATCTCCGGCTTCAGGTAATGCCCGAATAGGCGGGTGACCTTGCGCTTCTCGCGGTCCTCGTACAGGAAGCGATAAGCCGTCACCCCCGAGTAGGACAGCGCGATGGCGAGCCATGGATGGAAGAGGTCGGGCACGATGCCGGCGTTGTCCGCGAGTATTGCCATGCCGACTGTGAAGGCGACCAGCGCGGCGGCGGTGGCGAGCAGGCCCCACAGGAGCGAGAGGCGGGCCACCGCAAGCGCCATCAGCAGCCCGAGCGTCAGGATGACGAGGAATACGACCAGCGGTGGCTCTGGTGCGAGGAACTTCGGATACGGGCCGAGGTTGGGTGTGAACATCTGCGCGACGTTGGCGTGCATCTCCACCCCGGCCATCGATGCGCCTGTGCCAGCTCCCGCTCCGGCGCTGGTCGTCGCCAGCACGCTGTCGTTGTAGCTGGTCAGGTAGTAGGCGCCGATCAAGACGATGTTGCCCTTGATCTTGTCGGGGGACACCTTGCCGCTGTAGAGATCGCCGAACGACACGTACTGACCGCCGGTCTGATAGTTGCGAGGTGGGCCGAAGTAGTTGATGACGGCCGATCCGGTGCTGTCGACGTGGAGGGGCGCTTTCCACGTGGTTCCGAAAGTCGCCTCTCCGTTGGACTCCTGGAGCTGGGGTCCGGTCACGCCCTGAATCACCCAGGCGCGATAAGCGGCGAAGCCGAGCGTATTGATGATCGAGTCGGAGCACCCGCCGCTTTCCAGGCAGGCAGGCTGCACGAACATTGAGATTCGCCGCAGGACCCCATCAGCGTCCGGCTTGACGTCGGTCGAGGCGAGGATGACATTGGGATATGCCTGCTTGCAGGGGGCGTTCGGGTCAGAGCTGGCGTCTGCGCAGCGGAACATTCGCAGTGGGACCTCGTCCACGCCTCCCTGGCACGGTGACGGTCGATCGCCGAAGCACTGGACCGTTTTTCCATCGCCCGGGATCACGTTGTCGCCGGCGTAACCAAGGACTACCGGCACCGTGCTGGTGGCAAGTGCTTTCGCGAACGCGCTGTCCGTCGCTGGGTCGCGCTGGTCGGGGAAGCCGATGTCGAAGGCGACCACCGAGGCACCGTCTTTCTCGAGGATCTGCAGAGCCTTGGCGTAAACGTCGCGTGGAACCGGGTAACGGCCGATGGTCTTCAAGCTCTGATCGTCGATGCCGACGATGACGATGTTGGGATCGGGGTTGGTCCCGGGCACGAAGCGATCCTCGGGATGGAGCGAGAGGTTGGCGATGCATGGCCCGCTGTGGTTGTCGCACGCAAGCTGCTGCGTATAGAGCCAGTAGATAACGCCGCTCAGGACGACGGCGATGACGACCGCCACCGCGGTGCGATACGTGTACCAGTAGCGGAGGTAGCGGCCCACGGGCGCGTCGCATCATAGCTCCGTGTCCGTAGGATCGAACCCGTGACGGTGCGAGTTGGGATTGCAGGGTGGATCGACAAGTCGCTGATCGACTCCAAGCTGTTCTACCCGCTCAACGTCAAGACCTCAGAGGAGCGGCTCAACTTCTATGCCAGCCAGTTCTCCCTGGTCGAGGTCGACTCGACGTACTACGGCATGCCAAAGCCTGAGAACTCGGAGCTCTGGGTGGCGCGGACACCAGAGGGCTTCACGTTCGACGTCAAGTCCTTCTCGCTCTTCACCAACCATCCGACCAAGCCGATGGCGCTGCCCAAGGACATCCGAGATCAGCTGCCCGAGAAGCTGCGTGACAAGAACATCTACCTCGAGCAGATGCCTGACGAGCTCATGGACGAGTCATGGGAGCGGTTTCGTGCGGCGCTCGAGCCGCTGCGCGCCGCCGGCAAGCTCGGCGCCGTCTTCTTTCAGTTCCCGCCCTGGTTTCTCCCGTCGTCGCGCTCGCTCTCATACGTAGAGCAGTGCCAGGAGCGCATGTTTGGATTTCAGATCGCGGTCGAGTTCCGCAAGCCAGAGTGGATGGACGCGCGCCACCGTGACGGCACTCTGGCTTTCCTGCGCACCCGCGACATCCCATTGGTCGCCGTCGACATGCCGCAGGGTCACAAGACCAGCATGCCCCCGGTCTATGACGTGACCTCGACCAAGCTCGCGGTGGTCCGGTTTCATGGCCGCAACCACGAAACCTGGGACATCAGGGGCGCGCCGCCGAACCTCCGCTTCCGCCACGACTACAAGGATGAGGAGCTCGTGGAATGGGTACCTCGGATCAAGGAGATGGAGCGCTCGGCCAAGCAGGTGCACGCGCTCATGAACAACAACTATTCGAACTATTCCGTCAAGAACGCGCAGCTGCTCGAGAAGCTGCTGGCCGCATGGCAAAAGTAGAAAATATGAGGGAAAAACCCGGAGTCCCTCATCGCGCGTGCGGCTGCGCCGCAGGCGCTGCGCCCATTCCGGTAGACGGATTGGATTTTTTCGGGTTTCTCCTCGCCACCCTTGGGATTGATTAGAACAAAGTCGCGGCCGGGTAGAGCCCTGCCGCCCCTGCCACGCATGAGCGCCACGCGGTAAGGCTCGTATCGGGTCGGACGTAGAATCGCGGCCATGAGGGCTCTGACCTTCCAGGGCGAAGGTGACGTCAAGGTCATCGACGTTCCCAAGCCGGCGATCAAGCATTCAAGCGAGGCACTGATCAAGGTGACTATGGGCGCCGTGTGCGGCTCGGACCTGCACATTCTCCACGGCCACACCCCGATGAACCGGGGAGCCGTGCTCGGCCACGAGTTCGTCGGGGTGGTCGAAGATGTCGGCTCTGAGGTCAAGCGGTTCAAACCCGATGACCGCGTCGTTTCGAGCTTCTTCACATCCTGCGGGGTTTGCGCCCTTTGTCGTAAGGGCTGGTTCAACCAGTGCGTGGACAAGTCGACGTTTGGCCACGGTGAGTATTTCGGAGATCTCGGCGGCGGTCAGGCGGAATACGTCGTCGTGCCGCTCGCCGATCACTCCATGGAGCTCATCCCCAAGGGCATGACCGACGAGCAGGCGATCTTCGTCGGCGACATCCTTGCCACGGGCTTCTTCGGTGCCGAACGCGCCGAAATCAAGCCTGGCGACGTCGTCGCCGTCGTCGGTGCCGGACCAGTCGGCCTGATGGCGACGATGTGTGCTCAGCTTTTCGGACCGGCTCGAGTGTTCGTCGTCGACATGGTCGACTCGCGCCTCGAGATGGCGTTGGACCTCGGCGGCATCCCGATCAACGCGAAGCAGGTTCACCCGGTCGAGGCGATCCAGAACCAGACCGGCGGGATCGGCGCGGACTCGAGCATCGAATGTGTAGGTCTTCTATCGGCGATCGACACCGCGATCGAGAGCGTCCGCGGCGGCGGCACCATCTCGATGGTCGGAGTCCCGAGCGCAGTGATCGGTGACTTCCCATACATGAAGATGTGGCTCAAGTCGCTCACGTTTCGCGCCGGGTGGTGCAACGTGCAGGCGTACATGCGCCCGCTCCTGGACCTCATTGCAGCGGGCCGCTTGAGCCCGGAGAAGATCATCAGCCACCGCATGAAGCTCGATCAGGCCGAAGAGGCGTATCGCCTGTTCGACGCCCGCCAGGCCACCAAGATCGTCCTGACGCCCTAGGAGGACTCGAGGGCGGCCGCGTCGAGCGCCATCAAGTAGCCCTTGGCGCGCTCGGCCAGCGGATATCGACTCTCCAGCTCGTGAAACGCGGCCGCATGTTCGCTGTGCTCGAGGTGCGCGAGCTCGTGGACGAGCAGGTAGTCGAGCACCCAGTCGGGAAGCGCCGCGGCCCGCTTGGCGATGCGGATCGCGCCGACGGTAAAGGTGCAGCTTCCCCACGTGTGGGCCATCTCCGCGTAGCCGATCGACGTCCAGCGCAGGCGGCCTGCGAAGTGGCGGTCGTTGAGCGTCCGCGCACGCTCCATGAGCCGCTGATCGGACGGACGCGACCGCTCCATGCGCCGCTCGAGGCGGCGGCTCATCTTTTCAGCCCACTGCTGCCGCTCGGCATGAGGCATCCACGAAGGCACGAGGAGCTCGAGCACGCCAGAGCGCAGGCGGGCAGAGACGGTTCGCCGGCGTCTCCTCGAGGCGACTATCCGCACGAGTGGTCTGAACTGATCTGAATCCTGTTCCACGACGTGGTGCTCCGTTGTTGCTGGATCGGTTGTCGAGATTGTAGGCAGGACAACGGCGGACCGGAAACCCAGGTTGTTAAGGGCGGCTGCGCACTTAAAGGTAGGATTCGCGCTGAGACGTGCCTAGAAGTCTCGTCATTGGAAATGGCAACGTGCTCGTGGGCTTCGACGCCAACTATTCAGTTCGCGACGTCTACTTCCCGCGAGTCGGCGACGCCAACCAGACGATGGGCAACGTCTGCCACACGGGCTTTTTCATAGATGGCAAGTTCGCGTGGCTCGAGGACCCGGCGTGGGAACGCAAGCTGGGTTATGCCGAGGACTCGCTGGTCAGTGATGTCACGCTCAAGCACCCGGGCCTCGGGATCACGGTCAAATTTGCGGACTATGTCGACCTGGCCCGCAACTGGTTCATTCGCAACGTCGAAATCGAATCTCCAGCCGGTTTCACAGTCGGACGCGTTTTCTTTCACTACGACTGGTACATCGAGGGCTCCGACATTGGCAACACGGTCGCCTTCGACCCGCGACATCGCGGCATCATCGCCTACAAGGGCAACCGCTACTTCCTGATCGGCGGGCAAACCGGACCCGAGTTTGGGATCAGCACGTGGGCCAACGGCAAGAAAGGCAATGGATTGGCCGGCACCTGGGTCGATGCCGAGGACGGAACGCTCGGCCGGAACCCGATTGAGCAGGGCTCAGTGGACTGCACTGTCGGCTTCGACTTCGGTCCTGGCAAACCCGACGAGCAGCTGTCCGTGACGCATTGGGTCTGCATGGGTACCCGCCTCAGCGAGGTCACCGCGTACGGCCAGGAATTGATCGTGGGGCGCGGACCCGACACGTATCACGGACGGACCCTCACGTACTGGCAGGTCTGGTCGGAGAAGGACCACCGACACGTCGACGAGGAGCTCGGATCCGATGTGACGCAGCTGTACCGCAGGAGCATCCTGACCGCGCGCATCCACGCCGACAACCACGGCGCCATCATCGCGGCGACCGACTTCGACATCACCAAGTTCGCGCGTGACACATACGCGTACGCGTGGCCGCGCGATGGCGCACTCGTCGCGAATGCCCTAGACCGCGCGGGCCACGAAGACATCACGCGCCAGTTCTTCCAGTTCTGCCAGCAAGCACTGGTGGAGGAGGGATTCTTTCTGCACAAGTACACGCCCTACGGCCTGCCGGGCAGCTCGTGGCTCCCCTGGATCGACTCGCACGGAAAGCGCACGCTCCCCATCCAGGAGGATGAGACGGGCCTGGTGCTGTGGGCGCTCTGGCAGCACTACCGGATTCACGGCAATCTCGACTTCGTGGTCGGGCTGTACACGACGCTGGTCGTGCCGGCCGCTGAATGGATGATCTCTTACGTGGACGAGAGGAACGGTCTGCTGATGCCGTCGTGGGACCTGTGGGAGGAACGCTGGGGCGTACACGCCTTCACGGTCGGTGCGGTGTGGGGCGGCCTTGACGCGGCCAGGAACTTCGCGGACCTGTTCGGTGACGTCGCCGCCTACGTTCGGTATCGCGACGCAGCCGACCGGCTTCGGGAAGCGACTGACAAGCATCTGTACAGCACCGACCTGGGTCGCTTCGCTCGCCGGCTTGCCGTCGAGGACGACGGCACGCAGACGGTGGACATGGTCCTCGACAGCGCGATCTATGGGCTGTGGCGCTTCGGCATGTATCCGCCGACCGAGAAGCGGATCACCGACACCATGAACGCGATTCGCGACCAGCTTTCAAACAAGGGAGCCACCGGCGGCATTGCCAGGTATCAGGACGACTACTACTTCAAAGTCGACCCTGACACGAAGAAAGTTCCGGGTAATCCATGGTTCATGTGCACGCTGTGGCTCGCGCAGTGGTTCATCGCCACGGCCAAAGACACACATGACCTCAAGCCGGCGCGCGACATCATCAACTGGGTGGTGGCGCACCAGATCCCGGGCGGCGGCCTGCTGTCGGAGCAGCTCGACCCCAACACCGGTGCCCCACTGTCGGTTTCGCCGCTGACGTGGTCTCACGCCGAGCTGGTCGTCACCGTGGATGAGTTCTGCCGCAGGTCCGAGCGCTTGCGCCGATCAGCGATCTCGACTGTCGTGCCGAAGCCTCGTACCAGCTAATTAAGCGTGGCTAGCAGGCCCCGACTCACTCTTTGTCACCTGAGCATCGCGCGAGTGACTAATCGGTAAATCCCGTCCTTTACGGGAAGGTGAGGGCCGGCCATTGCTCATATTAGAGCGGTACGTTCCCGTGGTTGCGAGGTGGTCGCTCGACCGTCTTACGCAAACAGAGATGACGCCTACTTCAAAGTCGAACCAAACACCAAGAGAGTTCCGGGCAATCTCTGGTTCATGTGTACGCTATGGCTGGCACAATGGTAGATGGCCATCGCCGAGGACTCCAGCGACCTCAACCTGCGCGGGAGATCATCGACCGGGCGTTGCGCACCAGATCCCGCACGGACTACTGTCGGAGCAGCTCGACCCCAACACCGGCGCGCCGTTGTCAGTGTCGCCGCTGTCGTGGTGATATGCCGAGCTGATCGTCACGGTGGATGAGTTCAGCCGGAAACCCGAACGCTTGCGAAGACCGGCCGCGTCGGCGCTGGCCCGCGGGCCGGGCGGCGCCGGGCCTTTAGCCGTGGCCAACCTGGTCGCGCTCGCCGGGATCGTGGTGCTGGGTCTCTCGGCGGTGAGCTGTGGATCGCCGGCAGCAACCACGCAGTCGCCGGCGCCGAGCAACCAGCTCGCGGGGGCGGCAAGCTGCGCTGCGGCGGAGCGCCAGGACCTGACGCTTTCCGGTCAACTCTCGGGTCATATCACCTGTTCGAAGTCGCCCGCGACCTGCGGCCGCGCATGGACCACGACGAAGCCTCGTCCACCAGGCGGCTTGATCGCCCCGATCGATGCGACCTCGGGTAGCACCCCGATCCATCTCACCGTCGTGTTCAGCGGGGACTTCAAACCGGCGACCTACCCGTCGGGAGATCCCGGCGAGGGTGCCGCCGCCACCAGCAACTACGGAATGACGCTCGACGGCGTGGGCAGCTGGGTGTCGGCAGTTGGGGGCTCGGTCGTCATGTCGGCCGTGGACTCAATCGCTGCCTCAGGAACTGTCGACGTCAAGCTGCACATGCGGCTCGGCGGCGCGGGAAATATCTCGGTGGCGGGATCCTGGCGGTGTTTGATCCCGGCCGGGTTCTAGGACAGTGCCGCTGACCCTATAAGGGGATGTTCCCGTGCTTGCGCGGTGGCCGTTCGACTGTCTTGCGCAGGCAAAGCTGAAGGCCTCGCACGAGCTCGCGCCTCGTCTGGCTCGGTTCGATCACGTCGTCGATGTAGCCGCGCTCCGCCGCCACGTAGGGGTTGGCGAACCGTGTCGTGTACTCGGCGACAAGCTCCTTGCGTCGGGCGGCCGGGTCCTGCGCTGAGGCCAGGTCACGCTTGTAGATGATGTTCACGGCGGCCTCGGGCCCCATGACTGCGATCTCAGCGGTTGGCCACGCCAGGTTGAGGTCCGCCCCCATCTGCTTAGGGGACATGACGCAGTAGGCGCCGCCATAGTCCTTGCGGGTGATCACCGTCAGCTTCGGCACGGTCGCTTCCGCGTAGGCATAGAGGAGCTTGGCGCCGTGCCGGATGATCCCGCCGTGCTCCTGGTCGCGCCCGGGCAGATATCCGGGGACGTCCACGAACGAGATGATCGGGATGCCGAAGGCATCGCAGAAGCGGATGAATCTCGCCGCCTTGACCGAGGCGTTGATGTCAATGGCACCGGCCAGCACCTTGGGCTGGTTGCCGACGATTCCCACGACGTGCCCGCCCAGCCGCCCCAGGCCGACGACGATGTTGGGCGCGAAGAAGGGCTGCACCTCCAAGAACTCGCGATCGTCGAGCACCCGCGACACGAGCTCACGCATGTCGTAGGGCTTGTTTGGCGATGCCGGCACGATGGTCTGCAGCTCGGGGTCGGCGCGCTCGAGGTCGTCGGCGGTGGGTTTGTATGGGGGTGGCTCGCCGTTTGACGAAGGCAGAAATGACAGGAGCTTCCGGACGCCTTCGGCGCATGCCTGCTCGGTCTGCGGCAGGAAGTGTGCTACGCCTGACGTCGCGTTGTGAACGTCGCCGCCGCCTAGCTCGTCAAACGTGACCTTCTCGCCCGTGACGACGCGGATCACCTCCGGGCCGGTGATGAACATGTACCCCTGTCCGGCGACGATAAAGATGAAATCGGTGATCGCGGGCGAGTAGACCGCGCCGCCGGTGCATGGCCCGGCGATGACGCTGATCTGCGGTATCACCCCAGAAGACCGCACGTTGCGCAAAAATATGTCCGCGTAACCCGCGAGCGCGACCACACCCTCCTGTATGCGAGCCCCGCCGGAATCGTTGATCCCGATGATGGGCACGCGGTTGCGCAGCGCAAGCTCCTGCACTTTGACGATCTTCTCGGCCGTGACCTCGCCCAGGGAACCGCCGAAAACCGTGGCGTCGTACGCATACACGGCCACGGGACGCCGGTCGATCTCGCCAAAACCCGCGACGACGCCGTCGCCCGCAATCCGGCGCTCCTCCATGCCAAACCCGTGCGCGCGGTGTGTGGCGAAGACGTCCAACTCCACGAACGATCCATCGTCGAGGAGCATCTCGATGCGATCTCGGGCGGTCGCCTTGCCCGCGGCGCGGCGGCGGTTGGCAGCCTCAGTTTCCGCGTGCAGGGCCTGGTAGCGGCGCTTCCGATACTGATTGATTTTCTGTTCCGAAACTGTCGTCTGGGCTCGGTGGGGCGCCTCGACGCCTTCGAGTGTGGGGGTCGTACGGCGGACCGGCGTGAGCGATTTTGGTCTCCTGGCAGCCATAGCGCATATCGTAGGCGCGTGCCCGATACGGCCCTGAGCCCGATGAGGTCCGAGGCGCCGTGACTTCGCCGGCGCCCCTCAGGCTGGACATCGACCGCCTGGTGACGCTGCGTCAGCTGCGAACCTTTGTCACGGTCGCGGACTTGAGCAGCTTCAGTCTCGCGGCACAGCAGCTCCGTCTCAGCCAGCCGTCGGTTTCCTACCAGGTTAAGGAGCTGGAGGAAGCGCTCGGGGTGCCGCTCCTCGACCGTCTCGGCAAACGCGTGAGCCTGACCGAGGCGGGTTCGCTCCTCTACTCGTCGCGAGAAGAACTCTGGGCGTCCTTGACGAGGCTTCGCTCGCGCTGGAGGAGATGCGCGGCATCAAACGCGGAAACTTGCGTGTCGGCGCGAGCACGACGGTCGGGATCTATCTGCTGCCGGCGGCGCTAGGCGCGTTCAAAAAGCTTCACCCGGGACTCGTCATCTCACTCGAGATCGGTACACGGGCGCGGGTCCAGGAGCAGGTTCTGCGCAACGAGCTGGACCTCGCGGTCGTGGGCCCGGCGCTAAAGGATCCAGAGCTCGCCATCCTTCCCTTCGTCAGCGATGAGCTCGTCGTCATTGCGCCCGCCAGTCACAAGCTGGCCGGGCGGCGAGGGCTCGGGCTGAAGGATCTCGAGGGCCAGCCTTTTGTGATGCGAGAGCCGGCGTCGGGCAGCCGCTCAACGTTCGAGAAGGCGGCACGCAAAGCCGGGGCGAAGCTTGACGTCGCCATGGAGCTCGGTTCCAACGGAGCGATCAAGCACGCCGTCGAATCGGGCCTCGGACTGGCCGTGATCTCCCGCTACGCCTGCTCGCTCGAGCTTTCGGGCAGGCGGCTGGTGGAGCTCGATGTGCGCGGATTTCCGATCCGGCGCGACTGGCACATCGTCCACCTGCGGCGTCGTCGCCTTCCCGCCTCGGTTCTGGCCTTCATCGAATTCTTGAAAGACACGAGCTGGCTCACGCGCAATGGCGCGCGAGGCCGCCTGAGACCGCCCACCGATTAGATCGACGAGATCGACGGTTTGCCGTGATGCGTGTGACAGAATCGCGTTTTCCAGTGGGGGTTAGAAGGAGGATTTCATGGCGCTGAACGGTGAGGTCAGCTTCACGTGGATCGGGCACGGAACCTGGAAGGTCCGCAGCGCCAGGGGAAAGGATGTCTACATCGACCCCTGGGTCATGAACAACCCGGTCGCTCCCGACGCCCTGAAGAGGGTCGAGAGCTGCGACCTCATGCTGATCACGCACGGCCACTTCGACCACGTCTACGACGCACTGGAGATCGCGCGAGCGACCAAGCCCAAGATCGTGACCATCTTCGAGATCGGCGCCTGGCTTGGTTCGAAAGGAATCGATGCCGACAGCATCATCGGCGCCAACCAGGGCGGGACTGTCGACGTCGATGGCATCAAGGTCACCCTCGTGCACGCCGAGCACAGCTGCGGCATCACGGACGGCGACCACATTGTCTATGGCGGCCAAGCGTGCGGCATGGTGATCGAGTTCGAAAACGGTTTCACGGTTTATTTCGCCGGTGACACGGACGTGTTCGGTGACATGGCGTTGATCGCCGAGCTGAGCGAGTTCGATGTCGCGTTCCTGCCGATCGGCGACTTCTACACGATGGGTCCTCACCGCGCCGCCAGGGCGGTCTCGCTCCTGGGAGTCAAGACCGTCGTTCCGATGCATTTCGGCACCTTCCCTCCGCTGGTTGGCCGACCTAAAGCGCTGCAGGATCTCGTCGGGCCGGGAATCAAGGTGCTCGACATCAAACCGGGCGACACGGTCTAAACAGGAGTGTCCCGGCCCCGAAGTTCCTTGCATCTTCGCGGCCTAGGCTCCGGCTGCCGATGCCGCGAAATATGCGGCTGACCTCAGGGTCGGGACACTCGAGTAGATGAGAGACATCATCGGAGCGCCGGCCGGCTGGCTGGCGCGCGCCATACGGACCAGGAAGGTCTCCTCCCTGGAGGTTGTGCGGGCCCACCTCGATCACATCCATACGGTCAATCCCCGCATCAACGCGGTGGTCTTCGCCACGGCCGAGAGTGCGCTGAAGCAGGCCCGCACGGCGGATCGCCGGAACACACGAAAGAACATTCTTGGACCTCTGCACGGTGTGCCTTTCACGGCCAAGGACATTTTCGACACCGCCGGCCTTCCAACCACCGCAGGGCTCCGGATGCTCAGGAGTAACATCCCCGAGCGCGACGCCACGGTCATCGCCCGCATGCGGGCGGCGGGCGCGATCCTGATCGGCAAGACGCTCTGCCCTCCCGGGGGTGTCGGCGGCGAAAGCTGGAACCCTCTCCACGGCGGGACCCGCAACCCATATGACATCGCACGGTCGCCAGGCGCGAGCAGCAGCGGCGAGGCCGCGATCATCGCCGCCGCTGGATCGCCTCTCGGCATCGGCAGCGACTCGGGCGGCAGCATCCGCATGCCGGCGCACTACTGCGGAATCGCCGCCTTGAAGCCGACGGCCGGGCTCGTACCCAGCTCCGGGGCCTATGCACTCCCCGGTGGGCTCACCGATCCCCGGAGCCAGGTCGGGCCGATGGCCCGTTTCGTGTCCGACCTTGCCCTCACGTTGCCGGTGCTGGCCGGTCCCGATGGAATCGACTCAGGCGTGGTGCCGGTGCCGCTGGCCAAGCGCGCGCCCCAGCTCAAGGGACTCAAGGTCGCGTGGTATGCGGACGACGGCATCGCCAAGCCGACCCAGGCGATCGCGGCGACAGTGCGGACCGCGGCGCATGCCCTTTCCGCGGCGGGCTGTCAGGTGACCGAGGCGCGGCCGCCGGCCCTCCACGAGGCTCACCAGGTGACTCTGGCCTACTGGGGGGACAAGCGGATGAGCCACGAACGGCTCTACAAGCGGTGGGATGCCTTCCGGACAGAGATGCTGGGATTCATGTCCGGATTCGATCTCATCCTGTGCCCGGTCGCGCCGGACATCGCCCCCCTGTATCGGGCGAAGTCCGTACCGGCGCAAATGTTCAGCTACACCAGTCCGTACAGCCTGTCCGGTAACCCTTGCGTGGTGGTTCGGGCAGGCACGTCCCACGAGGGCATGCCAATCGGCGTGCAGGTCGTGGCCCGGAACTGGCGCGACGACGTTGCCCTCCGAGCCGCGCTATCGATTGAGCGGTCGCTGGGAGGGTGGCGGCCTGCTAGCGTGGTCAGATGAGGTTCCGATACTCGAGGTGGGACGGCACTCAGAAGCTGGACGACCTCGACGCGGGCGACGTCCTCGACGCGCTCTCCGACGACCTGATGAATTACGGCGACCTGAATGCCGCCCTGCAGCGACTCCTGCGCTGGGGCACGCCCAACATGCCCGGCCTAGAGCAGCTGCTCAAGCAGCTCCGCGAGGCGCGTGAGCGAGAGCTAGGCAGGTACAACCTCGACTCCACGGTCGAGCAGCTGCGCGAGCAGGTACAGGACGTGATCGACACGGAGAAGAGCGGCATCGACCGCCGGCTGAGCGAGGCTCAGACGCCAGAAGCCAGGAAGCTGATGGAGCGGATCGCCCGGCAGCGCAATGAGCAGCTCGACCGGCTGCCCGACGACCTCGGCGGGCAGGTCAAGGGCCTTCGTGATTACGAGTTCGTGGACGACGAGGCGCGTCAGAAGTTCGAAGAGCTGATGCAGAAGCTGCAGAAGCAGATGGTCGACCAGATGTTCCAGGGCATGAAGGGTTCGATTCAGCAGATGCAGAACCAGGACCTCTCACGCGTGCGCGACATGGTCCGCGAGCTGAACAAGATGCTCGAACAGAGAATGGAAGGTCGCACGCCCGACTTCAACGGCTTCATGGAGCGGTTTGGCGACATGTTTCCGCCGGGCATCAACAGCCTGGACGAGCTGCTCGAGCACCTTCAGCGCCAGATGGCTCAGATGCAGTCCCTCCTCCAGAGCATGAGCCCGGAGGCGCGCGAAGAGCTGCGCCAGATGATGGACGCGCTGCTGCAGGACGACTCGCTTCGACTCGAGCTCGCGAGACTGTCGGGCTTCATGCAGGCGATGATGCCGCCCTCAGAGCTGAGCGAGCGCTACCCGTTTTTCGGCGAAGACCCGCTGAGCATGGGCGAGGCGATGGGATTGATGGAGCGCCTGCAGCAGATGGACAGGCTCGAATCGCAGCTCGAGCGCGGCAGCTTCCGGCCCGGCGACGTCGACCGTTCTCTGGCCCAGGACCTGCTCGGCAGCGAGGCGAGGCAGGCACTCGACCAGCTGCGCAAGCTGACCGACGTGCTCGAGAAAGCCGGATACGTGGAGCGTAAGGGCCCCCGCATGGAGCTCACCCCACGCGGTATGAGGCGAATCGGCCAGTCGGCGCTTCGCGACATGTTTGATCAGTTGAAGAAGACGCGCATGGGGCAGCACCAGCTATGGCGCGGCGGAATCGGAACCGACGCGTCGGACGAGCTCAAGACCTACGAGTACGGGGACCCTTTCCTGCTCGACATGAAGGAGACCCTTTTCAACTCATTGGTCCGCGAAGGTCCCAAAGTGCCGGTCAAAATGGCCCCGGCCGATTTCATCGTGCATCGCACGGAACATGTGACCCAAGCCTCGACCGTCCTCATGATCGACATGAGCCGCTCGATGTTCCTGCGCGGATGTTTTCTCGCCGCAAAGAAGGTGGCCATCGCGCTCGATTCCCTCATTCGCAGTCAGTATCCGCGCGACTCTCTGTACGTCGTGGGCTTCTCCAACTATGCGGTGGAGCTCAAGCCGCAGACTCTCCCGCAGCTGGCGCTCAACGACTACGTCTACGGGACCAACATGCAGCACGGATTTCAACTCGCCCGGTCGCTCCTCGCGAAGCACCGCGGAAACCGGCAGATCATCATGATCACCGACGGCGAGCCCACAGCTCACCTCGCCGACAACGGAAAGGCCTACTTCGCCTATCCGCCCACTTTTCAGACCATCCAGCAGACTCTGCGAGAGGTCAAACGGTGCACGCGCGATCGCATCGTCATCAACACGTTCATGCTCGAGCGCGGGCCGTACCTGACCGAGTTCATCAACCAGATGACCCGCATCAACAAAGGGCGGGCGTTCTTCGTATCGCCGGACCGGTTGGGTGAATACATCCTGGTCGACTACGTGAGCGGCAAGCAACGCCGGCGGGCGAGCTCGCGCCGCTCCCGAATCGCCTAGCCTGGCCTATTCCTTATGATCGTTTTCAGTGCCCGCCTGGAATAAACCCGCGCCCGAACGCCGCAACCTGAGCCCCGCCGCGCTGTACGAGCACGCCATCCGGCGCGACGAGGCGGTGATCGTTTCCTCAGGTGCGCTGACCGCCGAGACCGGCAAGCACACCGGCCGATCACCGAAGGACAAGTTCTTCGTTAAGGAGGCCACCAGCCAGGGCGCCATCTGGTGGTACCCCGGCAACCAACCCATCTCAACCGCCAGCTTCGACGCTCTCCTGGAGCGGATGGACGAGTTCTGCGCCACCCACGAGGTCTTCACTCAGGACGTCTTCGCCTGCGCCGACCACCGGCACCGCCTGCGTGTGCGAGTCGTCACCGAGCTTGCGTGGCACAGCCTCTTCGCGCGCAACCTGTTCATCAGGCCGAATGCCGATGAGCTCATGAACTTCGAGCCTGACTTCACAGTCATCTCCTGCCCTTCCGTCAAGGCCGACCCGAAGCGCGACGGCACGCGCAGCGAAACCTTCATCCTGGTCAACCTCGGCCGGCGGATGGTGATCATCGGCGGCACCGAGTACGCAGGTGAGATCAAGAAGTCCGTCTTCACCGCGCTCAACTACCTCCTGCCGGCGAGCGGTGTGTTCCCGATGCACTGTTCCGCGAACGTGGGCGCCGGCGGTTCCGACGTGGCGCTTTTCTTCGGGCTGAGCGGCACCGGGAAGACCACTCTCTCCGCCGACCCGTCGCGGCGCTTGATCGGCGACGACGAACATGGCTGGAGCGACATCGGAATCTTCAATTTCGAGGGCGGCTGCTATGCCAAGACGATCCACATCCGCAAGGAGTCAGAGCCCGAGATCTATGCGGCGACGGAGAGCTTCGGCACGATCCTTGAAAACGTCGTCTATGACCCGCGCACGCGAATCCCGGACTACGACTCGGAGGAGAAGACGGAAAACACGCGCGCCGCGTACCCCGTCGACCTCATCCCCAACGCGGTCCTGTCGGGAACCGGCCGTCACCCGAACAACGTGATCTTCCTCTCGGCCGACGCGTATGGCGTTCTCCCGCCGGTCGCGCGCCTCGACGAGGACCAGGTCCGCCACTATTTCCTTTCCGGTTACACGGCCAAGGTCGCTGGGACGGAGCGGGGCGTCACTGAGCCGGAGCCGATATTCAGCACATGCTTCGCGGCGCCGTTCCTCGTGCTGCCGCCAGAGCGGTACGCGGACATGCTCATCGATCGGGTCAACCGACACAACTCGGACGTGTGGATGCTCAACACCGGCTGGGTCGGCGGCCCGTACGGAGTCGGCCAGCGGATGTCAATCGCCCACACTCGCGCGATCGTGCGCGCTGTCGTCCAGGGCAAGCTGCACGGCGTGACGACTCATGCCGACCCCGTGTTCGGTCTCCAGATCCCGGACCAGGTGCCTGACGTGCCGACCGAGGTCCTGGATCCGCGCGCGACCTGGGCCGACCCGGAGGAGTACGACCGCCAGGCCAGGAAGCTGCGCATGATGTTCGACGAGAACATCAACATGATCGGCAAGACCGCCTCGACCGCCGGCTAGGGCAAACAGCGGTCATGCGGGTGGCGAT